>CASKJV010000010.1 GCA_949388605.1 uncultured Clostridia bacterium
TTGAACTAGGAACTGAATATGAATAATATAATTTTGTTAATAATTCTGATATAGAGTAAGAAAAATATTATAGTAAAATTTTTATATACATGTTAATAATTTTTGAAAATGAAATTTACCCTACAAATTACAATTTATTTAATCTATCCTAACATCATATTGATCAGAATCTAAACTCAAATTTTTATTATAATATTCATCGCCTTGAGCAAGTTTATCCTTCCAAATATTAAGGAATAGATTAATTTCTCCTTGAAATCTTTCAATTTTATCTGGATCCATATCGTTTCCTCTAGTTTTAGACTCAAAATGTACAAATTCAACTGTAGGATTATAAACAATAAGTTTACCAGTATTTCTAATTTTCAAGCAAAAATCAATATCATTAAATGCCACAGCAAAACCTTCATTCATAAATCCAATTTCTTCATAAATAGACTTTTTAGTCATTATACATGCAGCTGTAACAGCATTCATATTTTGAATTAGATTTTCTCTTCCAAAATATCCTTGCTCATCTTTTGATAAACCTCTAAAAACATGTGCAGCAACTTGAAGACAGCCAACAATAATTCCAGCATGTTGTATTGTTTCATCTGGATAATATAATTTTACACCAACAGCTCCTACATCTTCTCTTTGGCAAAAACCTATCATTTTTTCTAACCAATCTGGAGTTAATAATTCTGTATCATTATTTAATTGAATTATAAAATCTCCATCCGAATTTTTCACTCCAAAATTAATTATTTTAGAATAATTAAATCCTGTTCTATTTTTAATATCACTTGAAACAAGTTCTTTTTCTCCATCTTTATTTAAAATTGTATTTTTATTATAATTTAAAATTTTTATCCTACTATCTTGTATTAATTTATTATAATATTCAAACGTTTCCTTATTTTCACTATTATTTTCAATAATAACTATTTCATAGTTTTTATAAGTTGTTTTTTCTAAAATACTTTTTACACAATTTTCTAATAAATCAATTCCATCTTTATTAGGAATTAAAATTGAAACTTTAGGATCTCCTATTACTTCATAATCTATTCTATATGTTCCAGCATTTGCACCCTCATACACTTTTCCTTTTAATCCAACTCTATCTAAATGAGCTTCTACCGCTTTTTGGCCTGCTAAAATTGCATAAGGTTTTGCATCTTGTGTCATCGAAGTCGAATTTTTATGAACTCTCCAATGATACAATACTTTTGATATATGAACTATTTTTTTAGCTTTTTCTGTTGCTCTTAGGATAATATCAAAATCTTGTGCACCATTAAATTCAGAATTAAATCCACCAATTTCTTTTAAAAGTTCTTTTTTAAATACACTATAATGACAAATATAATTATTTGCTCTTAATGTATCTGGAGCATAATCTGGTTTAAAATGTGGTGCAAACATAGGCTCATCTATAAAATGGAATTTATCTTCATCTGAATATATAAAGTCCACTTCATCATTTTCATTAATAACTTTTACAACCTCGTATAGCGCAGTTATATCTAGCATATCATCATGATCTAAAAGCGAAATATAATCTCCTGTTGCCATTTCAATAGCACAATTTGTATTTTCAGAAATTCCTTTATTTTCACCTAAAAATTTATATTTTATTCTTTTGTCTTTTTCAACCATTTTTTTAATTTCTTCTAATGGTTCTTCACTCCCATCTGTCAAAATTAATTCCCAGTTTTTATAAGTTTGACAATGTACTGTATATAAAAGTTCTCTAAAGAAGTCTGTATTAGTATTATATAATGGAACTACAATACTAATTTTAGGTCTTTTCTTAAATTTTGTTTTTTCTTGTAATTCAATTTCTTGATCTGTAGGTGTATTGGCTTCTATCCATTTTTCATAATCTGAAAAATGATTTTCATCTTCTTTAGGTAATTTCTTTCTTTCTATATTTTTTTCATATTTTAAATATTTTCTATGGTCTATACCTTTCCAATATTCAGCAGTTTCAGTATCTGTTAATTTAAAATATTTTTCAACTTTTCGAGCATATTTTTTTTCTGTTTGTTTTTTATCGTATTCAATTCTTCTTTTTCCACCTGGTGGCATTATTCTATCAATAAAACTAGCTCCACTTTTAGGATTAAGTATCCAAGCTAATATTCTTATTGGTTTCGTAACCTTCCAAGACAACGAGCTTGATATACTTCTTAATTGATTTGCATAATTAACTAATTCTACATCTTTATCTTTAATAAGTTGTGTTAAATCTGCAATTCCTTTTTCATATTCTTTAATATTGTTTTCTAAATTTTCTATATGAGTATTAGCTACACTTAATCTTTCTTCATAATTTTTCAAGACTAAATCTATTTTTCCAATATCTTTAACTGAATTAGTATGAAATTCCCATATATCTTTATTTATAATTTTTTCTTGTATTTTGCTTTCTAAATTTTCAAATATTTCTATGTATTTTTCTATATTTAATTGTTTATAAACATTATTTATGTCTTCAACATTTTTTAATTCTGTAAAATAAAATATTGCTCTATATAATATGAATTCTATTGGAACGTTTTCTTCATACCATTCTTGATCATATACATATATATCATTATTTAATTTCCTACAATTTTGAAAAATCAAATCTAAAATACCTGTTTTTGTAAAATGTAGTTTTTGTTTTAATTGATTAGAAATTTCTATTTTATATTTATCAAAAACAGTACTATTAGGATTTTCTAAAATTTCTAATTTATCTAATATTTCATTTTTAAAATATTTTATTTGCTTAATTACACTAGTTAATCCTTTTTCATAGTAAATATTCATTAGTTCTTTATCAAAAGATACAGAATCTTTTAGAAATTTGCTTATAATAGTGTTGTTTTCAAATGTATCTAAGCAATTAATTTTACACTTATTTATTATTTCAATGTTTTTTCCAATTTGATTTATGTGTTTTTGTGCCTCTTCCGAATTTGATGTTTTATAAGAATAATCATCTTTAATAACAGTTTGTATTCTATATTCTTTTTTTCTAGTAATTCCATATCCAACATATTTTATATTTTCAAACTTTGCATTTGGGGAAATTTCTATAAAAAATGAATTTGCAAAAAACGGAAATAATCTTTTATCTTCTTTTATTAAATTTTTATAAGCTTCTCTTTCTGAAAAATTTAATATTTTACCTTCATTACAATAAGTCAGAATTCTAGCATCTATACTATCATTATCTGGCATAAAATCGTCTGTAAATATTACATTTGTTAATTTATAATCTGGTAATGGATAGTAAAATTTAAATTTCAAATTTAATTTACTTAAAATATCTTTTATTTTTACTATACTTACAATATTTTCTTTTGAATTTATAATATTTTCATAAGATGTAGCATTTTGTTCTAAATTGTCTCCTGCCCAGTATTTCATTCCATATTTATTAGGTATTGCTAAAAGAATTTTTCCATTTTCTTTTATATTATTTTTAGAAAATTCTAAAACTTCTTCAATATCTTGTTTTGTATTTAATTTTTCAAAAGTACCTATAAGTGTTACAAAATCAAATTTATCTCCAAAATTTTGATTTTGTAAATTATCTATTGAAATTACATTATTTGATTTCTTTTTCAGTTCTTCTGTTATTTCTTTTTCTGGCATAACTTCTAGAACTTTTTGGTCTTTTTTTATAGGATACCAACTTATAATATTCTTTTTAAATTCTGATAAATCAATTTTCATATTTTATCTTCTTTAAGACCTTTCATAAATTTAGGTTACAGTTTACAGTTATGATTTATTTACTAAAAGTTAATATCTAAAATTAAAATAATTAAAAATTTACCGTTCCTTACTGGTCGTCTTCACTTCGTTTTGCTCCCAGCTACTGCATTAACTAACAGTAATCATTTACATTCAACTGTTAGTAAAAAACTGCGCATCACTCAAAATTTTTAAATTATTTTAATTTTTGTAAATCTTTCTTTTCGTTATTCTAGTAAAATTAATAATTTTAGATTCTGAATTGTAAGTTTCATTTTATAATTTTATTATAGTTAATCTTTTATTTTAATTTAGTTACTGTAATTTTGGAATCTAATCTTACTAATCCAACTGTATTTTTAGTTGTTATTATTTCTATTAATAATGCATCATATTTTCTATTTAAAGCTTCTAATTCTCCATTTACATTATATCTTGTACAACTAAATGATAAAGTATATTTTCCTGGTGCAACTGGAACTTTTTGTACAAATTCTGCAACTGCAATATCTCCTTTTTCATAACTTCCTGTAAGTACTTTTTCTATATTTGAATTTGTTCCTGCAATATCTTTACCAGCAAAATCTTTTATTGTTACTGTAAAAATAGGATCTTTAACTTGTTCATTAAACTTAACCTTAGATTTAAAAACTATTGTATCACCATTGTCAAAAATATTAACAGGATTTCCAGATAAATCAAAAATACCATAGTCTATAACTTCTGCTTCTTTATTTCCATAATCAACCATATTAGGATTTTGATTAAATTTATCTTTCCAACATTCTGCATTTTCTAATGTTATTTTTTCTTTTATATCATTATCATTTATTTCATCTTTATTTTCAGTTTCAGTAATTTCTTCATCTGGATTAATTCCAACAATAATCTTTTTGTATCTGTTTACACCATCTTTAACAGATCCATCAAAAGTTTTTCTTCCATTTTCTAAAATTATTGCTCTATTACAATTTGTTAAAACATCATTTACATTATGTGTAACAAATATAATTGTTTTTCCTTTTTCTTTAAATTGTTCAAACTTTTTAAAACATTTTAATTGGAATGCCATATCTCCTACAGATAAAACCTCATCAACAATTAAAATATCTGGATCTACATTTATTGCACATGCAAAAGCTAAACGAGCAAACATACCTGAAGAATATGTTTTTACAGGTTGAGATAAATGTTCTCCTATATCTGCAAAATCAATAATTTCTTGTTCTTTTGATTTTATTTCTTCATCTGTTAATCCCATAACTTGTCCATGTTGATAAATATTCTCATATCCTGTAAGATCTGAGTTAAAAGCGGCTCCAAGTTCTAAAAGTGAACTTATTTTTCCATTTATTTCAATAGTACCTGATGTTTGTGTTGCTACACCTGTAATCATTTTAAGTAAAGTTGATTTACCAGCGCCATTTTTTCCAAGTATTCCTAGTACTTCCCCTTTTCTTAATTCCAAATTTAAATTATCTAATGCTTTGAATGTTGAATGTTTTTCATATCCTGGTAGTATTGTTTCAAATAGTCTGTCCTTTTTGCTTTTATACATTTTATATTCTTTTACTAAATTAGTAATTTTAATTACTGTATCACTCATGTATTTTTCCTTTCAAATTTTTTATGTAATTCTAGTAATTTAATTTAAATAATCAAAAAATTGCCGTTCCTTGCTGGTCGTCTTATAAAGTTGAATTTATTTTTTCAGTTTAAATAATGTTTTTGCTATAATTGGTAAATTTAAAATAGCAAAATTTTCCATTTTATAAACAAATCCTTCGTATTTATAAAGTTTGAAAAATAATCCCCATTTTCTAAAATTAAGATTTTTCTTCTTTTCTAGCATTTGATAATATTCTAAAGCTTCTTTGTTTAATTTTCTTACTTTATTATCTATAAATTTATCTTCATTATCTATAAAAACTTTAAAATGCTCTTTTTTTACTCTAATAAATAATTCTCTTATTTCTTCAAATGATTTTAATTCGTTAGTTTTCTTTTTAGAGCCTATTTTGTTGTTTTTATGTTGTCTATATTTTATTAGAGGTTGTTCTATATATTCAATTTTATGTTTTTGACTTAATATTAAAGGTATCCAATAATCATGTAATACAAATTTGCTTGTATTTGGAAGTGGCAAAGCTTCTTTAATTAATTCTTTTTTTGAAAGTATTGTACAGCCTGTAACAAAATTATTTAAATACAAACTTTCAAAATTATTATATTTTTTTACTTTATTATAAAATCCTTTTAACTTCCAGTATGAACTATATATTACATTCAGATTTTCATCTACAACTTCTAAATCCGTATAAATTAAATCTGCATTTTTTTCTTCAAGATATTTAATGGATTGTTCAATTTTATTTTCTTTCCAGATATCATCTTGATCAGAAAACATATAATAATCATTTTCTACTTTATTTAGCAAAAATTCAAAATTTTTTATAACTCCTAAATTTTTCTGTTGGCAGAAAACTATAATTCTTTTATCTTTTTCAGTATATTCTTCTAAAATTTTCTTTGTATTATCTGTTGAAGCATCATCTGAAATTAGCAATCTAAATTCACTATAAGTTTGAGATAAAATACTATCTAATTGTTCTTTCAAATATTTTTCTCCATTATAGGTTGCAAGTAATATATCAACTTTTTTCATATATTTTACCTTTCAAATTTGTACAATAAATTGTATATAATAATTTCTAATTAGTAAGCATAACCTTTATAATACATCTGCAAAATCTTTTTTAGATTTTTTAAATATTGCATTTCCCCATATAAATATAAGTATTGTAATTGTCCAAAATATAATAGTAAATAAACCATTATTATCTGTTATAATAGTAGAATTTTCCATAAATGCTTGTCTAAATCCTTCGACTAAATAAGTAAATGGAAATGCTTTAAAAAAGTATAAAAATTTTTCTGATATCATATCTAAATTCCAAATAATTGGTGTAAACCACATACATAACTGAATAACAATATTTAGTAATTGTGCAAAATCTGGAACTAAAGTTGTAATTGCAGAAGTAAATCTAGTTAATGCAATTATGAAACAAATTAAGCAAAATAAAATATAAATTACATTAACAAAGTTTGGTATATATCCAAAAAGTGATGATACTACAATTGCTATTGCAATTAAAAATATACCAACAAAACAAGATGATGTAAGTGAAATAACTGGAATAATGTCTATTGGAAACACAACTTTTTTTACTAAATAGCTATAATTTCTAATAGAATTACTAGCTGTTAAAATTGCATCACTACAGAATAGCCAAATAGACATTCCAGGTAAAAACCACACAACATATGGATATTTTCCACTACTCCCTGTTTTTAATATATATTGAAATACAATTACATATGTAATCATAAATACAAATGGTTGTGCAAATCCCCATATAGCGCCCAAACCAGTATTTGCAAATCTATTTCTAAAATCATTTTTTCCAAGTTGAATTACAAGTTTTTTATTCTTAAAAAGTATTTTAAAAAATTCCATTTTTCCATCCTTTTCCACCAATTAAATTTCCTTTGCATTATATCATTAAGCAGTTTAAATATCAATATTTTAATGTGTATTCTTTGTGAAAAAACTGAGGTTGTTAAAGCTTTGCTTGTTACAACCTCAGTTAGTCATACTTCAAGTTATTGAAGTATGGCTTTCATTATTAAATTGCTTGTTACAAGCTAAGTTTGTAATAATTCAATTTATTGAATTGTTACTTTCATAAAAAAGAGCCTGTTAAAGCTATGCTTGTTACAACCTCAGTTAGTCATACTTCAAGTTATTGAAGTATGGCTTTCATTATTAAATTGCTTGTTACAGGCTAAGTTTGTAATAATTCAATTTATTGAATTGTTATTTTCGTAAAAAAGAGCCTGTTAAAGCTTTGCTTGTTACACCCTCAGTTAGTCATACTTTTTATTAAATAAATAGTAAGAAAAAATCCTGTTAAATCAATTAACAGGATTTTTTCTTATTCTCTTACTTTTTTAAATTTATTACAAATGAAATTTCCTAATTTATCAATTCCGTCAGCAGCACTAGGAATAAGCATTATATAATATGGTATTACATAAATGCATTTAGTTTCCCACATAATATGGAATAAAAATCCTCCAACAAAAACTAACAATAATAAGACATTTTTATAATCTATTGATTTATTTTTTATAGAAATTAATACTGATAATAAAGACATACCAAATACCGTAATTTCTACTACATCTAAATATTTCAAAAGTTTCATTTGTGTTTCACCATGAAATATATCTAATAAAACTCCATTATTTGAAATATATTCTATATAATCTGGATTGTTTTCTTCCAAATTTTTAAATTCTTCTGCTGGCTCTGCCCACCATAAAGTTTGAAAAGCAGGTTCTATCCATGTAGAAGCTATTTTATCTATATAGAAATCACGCATTTTATCTGGTGAATTAAGAAATTCCTTTAGTCTCTGTTTAATTATTTGTTTACTTGCTTGGTTTGTTGCTTCTGAATCAAAATTATTTTCAGGATATAACATCTCAACATTTTTTCCATCATGATACCACCCACTATTACGTGTCTCTAGTGGTTCTTGAATTGACATTGCAACATATGCAATCATTGGTATTCCATCATTTACCTCTATACCTGAACGATACTCTACAAATTTATAAACCAAAGGATAGCTTACACTAAACATTACTAATATTACAAGAATTGTAATTAGAGTTTTCCAATTAAATTTATTTATTAAATCCAACAATAAAGAAATAACAATTGCTATCATTACAATTTCATAATTGCTTTTTAATATAATTGATATACTTAAAGAAAAAGGAATTAATAGTATATATCTTATTTTCCTGTTTTCATAATATTTCATCAAGAAAAATACTGCAAGTAGTGCAAAAAGTAATCCATAAATATTACCATATACTACAATACTAAAAAGTGGAATTATCAAACAAGATATTAATAATAAATTTAATATTTTATTTGTTGAATCACTTTTATAAACTTTTTTAGTAATTTTCATTATCACATAAACAATTGCCATTAAAAATAAAATATTAACTCTTTGCATTGCAATCCAAGAATAGGTGTGAATTATTCTTATTATTAATTCCATTCCTAGTACACACCCTAATTGTAATGGATGCATATAAAAATATCCTTGTCCTTCTAAAAGTCCAAAACGATTTTTAGCAAATTCTTTTGCACAAATAAGAACTTGATTTTGGTCTGATTTTACTGGTGCTTGTACAAAGTTTATCCATGTAAAACACAAAATGCCAATTATAATTATAGATATTATTGAAGCAATTTTTAAATTTACTTTTTTTAGTAATTTACTAATTCCCCATACAGCAAAAATAAATATAACACAATAAATTATATTTAAAAACACATTATCATTTTCATAATAGATTCCTTCATTATATTCGCCTATCCAAGCATTTTTAAAATAAGCTGTATATAGTAATGAGGCTATAAATAGGAATATTAACATTATAGTTGCTATAATTAATACAACATTTATTGAAAATCTCCCTAATCTTTTATTAAACTTTTTTTCTTCTGTTTCTATATTTTTAGAAACTTCATTATTATCTTCCATAATTCTCCTATGTATTTCATTTTTCGTTTTATTTATATAACAAGAAAAACTTTAACCTTCTGCGTTCTCATAATTCCAAGCATCTCTGCAAATATCTTCTATTGATTTTTCTGTTTTCCAACCTAATTCTTTTAAAGCTTCAGAGGGATCAGCATAATTTTCTGCAATATCACCAGGTCTTCTATCAACAATTTGATAATTAACTTTTACATTATTAACCTTTTCAAAAGTAGTTACAAGTTCTAAAACACTAATGCCTTTTCCTGATCCAAGATTATAAATATTTAATCCATCTGGTGCATTTTGAATAGCTTTTACATGCCCTTTTGCTAAATCTACAACATGAATATAATCTCTTACTCCTGTTCCATCAATAGTTGGATAGTCATTTCCAAAAATATTTAATTTTTCTAATTTTCCACTTGCTACTTTCATTATATATGGCATCAAATTATTTGGAATTCCATTTGGTTCTTCTCCAATTAATCCACTTTCATGTGCACCAACTGGATTGAAATACCTTAAAAGAGTAATATTCCAAGAATTATCAGAAGCATATAAATCTTCTAGTATTTTCTCAATCATAGCCTTTGTTGTTCCATATGGATTAGTAGTTTCTCCTCTATTCATGTTTTCTGTACATTTTGGAGTCTTAGGCTCACCATATACAGTTGCAGAAGATGAAAACACAAATTTTTTAACATTATATTTTTTCATAACTTCTAATAAATTTAATGTTGAAATTAAATTGTTTGAATAATACATTAATGGCTCTCTTACAGATTCTCCAACAGCTTTATAACCTGCAAAATGAATTACTGCGTCTATTTGATTTTCTTTAAATATTTCTTCTATTTTTTCTTTGTTACATAAGTCATATTTATATAATTTAAATTTTTTTCCTGTAATTTTTTCTAGTTTTTCTAATACGTCTTCTTTACTATTATATAAATTGTCTACAATAACAATTTCAAAGTTTGCTTTTGCAAGTTCTACTACTGTGTGTGAACCAATAAAACCTAATCCACCTGTTACTAAGATTTTCATTCTTAACTCTAGTCCTTTCTGTTTATTAGTTATATGATATTAATTAAATTATTAATTATTTATTCAAACATTTCAGTTTTTAATATTGTATCATCTTCAATATCTATTTTAGATTTTTTTCCAATTATTTTATCTATTTCTGTTGGAGAAATCCCTGTACCTGGTCTTTTATATGTAAGCATTTCTTTAGTTACTATATCTCCTCTATTAATTTTACCTAATGATACAATTGATCTTCTAGCATTACTTCTTGCTTTCAACTCTGTATCTAAACATTTTAGATCATAACTTCCTCTTAGCTTTTCAATAAATTCTATACCTTTAATAATTTTTTCTGCATCTTCTGGATTCATTGCATGATAATGATCATTTCCTTTTAGTGTTTTATCTAATGTATAGTGTTTTTCAACAACAATTGCTCCTAAGTTGTATGCTGTTTTTACTACATCATAGCTTTCATCTGGTTTTGTATGATCTGAATACCCAATAATAACATCTGGATATTTTCTTTTTAAAGTAGCAATTTTATTTAAATTTGCATGATCATATGGTGTAGGATATTCTAAAACACAATGTAATAATATTAATGGTTTATCATTATTTTTTCTAATAGTTTCAATAGCTTTATCAATTTCATCTTCATTTGAAGCACCTATTGACAATAACATAGGTTTATTTTTCTTTGCTTGATACTCTATAAATGGTAAATTACTTAAATCAGATGAAGAAATTTTATAAACATTCATCAATTCATTTAAATAATCTGCTGATTCAAAATCGAATGCTGTTGACAAAAATTCTATATTTGAACTTTTACAATATTCACTTAATTCTTTATATTCATTATATCCAAAAGAATCAAATTTTTTAAATAGTTCATGTTGTGATTTTGTTGGTTCTTCTGTAATATCCCAATAATATGGTGAATCTTTTGCAGCAAGTGTTTCTGCTTTATATGTTTGAAATTTTACTGCGTGAATTCCTGCTTTCTTTGCTTCATTTATCATCAATTTTGCTGCTTCCATAGGAGATATTTTCATTTTCTTAGCTATATCATAATAATTTACTCCTATCTCTGCAATTAATACAAATTTTCCATTTAACGCTCTTTCAATAATAACACTTTCCATTTCTATTTACTCCTATTCTCCTAAAATAATCTTTATTTCATTTTTTAATCCATGTTTTAGTTCATTTTTTAACATTAATTCTCTCATTTCACTTCTTATATATGGTACTTTTATTAACCATTCTATAGTATTTTTAATAGTTTCTTCTGATACATCTATTCCAAGACCTAAATTTAAAAATCCATTATCTATCTGAGCAAAGTTATGTAATTTTTCTCTTTCATTTTGGGCTAGTACAATAGATGGTACTCCTAATACAGCTAGTTCATATATAGTTCTTCCTTGTGAAGTTAAAGCTAAATCCGCTTTTTTCATATGTTCACTAATATTTTTGACATCTTTAAAGACTGTTATATTTTTTTCTTCTATACTAATAATTTGATCTGCATGTTCATATCCTATACCTAATATAAATGTAAATTTAACATCAGAATTATTCATATTTTTTGCTACATTATAAACTTTTTGAGTTAAATTTGCAGGATCTGTTCCTCCAAATAAAACCAAAATGTCATTTACTTTATTTGAGAATTCTTTTGGGGTATTAATTAAAAATTCATCTCTTAGTGAAACATAATTTTGGCCACTATAAATATTAGAACCACCAGTTTCATCATATAAGGCATTTATAACTGCATCAGCATAAAATGTTCCTTCTCCCATATCTTCAATTGTTACTACTCTATTAGCTAATTTTTTTAAATTTTGAATATACTCAGAAGTTGTATCTAAACAATCATTTACAATAATATCTGGTTTATATTTTTCTAAAAAATTATAAAAATCTTTATCATTTTTTATAGTAGTATATTTTAAATTACTACTTTTTATTTTATTCAGACCTTCTTCGTAATTCTCATTAGTTACTAATATTACATCATGTTCTGTTAAATTATATGCTAAATTTAAACAATGATATATATGTCCCATTCCTAAAGCTTTATAGCCATCACATCTTAATACAATTTTTTTCCTTTTTAACATACTTTCACAAACAACCCAATCACTTATTGTATCAATATCTGTTGCTTCACCTTCTGGAATTTCATATACAGAAATTGTTTGTCCCATTCTACTATTTTCTTTTACAAATTTTCTTCTCGTAATCAAGAAAGCCCCAGCTTCTAAATAATTTGCAGGTAATTGCTGTCTATTTAATCTTTTTTCATATAATGGATAAAAACCATTTTCATTTTTTCCCCAAGATAAATGTGGTTGATTTGTTGCACTAATAAATGTATCATATTTACTATTACAAAAAACTTCAATAGCTTTATTTAATGTTTCACTTTTTAGTAATGGAGATGTTGCTTGTAATGTAATAACAATATCATACTTTTTATTATTTTTTTCTTCCATTCTAACAGTTGCATCATAAATAACAGGATCAAGTGTCACTGTATCTCCTGATAGTTCAGCTGCTCTTTCTATAATTTCAGCACCATAAAATTTTGATATATTTGATATTTCTTCATCATCTGTTGTTACAACAATATCTGTAATAGCATTACATTTCTTTGCATTCTCTATTGAATAAGCAATTAATGGTTTATTATTCATTAATCGTATATTTTTTCTTGGTATTCCTTTGGAGCCTCCTCTTGCAGGAATTACTGCTAATATTTCCATTATTTAACCTCCATTTTCATTAATATATATTAATTTTTTAGTATATTCTTTATATGATTTTCCATTATTTTATAATACATTTGCATGTTAAAAAATGCTGTTTTATAAATAGAAAAATCATTTTTTATTAACATATTAAATGCATCTTCTAATTGTTCTAATATGTATGGATTATTTTTATAAACTCCAATTTTTAATATTTTTCTTTCAAAAAGCCTATAAATTTTACCAAAAATACTTTTATCAAATATTTTTGTTGCATTATCTTCATATGCTGTTATAGTAGTTAAACCTAATGCTTGATTAACACCTGCTCCTCTTCCATCTTCTTCTATTAAAATTGAAATATTACGATTACTTAAGTTATATATATGAGCATGAACACGATATCCTATATGTAAATCACAATCATCATAAACTGAAAATCCATCTACTGAATTAGATATATTTACTATTTTAATACCAATTTCCTCAAGTTTTTGTTTTAAATTTTTATGTATTTCATCGTTTTTTTCAATTCGATGGAATACAAAGGAAATATTTGCTTGTGTAAATTTTTGTTTTACATATTCTACCACTTTTAAAGCCTGTTCAAAATTTTTTATATTAGCTGGATCTGATATACATATTTTTTTTATTGGCATACTAATATTTTCTCTAATTTCAGATTTATCAATATATTCTAAATTATACCATGCTGGACATCCTGTCATAATAGCATTATTAATTCCATTTGCTCTTAAAGCTCTAACAGAATACCAATCTCTACAAGTTAAATATCCAGAATCTTTTATAATTCTATTAAATAACTTTTTAGTACTTTCGCTAAATTTATATTCTTCATAAATATATTTATTGCTTGTATTTTTTCCATACCATCCCAAGCCAATAGCAACAATTTTAGTTGTAATTCTATCTAAGTCATCAACCAATGGTATTGTTTCTGGATATACATTTGGTAAATATGCTGGCCCCCCTGCCAAAATTAGTGCATCACTTTTGTTAATTTCTTTAAGATCATTTTCCAGATTTTTTCTTCTTTCATAAATGATAATTTCACAATCTGGATATACATTTTTTAATAGTTGTATAGTTCTATCCACAATTAAAAAATCACCCGCATTAACATATGCTCCTGATAATATTGAAAATTTCATTCTATTTTCTTTCTCCTTCTTTTTTCATTTCTTCTAAATATCGAATATCATCATTTGTTATTGGTTTTTGAAATAACTTTATTGCTTTTTTTAATTTTTCGTCTTCTAATTCCCACCATTTTAACTTAATAAGTTTATCTGATATTTCTTTTTCAAATCTAGTTTTAAGTACTTTTGCTGGAACTCCTGCTACAATAGTGTATGGTTCTACATCCTTGGTTACAACTGCTCCTGCACCTATAATAGCTCCATCTCCTATTGTTACTCCAGATAAAATAATTGCTCCACACCCAATCCAAACATCATTACCAATATTAGTTATTGGATGTTTCAACATTATATCTTCTTCTACTATATCAAATTGTTTTCTATATGTAAATGCATGTGTTGAGATAAAATCCATAGGATGTGAAACCGCTCCAATTATCACATCAAATGATATAGAACAATATGCTCCTATTTTACTATCTCTTATTTTTGAATATCTTCCAATCGATGTTCTTTTTCCTATCTCACTATACATAATAGAAGAATGATGTGCCAAATTACAATATTCAGAAATATCGCTTTCTATAATTTCTACTTCATTAGCAATAACACAATGTTTTTCTTCATATACATTCTTTCGAAACTTGTTTATTATTCTTTTAAACATTTTTTTGTTCCTTTCTTAATTTACTAATTATATATTGCCTTTCTTCCTTTTTTAAAATAATGAAAAAATTAATAGCAAATATAATAGTAGCATCTATTGCACAAATAATAATAAATTCTATCCATCCATTTATATTGGTAATATTTTTTATGAAAAATGAAATAAAAACTGAACATGCTATAACAAAAATATTTAATATCATATCTTTATAAAACGTATATATTGGAACACCTATGCATTTTGCCGCATATGGCATTAATATAACAATATTTCTTATAATAACTAGTACCACACTAACTCCTGCAATAGCAATTAGACCTAAAGAAGTATTTTTTACAATCACAAATGTTAAAAGAGAACTAATTAAGCCTGTTAAAATTACTGTAATAGAAGAAACTTTCAATTTATTAAATACAGTAAAAATATTTGACATTACATTTGATACTGCACTAATAAAACATCCTCCTATAGATATTATTCCTATCATATACATATACGATATTGTTTCCTGTGTTTCCCCTGGCAACCATAACCTATAAAACACATCTGAAAATGCTATTAAAATTCCATAAATTACACTATGAAAAACTAATAATATTCTAATAGAATTTCTTATTTTATTTAACATATAATTCTTATCTTCTTTTTCCTTAGCATATGAAATTGTAAGTTGTGGCATAAATGCATTAGTGATTGTAGAAGTTAGTGAAACTATGTAATTTGGAATTAATTTTACCAAAGATAATATTCCCATAGCACTTGCATCAATTAAAATATTAGATAATAATAAATCTAATTCTGTTAATGCAATTGAACCTACTCTGCTAATTGTATTCCATATTCCTGATGTAATTAAATCTTTAATATACCTTTTTTCAAAAAGAGTTTTCTTTACTTCTACTTCTGGTATTAATTTCTTTTTATACCTTATATTTATAACCAAATTATATAACGAATAAATAGTAGTAGATACTCCAACAAATAAAACATATGGTGGAAAAAACTTATAACAGCCTACTAATATAACTGCTTTTATTATATACCCCTCTATGCTTCTTCTAGCTGATAAATCAACTCTATTAGTAGCAAATGTTGAAATTGAAAATACATTTGACATTAATTCTATAAAGAAATTAATAAATAATAATGCCCAAAGCATTTTAATATCATGTATTCCATTAACTGGTACATCAACTATATATTGCATAAAAATAACTATTAATGTCATTGGTATTGTTAATACTAAACAAATTAAAATATTTGCAAATAATACAGATGAAAAATACTTACTCGCTGATTCGTAATCTTTTTGTTCTATTTTTATTGTAATAAATCTACTTGCCATTGAATTAATTGCAATTGTTATTAAAGATGCATATGTAACAAAATTATTTCCTAATGCTACAAATCCATAAATTTCTTTTCCTACATTTTCAACTATATATGGAGTTAAGAAAAAATTAATTAAAAAGTTTACTGCAAAAGCTATACAATTAGCTATAATATTTATGGCTAATCTTCTATTACTATTACTCACCACTATTTTCTCCTATTCTATATTTTTCCACAAAATCATACCCTAATTTTATTTTTTCTTCACAAAAATTTATTCCATCAATTGATGTAGAAAATGCAGTTATACATCTTTTTATGGAAATATTGTTCACAAAATTTAAAATTTCTATTGGGTAAGTTCTTTTTAAAATAACACTATCATTAAATATTTTTTTATAATCTATCTCGTCTCTTGGATGTGGTTTTATTATTAGATTTTTGCCCTCAAACTTTTTTAAAATATATTTATACATTTCTATTTGTTGTTCTTCATCATTTAAAAATCCATCTTTATATAGTGGTTGCGTGATTAACAAAATAGCATCTCCATTTATTTTTTCAAATTCATTTTCATAAAATATTTCTAAAATTTTTCTTCTATCTATTTCTTGTAATTTAGAAAAAAGTTCTACTCTAGAATTTACAACAAATTTCTTATTTATAAATAAATCAATTCCATCTTTGTCATTTATTTCAATGCTTTTTACATATTTAGATTTTCCAAATACGCAATCAATTGTATCAAAATAAATTTTTAAAATTTCTTTTATATTATAATTAAAATTATAATGTTTTTCTATATTTTTATAAGTATCCAAGCCATCTTCTATCAAATTATATTTACATTTATTAAGTCTTAAATACAATCCTATAATGGAGTGATCATTAAACATATAAATATCTTTATTTTCTAAATACTTAAGATTATAGTTTTTTCGAAGATACTTTTTAATATTTCTTTTTACATCTAAAAAGTTCTTTCCACCAGGTAATTTTGTTATTTCTTCTGCATCTTTATAATCAAATATGTATATATTTTCAAATATATTACTTTTCAATAATCTTTCATATAATGTATCTATGTTTTGTAATGTAACATATAATACAATATCATTTTTATTTGTATTTTTTTCTTCTAAATTCTTTAGCAATGTAATTAACAAATGATATTCTGTATGACATATATATATTTTTTTTGAATACATTTTCATTATTACCTCTCAAAATTTATATAATTTCTTATTTACTATTTCGTTTAAGAAAAAAGCAAAAATAACAAATATTTTATTTTGGTACTCTTTCGTACATCTAAATTTAGAAATTTATGATAATTTTTCTTAAATTTTCTTAATAATTCTTTTTGTTCTATTTTTGAATTTGCAACATATTTTTTTATTAAATTATAATATTCAATTAATCTATATGCATATAATTCTAATGTTTTATCATATAAATCAATTTGATTTTTATTTTTAAAAAATTTTAATCTTTCTTCTAATGCTTGTATATAGTCTAATCTTCTTAAACTAAATTTACTTCCCATTATACTTTCTTGATTATATCTATAATAATATAATTTTTTATTTGTAACAGCAATTCTATTATTAGAATTCCAATATAATTTATAAGTTGTAAATTCATCTTCATGTATTTTTCCTTTTGGAAATCTAATATCCTTAAATAAACTTGTTTTATATAATTTATTCCAAACAATTACAGTTTTTATATAACTTTCTTCATTATAAATCCTATTAATCATTTCTTTATTATTAAAAATGAATTCTTCTTTTTCATCATTAATTATTTCAATTTTATCGTCATAAAACTTCACAAAATCACATTCAGCAATATATGCATCATTTTTTTTACACAAAGTACATAAATATTCTATAAAACACTTATCAATATAATCATCAGAATCTATAAATGCAATATATTTCCCAGTAGCAACATCTATTCCAACATTTCTAGCATCACTTAATCCACCATTTTCTTTATGTATAACTTTTATTCTACTATCAACTTCAGCATATTCATCACATATCTTTCCACAATTATCAGGTGAGCCATCATCAACAAGTATTATTTCTAGATTATTATAAGTTTGATTTATAATACTATCAATACACTTTCTCAAATAATTTTCAACATTATATATTGGCACAACTACGGAAATTAAATCTTCTATTTATCTTACCTTTTACCCTTTCTTTTATAATTTTGTTAATTATATAAATTTCTGTTTTTAAAATAATTCATTTTTCCATATATAATAGGAAAATATGAAATTATAAATAGTTTTAGTTTTCTTTTAATCCCATAAAAATTTGTTTTCATTGCTTTTCTAAAGCATTTTTTTCTAATTTTTAAAGTTTTTTTCTTTATATTATTAAACTCATTTTTATCGGTATTATAACAATAAGAATAATATATCATAACATACTGTAAATAATCAAATATAACTCCATTTCTTGTATTATTTTCATCTATATATGGAATGATTTTTTCTAACGCTAATATCATCGAAACATATTTATTTTTCTTAAATACATTAGTTGCACTACTTCCTCTTTGAACATAGTTATATAAAAATACATCCTTATCAAAATATACTTTAGAAATGTTTTCATGAATTTCAGTTAAAAATAATAAATCTTCTAATACAGAAACATTTTCGTCAAATCTTACATTTTTAATACATTCTGTTTTTATTAATTTATTTACTAAATAACCACAATATAAATTTTTATCGAATAATCCACTTAAATATTCTTTATTATTAAAAATCTTTTTGCATTCTTTAGATATATTATTGGGAATTTTATTTGTTCCTAAAATTATATTATAATTACAGATTGAAATATCATAATCATCGTGTTTTATATTTTCATATAATTTTTCAAACATATCTATTTCAATATAATCGTCTGCATCAATAAAACCAATATATTTTCCAGTAGCCTTTTCTATACCTTTATTTCGTGCACTTGATACACCACCATTTTCTTTATGTATAACCGTTATTCTATTATCTTTTAAAGCATAATCATCACAAATCTTTCCAGAATCATCTGTAGAGCCATCATTAATAATAATTATTTCTAAATTAGAATAAGTTTGATTTAAAACACTTTCTATACATTTTGGTAAATATTCTTCTGAATTATATACTGGTATTATTATACTTATTAATTCATTCATTTCTATCTCCATTAATTATTATCTATTTTCATAATAATTTGATTTTTATATTTTTCATCTTCTAATATTTCAACTATGTTTCCACCTTCAACTTCATTAGTATACTTTCCAGTAACTTTAACTTTTTCTAATGCTCCCATTTTCATCCATTCATATTCAATATCTATATGCCCAATATCTAAAGCTTGATATCCGTTTTGAGCTAAATCATAAGATAAAACTGTTGCTGTTAATCCTAATGCAATTAAAATTAGTTTGTCCTTTTTTAATTTTAATGACTTTTCTAATATTTCGTCATATTTTTCAAAAGCATCTTTACTTGGACATAATATTCTTTCTATTTTTCTGGCATTATCAAACAAATCATTTCTAACTCCTAGTCTGCTTTCACTGCCCTCTATAATTACAATTTCTCTATCATTCCAAATTTCTTTTAGTTTTTCAAAAATCTTTGGAGAATTACTTCTGTCTATATATCTCATATATGGTCTAGTAATAAAAGCATTGTAATATTGTTTATCATTTCTAATTATCTTATATTTTTTTCTCCATAAAACAAGTTCTTTTTTCCAAAATAATTTTTCATCTGATTTTACATTTTTCAAATCGTTATATGTATAAATTGGAGTTATTCCAATTAAAATGTTATTACAGTCTGAATTTACTATTTCCTTTAACCTTTGAGATAATTGCTCATTGGCTTTTTGAAAATCAACATCAACGGCATTAAGCATTTTTATCTCGCTATCACCAAATCTTGCAATTGAACATTTATCATCAATTATTTTTTGTATAGTATCTTCATCAGAAGCAATTTTAGGAAATTTGCTTGTTTTAATTATAAGAAAATATGCTACTTCTGCAACTAAATTCTTTATTTTCTTTGAAAAACTTATATTTTTTTTATTCATTTTTTCTCCTAAATTTAAATTTTATCTATTACCCCACCATGTCCTAATATATGTACAATAATTATCATTGTCATTGCTAAAATTCTAAGTAAATCTATTCCATAATTTCTTGAATCTTTTTCCATTATTTACTCCTAATATAACATTAATGAATAATTGATTTTCTTTATAAGAATTTTAAAATCAAATCCATCATAAAACTTTATATTTCTAATAATATCTCTTTTTTTTAATTCTTCTTTATATTTTTTTCTTTCATTTTTATCTAATTTTCTATAACTTTCAAACATTGCAGTAGAAATATATTCTAGGCAATAATCTTTAGTTTTATCAGAAATGTTTCCTATATTATTTAATTCTTTGCAGATTATATCATAATGATATAATTTATCATAAACTTTTTTTACTTCTTTTTCTTTGGAAGTATTAGTCATTATGCTATTTTCTCTTATTAAGTATTTATAATATGTAGTATTTATAAAGCCAACTTTTTTAGCTCTTAATATTACATTTATCATTGTTCCAAAGTCTTCATGTACTCTACTTTTGGGAAATTTGAAATCATTTTCTTTCCAAAAACTTTTTTTTACACAATAAGACCATGCTGTTTCTATACATATTTTTTTCTTTCTCAATTCACAAAAAGCTTCTTGTCCTGTTAGAACTTTTTCTGATAAATTTTCCTTTTCTAATACCTTATTTTTTTCATTAATTGTAACTTTAGGAATTCTAATTAATTCTAAATCTTTTTCGTTTTCTATTTTAGAATTAATTTCTTCTAAAAAATTTTCATCAATATAATCGTCAGAATCTACAAATATTAAATATTCTCCTGTTGCTCTTTCAATTCCATAATTTCTTGCATCACTTAGTCCACCATTTTCTTTAATAAAACTTTTAAAATTATCTATATTTGTTTTTACATATTTATCAACTATTATTTGTGAATTATCTGTTGAGCCATCATTAATAATTATTACCTCAAAATTCCTAAATGTTTGCTTTTCAATACTACTTAAGCATTTATCTATATATTTTTCAACATTGTAAACTGGAACAATTATACTAAACTTCATAATTCACCTCATCTTGATATTTATAAATAATATAGTTTTCCGTTTTTCCTAAAACATTAAAATTATAATTTTCCATTAATTCACTTAATATTGTTTCTCTTTTAAAAACAACATAATTAACACCATTTTCTTTACAATCATCAACAACTGCTTTTACATTTCCTTGTTCCATTTTTAAAACAATAGGTTCTGAATCATACCCCTCTGTCATTCTCATAACTCGCATAAATATTGAAGCATCATATTGTCTTATATATGGCACAAGTGTTGGTGGCATAAGTGCCCATTTGTTATCACATTCATCAGCTTTTATTATCATTGTAACATCTAAAGCTTCCTGAGGTAACTTATACCAATTAGTTGCTAATTGATAGTTTTCTTCTCTAAATACACATTTTCCACTTAAAATAATTATAACTATTACTGATAATCCAATTATTATTTTTTCTGCTTTCTTATTATTTTCCAGAATTATTCTTGTTCCCACATATGCAATTAATACTCCTATAGGTAAAATCCAAAACATTCTCCAATAGACACCATCATCAATGAATTTTATAATTACTTTATAAAATATAGGGTTAAAAATTAATAATAAAATTATTAAAGAATACCAAACATAATCAGTTAGTTCACTATTTTTCTCTTTTTTATAAATATAAAGTAGTGATATAAAAAACAATGCCATATATGCACCAATTCCAACATATTCTGCAAATGATTGTTTTATTATATTAATTGCTTCTATCATTTATATCCCCCTTAATATTAAATATATTACTCCACAAACAACATATGGTAAACATGTAATTGCATATTTCCATAAATAGCTTATTTGTCTATTCTTTATTGTAGAAATTAACGCTGAAGTAGCAATTATTAAAGATCCCAATACAACACTCATTGATGTAACCAAACAACTTGATAAAACAACTATAAACATCATTATCATTTGTGTAAGTTTCATATTTTCTTCACTACTTACTAAATACCAATACCATATTGCTGGTATCATTATGTTAGCGAGCACAGCCTTTCCTTGCCACATTCTAAATAATGCAAATGTAAAATTAGTACGATTTGAGTAATTACCAAAAATGTATATTATATTCATAAGTAGCAAAAAAATACATATTGCTTTTTTATCTTTCTTAAATAGCTTTTGAGCAATTAAAAAATATATCATATACATTAAACTAATCAAAACAACTGGCAGTATAGTATGAGCTGTAGTACTAGGATCCAAGCCAAGCTCTTGTGATAATGTTGCTATATATGTTGAAAATGGAGAAAGTACATATCTAGGTTGCCATCCTCCTAATAAATTTCCTCTTGATGGGTGATGCATATTTATTTTATCTGTATAAATCGTAGTAGTAGCTCCTGCTACATATATAGCATCATCATCATCTATATGCATATATCTAAAAACAACAAATAATTGTAATCCTATTAATATAAATACTAATATTGATAATAGTGGTAATTTTTTTAATTGTTTAAGGTTATATATAATAAATTCTTTAACTCTTTTTACATTTAATATTATTGAAATAAGTGGTATAATAAAAATAAGAATACGCCATATATTTAAAAGGTTTGAAAAACTTATTTCTAAAAACGTAGATGGTACTGTTATTAATTCAAATAAGGCAAATTCAATAATATATCCAGAAACCAATGCTAATATAGCACTATTTTTATTTTCCTTACAAAAATATGTATATATTAATCCCATAAAAAATGGAATTAAAAACATATATAATAAAAATTTTAAAATTATCATTTAAAACTCCTTCTAATTTGTTCTTGATATAGTACGCAATAAACATTATATAATAATTTATTATTTGTATTTTTTATAATATTTCTAAATGGATATAAAATATTAATTGCTATTTTCATAAGTGTTTTATACTTTATATTTAATTTGCAATAAGCCTTTCTAAATCCAAAATATTTAATAAGATAATCTTGATAATTAGTAATATGCCTAATATTTCTTTCACCATCATAAATATATTTTACTTTCTCTTCATTAAGATATTTACAACAAATATAATTTCCTATAGCTGCATTTATTTCTTTTTTTACTGAATTTCTTTTTACAGCTACTTCTTGAAAATCAATTACAGTTTCACAACTATTTGCTATTTTAAAACAAATAATATATCCTGAAAATTCTTTTGTTTCTTTGTCCCAAACTCCAATATAACTTCTACCTTTATCATTCTTATGTCCTTTTATGAACTCTTCTTTACTAATAATTGTTCTATATTTAATAGGATAATCAAGCATACTATCACTATAAACTTCATACATTTCATTTAAATATTCATTAGGATTAATTATCTTTAAATCGAAATTTTTAATTCCTTTATTTATAACATATCTTCTTTTTGATTTTAATAAAGACACATCAAATTCATCGTCTTTTAAACAATACCACCATTCAGTTTCATAACCACAATCAAAATCACTTGTCCATCTAGCGAATAACGTTTTTTTATCTTTCCATTTTTTTAAATTTTCTATGCAAGTTTCATTTTTATCTTCATGAGGCATTCTGGTAGTTATTAAACCATGATTATATACCTTCCATTCTTCTTCCATATTATCCCCTCTCAACATCCTTATTTTAATAATATAGTTTGATAAGGAAAAACCCCGTTTGAATTTAATATAAGATACATTACTACAAAGTAAAAAATGTACCATGATATTATAATAATTTTCCATATTTTCTCATTATTTAATTTAACATATAAGTTTTTACAACAATTTTGAACTTTTACAGGTAATTTAGATAGATATTTATTATCTAATTTATTATTAAAATTAATTTTTAAAATCAATGGAATTGCAATAATTTGAAAAATTCCAAAATACAACGCAAGTCTATCTATAGTTGATATAAAACACCCTAATAATTGAATTGGTATTTGCATATATAGAATTCTAAATAAGATTTCATATCTTGAATCTAATTTTAAAATTTCTTTTTTATTAATTGTTAAAATAACTAAAATTGGAATAACATATAATAAAAAAGTAAGACTAATTTCTGGAACAAGTTCAAGATATTCAGAATAAATACCTGTAATATTTATTATAAATTTAATTATTTTATAAGCTGGATATATAAGTATAGGTGACAAAACAATTAATATATAATAAATTTTATTTATTTTTCTTGAATTAATTTTATAATTTAACAAATATAAAAATATCATAATATATGCTGTTTTATGAAACATTCCTGCAATTACGGTAAATATTAGATACTTTATTGGTTTCTTATCTAATATATTTCTAAAGTTCCAAAATACAATTGCAACAGCCATCATTTGTCTAACTAAACTAAGAGATACCAAATAGTATGTCATACAAAATATAAACATAGCAAGTGGAACTGAAATTTTATCTTTAAAATATTTAATTCCAGAAAATATAAATCCTACAAAAATTAACGAATATACTGCAAAAACTGGAATTGAATTATTAAATATATCTAAAAATCCTCCTATATAAGTGGCAAGTACAAATAATGGTTCTCTAGAATAATATGTGAACAATAATTTGATTGATTTTTTTTCCATAATTATTTTATATGCTTTATAGTATTCACCATAATCTATTCCTACATTATATCTTAATGCAGCAATTAATACTAAAGGAAGAATTATACCTAATATTAGTAATCCATTTATAAGTTTATTATTTTCATTATCTTTTCTTTGGTATATTATAGAAAAAATAATCGTTATTAAAAATGTTATTCCATATAAAGTTCCTGTAAAAAACATTCTTTCTCCTTATCTTATTTTTTGAATTATTTTCTTTATACTAATTAAAAGTTTTAATCCTAATAAAAATCTTTTTTTAGCAAAATATATAACTATTTTCTGATATTTAGTTAAATATTTACAAGCTTCATTTTCATATATTTCTGGATATACTTTTTCACTATTTTCAATAAATTCTATAATTTGCTTATTTTTTTCTTTTCTATTTAAAAGATCAATTATTCCAGAATATAAATATTCTCTTACAAAAATCGCCTCTACTTCTTTTGGAAATTCTTTTTTTAATTCTTTTTCTACTAACCCAAAACCTATTTTAGCATTTCTTTCCGCCAATTCTAAGTTTTGATTAATTAATGAATTTTCATTTAAAATATAATGATATAATGGCTTTTCTAGATAAAATATCTTATTACATTTTGATAATGCAGTTTTATTAAAAACCATATCTTCATTTACATTTAAATTGGGAAATTTAATATTATTTAACTTTATAGTATCTAATAAATAAACTTTTCCCCAAGTGCTTCCTTTAGTATATATAAGAGCATCACTTTTATTCACAAATCCATTTTCACCTTTTAATAAACTTTTTTGTAATAAATTTGTTTTTTTAAGTTTATAATAATAATCAAAAATAATACAATCAATATCATTATTTTCTATAATATTATTTAATTCTTCAAATGTATTAGGTTCTATATAATCATCTATATCTAGAAAAGTAATATATTTTCCTGTTGCAGTTTGTATTCCTTTATTTCTTGTCTCACCTGCTCCAGAATTTTGTTCATTAGATAATAATTTTATTAGTAATTTTGATTTTTTAATATATGTATTTAATTCTTTATAAGAATTATCTGTTGATTTATCATCAATTATAATTATCTCAAAATCTTTATATGTTTGATTTTCCAAAGATTCCATACATTTATTTATATGTTCTGAAGCATTATAACATGGTATTATAATCGAAAATTTTGGCATACTTTACTCCTAACATTAATTTTGTTTTCTTGCAAATTTTTTAAATATAAATGCTCTAAGCTTATTTGGCATTAAAACTTGAAGAATTAATCTTAGTAATACATTATATATAAACTTAGGAAATGTTATTATTTTATTTTTTAACATAAATTTTTGTAAACTCGCTTCACTTTTAAAATAACTTAATCCACCTCTTCGCTTATACATTTCTTGTCCAACTCTAACTTTAACAAGAGTATCTGATAGGTTTCTAAATTTACAATTTGCTAAATACATTCTAAGCCATAAATAATAATCTTCATTATAATGCCATTCTACATAATTTCCTACTTTTAAAACTTCTTCTTTTTTAAACATTACAGTCATATGATTTAATGGACATCTAGATTTTATGTACTGTTTTATATCTTCGTTTTCCAATGGAACATCTCTTACTCCAACAACATTAGTTGTATCATCAATAAATTCCTCTATAAATCCACCAACTATGCTTAATTTTTCGTCTTGTTCAAATTCCTTTAATTGCTTTTCAAATCTATCTGGAACACATATATCATCAGAATCCATTCTCGCAACTAACTCATATGTACACTCTTCTAGTCCAATTCTTAATGCATTTCCCAGTCCAGTATTTTCTTTTTGTCTGATTACTTTAAAAAATTTATACTTTTTTTCATAATCTTTTATAAGATTTTCCATATCTTCATCTATAGGTCCATCTTCTACAATAACTATTTCATTAGGTTTTACAGTTTGATTTATTACACTATCTATTGCCAATTTCAAAAATTCTTTTTTATCATTTTTATAAACTGACATTAAAACAGAAAACTCCATTTCATTTCCTTTCTTTTGTCTAATTTAGAATGTTAATTTTCTATATCCTTACAATTTTAAGCTAGATAAAATTTTTCCTAGAATATAGTACTATATCTTTGATAAATTTTACTTCTCATTCTGAACTTTTTCGATTAACATTAAAGCTTCTTTTCGTTTTTCATTATATTCATCTTGTGTTATTTTCTCAGTACGTAATAAATAATCACCAAAATCTTCTGCTGTATCCATTCCTTCTTGAGAGACATCTTCACGTACAAATACTTTTTTTACTGTTAAAAAACAAATTTTTAAATCATTAAGAAATGTTATATTTTCTACATATTCTAAGTCATATTTTATTTTATCTTCCCATGATATTGCATTTCTTCCATTTACTTGAGCAAGACCTGTTAAACCTTGTCTTACAGAGTGTCTTTTATTTTGTTCATCACTCATAAAAACCATATCTCTAACTAACTGTGGTCTAGGTCCAACTAAACTCATATCACCTTTTAAAATATTAAATAATTCTGGCAATTCATCTAAACTTGTACTTCTTAATATTTTTCCAAATTTAGTTAATCTTTCTGAGTCTGGTAATAATTTGCCATTTTCATCTTTTTTGTTATTCATACTTCTAAATTTATATAATTTAAAAATCTTTCCATCTTTTCCTGGTCTATATTGTTTAAAAAGAACTGGACTTCCTAGTTTTACTCTTACCATAATTGATAGAATTAGTAATATTGGAGATAAAACAATTAATCCTACAAGACTAATTATTATATCTAATAATCTTTTTATATATTTTTTATACATTATTTACTCCTGTAATTTTTTAATAAATTAATATTACTTTTGTTAAATATTGCAAAACTCTTATATAGTAAATATAATCTTTACAATATTTAAAATTAATAAAAATTATAATATCTTCACTAGCATAGTATATAATTTTTATATAAATAATATATTTTATATAATTAATTTTTGAATAATTTTTTTATAATATTTATAACTCTTTCAATATCGTCATTTGTCATTTTTGTGTCTGAAGGTAAGCAAACTCCTCTATTAAACAAATCTTCACCTACACTTATTTTTTTATCATCTTTTTTAATAAAATCATATTTTTCAAAAATTGGTTGTAAATGCATTGGTTTCCAAACTGGTCTTGATTCTATATTTTCTTTTTCTAAAGTTTCTATAATATCTAATGGTTTTATTTTAGAATCTTCTTTTAATGTCATTGTTGAAAGCCAATAATTAGAACGTTCTTCTTCTCCTTCTGGCATCATTTCTATTTCTTCTATACTCTCAAATGCTTTTTTATATGTGTCAAAAATTTCTTTCTTCTTTGCTATTCTTTCTTCTAAAACTTTTATTTGCCCTCTTCCAATACCTGCTAAAACATTGCTCATTCTATAATTATAGCCAATTTCTGAATGTTGATAATGTCTTGCTGGGTCTTTGCTCTGTGTTGACCAAAATCTAGCTTTTTCAGTTATTGATTTATCATTTGATACAAGCATTCCTCCACCTGTTGTTGTTATTATTTTGTTTCCATTAAATGAAAGAGCTCCACACTTACCATATGTTCCTAAAAATTTTCCTTTATATATTGTTCCAAGCCCCTCTGCTGCATCTTCTAATATTGGAACATTGTGTTTTTCACATATTTCTACTATTTCTTCCATATTAGCTGCTCTTCCATATAAATGAACTACAATTACAGCTTTTGGAGTGTATTTTTCAAATGCTTTTTCTAATGCTTTTGGACACATATTCCAAGTTGCATACTCGGAATCTATAAATACTGGTGTTGCATTCTCATATATTATTGGATTTACACTTGCTGAAAATGTTAGATCTGATACAAATACTACATCATCTTTCTTTACTCCTAGTGCTTTTAATCCTAAATGTATACTTGAAGTTCCACTTGCTAATGCAACACTTGATTCTACATTTAAATATTCTCTTACAGATTCTTCAAATTTATTTATATTTTCTCCAACTGTTGATAACCAATTTGTATCAAAAGCTTCTTTTACGTATTTTTCTTCATATTTTTCATTAGACATATGTGGTGATGCTAAATAAATCTTTTTCATTTTGATATTTCTCCTTTTAATTTCAGTTGCCATCAAACTTAAATATATATTTTTCCAAATATTCTATTTTTTAAAATTATTCCATCTCTTTATTTATTTCTTCTGGTTCATGGAATGTTGGAATAACTTCTTTCATAGTATCTTTTATATCTCCTATTGTAACTTCTTTTTTTTCTAATACTTTGCTAAAAGCTTCCATTTTCTGACTTATATCTTCCATAGTTATATCCATTGGTTCTGCAACAAATATTTTATTGTGTGCTGTTTTTTCTAATCCTTCTTCTCCCATTAAAAGTTCTTCATATAGTTTTTCTCCCGGTCTTAATCCAGTTATTTCTATTTTTATATCTTCATTTGGAATTAATCCTGATAATTTTATTAAACTTACTGCTAAATCATATATTTTCACTGGTTCTCCCATATCTAGCACGAATATTTCTCCACCATTTGCATAAGTCATTGCTTGAAGCACAAGTTCTACAGCTTCTGGAATTGTCATAAAAAATCTTGTTATATCTTTATGTGTTACTGTAACAGGTCCACCTTCTGCAATTTGCTTTTTAAATAAAGGTACAACTGATCCATTACTTCCTAAAACATTTCCAAAACGTACTGCAGCAAATTCGGTTTCACTTACTTTATTTTTAGCTTGTACTATCATTTCACACATTCTTTTTGTTGCACCCATAATATTAGTAGGATTTACAGCTTTATCTGTTGATATTAAAATAAATCTTTTTACTTTATATTTATCACAAGCATTTACTACATTATAAGTTCCAAAAACATTATTTTTTATTGCTTCTAATGGACTGTTTTCCATTAATGGTACATGTTTATGTGCAGCAGCATGAAAGACTAAATATGGATTATACTTTTCAAAAATTTGTTCCAAACGCTTTTTGTCTCTTATACTTGCAATTATTGCATCTATTTTCATTTTTGGATATTTTGCTTTTAGTTCTAATTCTATATCATATAAATTATTTTCATAAATATCTACAATTACTAGTCTTTCTGGCTTATATTTTATAATTTGTCTACAAAGTTCTGAACCAATAGACCCTCCTCCTCCAGTTACTAGCACAACTTTATCTTTTATTAAAGATTCTATATTTTGATTATCAAGTTTTATTGGATCTCTTCCTAAAATATCTTCAATTTCAACATCTCTTAAATTATCAAATAATTTTTTATCTTTTATTATTTCCCTCATTCCTGGAAGTATTCTAACTTTAGCATTTGTTTGTTGACAGATATTTAAAATTTGTTTTTTATTTTCATTATCAATTCTAGCAATAGAAAAGAAAATTAGATCTATTTTATTTTCTTTACATATTTTTACAATATCATTTCTATTTCCTAGTATTTTTACACCAGAAACAGTATACCCAAGTCTTTTTTTATTATCATCAATTATTCCAATTATGTTATAAACCTCTGACATATTAGAATGAATATTTTTTATAATTTCATGTGCTGCATTTCCAGCTCCTATTATTAGTAATCTTTTGGCATTGTCGTCTGTCTTTGTAATAACCCCTCTATTAACTACATCAAATACAAGTATATATCTTACAATAATTCTATATGAAACCATCATAATTCCTATAAAAATACCTGCTAATATATTTAGTTTTATAGAAGCTACATCTAATTTTAAAATAAAATCTATTATTGACACTATTAACGAAGAAATTATAGATAAAATTATATAAGTTATATAATCTTTTCCTTCTTCATATCTAATTATATTTTTATATCTTTTTGTTATATGGAATACAATTTGATAAACTACTATTGAAATTGCAATTGTTCTTAGTAACTTTTTTACATAGTATAATGGTAACTTAATAACAGCATCTGTTATTAAAATCGTTCCTAAATAATAAGCAAATGCTATACAAAAAATATCTAATACCATTAAAATTATATTTCTATATTTACTAAATCTTTTTATTCTTTCCAATGTTAAAACCTCTTTTATATTTATTAATGCTTTTCACATTCTATCATTATATAGCATTTTTTTCAACACAAACAGACTGTATTTTTTATTTTTTTACATTGTTTAGATTAAAAGAACAAAAGAGGCACATTTAAAATTTTATATCATTTTAGTAACGTTATGTGCCTCGTCTTTGTTCGTGCGCCGATTTTGTTATACAAAATCGTGTGCAAATTTTGCCGAAGGCTTTATATTATAGGAATTGCGGAGCAATTTCCTATAATATAAAAAAGTGATGACATTTTAATTTGCCATCACTCTAAATTTTATATTATTTTAAACTATTTCATCAAATATTCTGGATGTGCAATATACCAATCAATTGTTTTAACAATTCCGTCTTTAAACATTGTTTTAGGTTCCCAACCAAATTCATTTTTTAATTTTGTAGGATCAATTGCATATCTGTAATCATGTCCTTTTCTATCTTCAACATGAGAGATTAAAGATTCTGGTTTACCAAGTCTTTCTAATATTAATTTAACTATTTCAATATTTCTTTTTTCGTTGTGCCCACCAATATTATATCTTTCACCTTTTTTACCTTGATGTAAAATTATATCTATTGCTTCACAGTGATCTTCTACAAATAACCAATCTCTAATATTTAATCCTTCACCATAAACAGGTAATGGTTTATCTTGAAGAGCTAGAGAAATCATATGTGGTATTAATTTTTCATGATGTTGATATGGTCCATAATTATTTGAGCAATTTGTAACACTTACATTCATTTTAAAAGTTTCTGCATATGCAAATGCTATTAAATCTGATGATGCTTTTGATGCTGAATATGGACTGTTTGGTTGAATTGGAGATGTTTCTGTAAAATATCCTGTTTCTCCAAGTGTTCCATAAACTTCATCTGTTGAAACATGTACAAATTTATTTGTGCTTCCTTCTCCCCAGAATTGTTTTGCTGCTTCTAATAATGTATGTGTTCCAATTACATTTGTTTGTGTAAATATAAATGGATTTTTAATACTATTATCAACATGAGATTCTGCTGCAAAATGAACTATTGCGTCTATATCGTATTTTTTGTATGTTTCCATTACAAAATCAAAATCACAAATATCTCCTTGTACAAATGTTATTTTGTCTTTTATTGAATCTAAATTGTGTATATTTCCTGCATATGTTAATTTATCAAATACAATTATATTGTATTTTCCTTCATATTTTTTTACCATTAATTCTGCAAAGTTTGCACCTATAAAACCTGCAGCTCCTGTTACTAATATATTTTTCATTTTTTCCTCCAATATTCAAAAACTAAACTTCGTCTAAGGTCGTTAGCTTCGTTCCAAAAGCAGTCACATATAAACATATGCTCCTTTACTTTTTTTCACTTAATCTGCCTACTTATACTTGTTTATTTTCCGAATCTAATAAATATTTATATTATTTTAAATTTTTAAATAAATCTGTACTCTTTAATTCTTCTAAAGTTGGCCATAAACCATCTTTTTCAGAAGTTAAATATTCTTCTGGTTTCATTCCTGGAACTTCTGGCCATACAATACCTATTTCTGGATCATCCCATTTTAATCCGCCTTCTGCACTATAATTGTATACATCATCACATTTATAACTAAACTCTGCTTCTTCTGATAATACTAAAAATCCATGTGCAAATCCTCTTGGTACAAAAAACATTTTTTTATTTTCTTCAGAAAGAATAACTCCTTCCCATTTACCATAAGTTTTGCTTCCTGGTCTTAAATCAACTGCAACATCAAATACTTCACCCTTTATACATCTAACAAGTTTGGCTTGAGTATTTTCTTTTTGGAAATGTAATCCTCTTAAAACACCTTTTTTTGATTTTGATTGATTATCTTGTACAAATTCGTTTGTAATTCCTATTTCAGCAAAACCTGGTTTACTGTAGGTTTCCATAAAATAACCTCTGCTATCTCCAAAAACTGCTGGTTCAATTATATAAACTCCTTCTATAGAAGTATCTATTCTTTTAAATTTTCCCATTTTTTTCTTCCTTTCAAAATATTCGTTTAATTTGTATCAAAAATATATATTTTTTTCAAGTATAATAATTCTAACTTACTTATCAAACATACGTATGAATGTCCATTAATGTATTAGCAATTAGTCACAATATTTTTGACTTAATAAAAAATTGGTATTTAGGCTAGGCAAAATTTATTTGAAAGGCAAAGACGCATACAAGTTGTATGTAACTGCGTTTCAAATAAATTTTAACGACGCATAAATTCAATTCTTTATTAACTAATTTGCATTAAATAAATCACCTTCAAAAATTTCCTTATATTGTTTGTAATCTTGTTCTGCAATTCTTTTTAAATATTTTCCGTATTCTGTTTTTTTGTATTTTTCTGCTTCTACCATAAGTGCTTCTTTTGAAATCCATTCATTTCTGTATGCAATTTCTTCTAAGCAAGCTATTTGTGTTCCTTGTCTTAATTCTATTGCTTTTACATAATCAGATGCATCTGATAGTCTATCTGCTGATCCTGTATCAAACCAAGCATATCCATTTCCTAAAGGAATTACTTGTAGTTTTCCTTTTTCCATATACACTTTGTTAACATCTGTTATTTCTAGTTCTCCTCTTTCTGAAGGCTCAATAGATTTAGCAATTTTAACAACTTCATTATCATAAAAGTAAATTCCTGGTACTGCAAAATGTGATTTTGGATTTTCTGGTTTTTCTTCTATAGATAAAGCTTTTCCTGTTTTATCTATTTCAACAACTCCATATGATGTTGGATCTGCAACTTGATATCCAAATATAATTCCGCCTTCTTTTAAATTACTTGCTGCTTTTAACACTCTTTCTACTCTTGACCCATATATCATATTATCACCTAGTATTAATGCTACATTATCGTTTCCAATAAAGTCTTCACCAAGTATAAAAGCATCTGCTAATCCTACTGGTTTTTCTTGCACTTTATATTCTAATTTCATTCCAAATCTAGAACCATCACCTAATAAATTTTTAAATGCTGGTAAATGCACTGGTGTAGAAATTATTAAAACTTCTCTAATTCCAGACATCATTAATGTTGATAATGGATAATAAATCATTGGTTTATCATATACTGGTAACATTTGTTTTGAAACTGCTAATGTTACAGGATATAATCTTGTGGCACTACCACCTGCTAAAATAATACCTTTCATTATTTTAATTCCTTTCCTCGCTTCGCTCGTCATCCGCACTTCAACGATTTTTTTCAAAAATCCTTAGACCGCTGCGACAACGTGCAAGATTTTATTTTGTACCCGCACGCTCGTCATCCGCACTTACAAGCAAAACATATTTTTTATTTTAATTCTTCTTTTAAATAATCTTTTAATGCATCTTCCCATTTAGCTGGTATAATTCCTGCACTTTTTAATTTCTCTTTTGATAACATACTATTTTTTGGTCTATCTGTAGATGCTGGATTTAAAACTTTATATTCTTCAGATGTAACTGGATTTACTACTGTACTTTTTCCTGCAATTTCAAATATTTTTTTAGTAAATTCATACCAAGTTGTAAATCCTTCATTTGTTGAATGATATACTCCATACTCTGGTTGTTTTTCCATTATTTCTTCAATAATTTTGCATAATGTTGTTGTTGATGTTGGACTTCCATGTTGATCACATACAACATTTAAACTGTCATGATTTTCAGAAAGTTTTAACATTGTTTTTACAAAGTTTTTTCCACCTAATCCATAAAGCCATGCTGTTCTTAAAATATAATATTTTTCAGCTTTAGCTGCATTTTCTTCTCCAATTAATTTTGTTTTTCCATAAGCACTTATTGGCCCTGGTTCCATATCTTCAGTATATATTTTATCTATGTCTAATTTTCCATCAAAAACATAATCTGTACTAATATGAATAAATATGCTGTCATTTTCTTTTGCAGCTGCTGAAATATTTTCAACTGCTAAACCATTTACAGTATTTGCTAAGTCATAATTTACTTCACATCCATCAACATTTGTATAAGCAGCACAGTTTATAACATAATCTGGATTTATTTCTTTAGCTTTTATAAGTACTGCTTGTCTATCTGTAATATCTAAAGTTTCTATTGTTGTTCCTGTAACTTCATATTTTTTTTCTAATCTTTCTTTTAGTTCTCCACCAAGCATTCCATCTGCTCCAATTAATAAAACTTTTTTCATTTCTTACCTTCCTCTACTTTTATTTGTTCTTTTTTTTAATATATTAAATATTCTTTGACAATTTCTAATGTTAAACAATAGCTTAAGCTATAAGTTTATTCAAATATTATATAAATACAATCTTTGACATTCTTACATTTTTTGCCATTATTTAAACCATTTCAATTATATCATAGCAATTTCTTTTGTCAAAGCTTTTTACAAGCATTTCACACTTTACACAAAATGTTCACAATTGCTATATATAGTAGTTTTTTAAATTATTATCCCTTTAAATCATTAAATTAAATATTATATACTTTTGTTTCAGTTTTATAAAAATATTATTGGATTTACTGTTATTCCTCCTATTAGTGTAAAAATACATAAGAAAAACAATAATGTCTTTTTATAATTTTCATCATGAAATATCAAAAATAAGAATGATAACAAACATGCTTCAACCATAAATAAGTTTAAAAACATTCTTGTAGCAAATATTTCTGGATATCCTATAAATCCTACAATAATCATTAAAACTATAGATACTCTGATTGCACCTGAAATAGAAAATAATTTTTTATCAATATTTTTTAACATATAAAAAATTATATATACATTAGCTAAATTAACTGCTGCTATACTTCTTGAAAGTAATACATTAGAGAATAATGTCATTTTTTCTAATATTGTCGGAAAACCAGACATACAAAATACTGTTTCTAAAACTGCAACCAATGTAACTGGTAATAAAAATTTCGCATTATCATCATTTTTAAACATATAATATAAAGCTAATAACATTGGAAGTGGAAATGCAGATATAAAACTACCATATAATGCGTTCTCCCCTATATCATTAAATGGTAAAAGCATATTGTATAAATAAGTATATAACAAAGATAAGCCTTTAGTTTCACTTTCAATAATATCGTTATAAGAAAATGGTATAAAGGTTCTACAAATTATTGCTCCTATAACAGACACAATAATAGTTAAAATTCCTATAAATAGTGTTTTTCTATCTTTTATTTTTTCTTTATTTTTTATTAAAATCCAAATAATTAAAGCTATAAATACATATGCAAATGATATTGCATATCCTTCAAATGTAAATGCATATGCAATAATACTTGCCATAATCCCTAGGCATAACATACACTTATAGCTATTTTTTTGCTCTTTAAAAAATTGGTTTATAAGTACAACAATAAGTTGTCCAATAATTAATGAGTCAATTTTATCAAAGTTCCATTGTACAGCACCTGAAAAAACTACTACAATTGTTCCAATTATTGAAGAACTCATACTTTGATCTGTGATTATATTAAATAATTCATAACTTACTAACAATAGACCATAAAATTTAATATTCCACCATAAAGATAATACTGTGTTAGTATTTAAAATCCATTCTTTTATTTCTATTTGATTTTGAAAGAAACCAATAATTGTAGACACAACTATCATTATTAATGAAAGTTTAAATCTATTTTCTACTATTATTGTATATAATTTTTTAAAACCAATTACAAAATGAAGTCCAATAAAAGCAATTATTCCAAAAATGGTTATACATCTTGCTAACGACATACTATTTCCTGACTTTATAAAAATATATTCCATAATAATTGCTAATATAATAGAAATTAATCCTAAAATTAAAATTTTCTTTTTCTCTTTAGTATCTAAAGTTTCACATTTTTTTGTTATATTATCTATATCCTTTTTATTTTTCTTATTTCCCATTTTTATACCCTTTCAAAATCTAGAACAAAAGTAAAAAAATAAAACTTATTGCCAATATTAACATCATTACTTTATATAACTTTTTAACTATATTTTTTTACCACGCATAACTTATCTTATAAATATTAGAAAGTCCTTATGGACTTTTCTAATATTTAATATCTATTAAAGTAATATTTTTAACTCTTTCGAATACTTTATTTTTTATTATATGGTCTATTCTCTTGTTTTTCTCTTGCTATTCCTAAATTATTTGAAGGAACATCTTTTGTTATTGTAGAACCTGCAGCAATTAAAACATCATCACCTAAAGTTACTGGTGCTACTAAATTAACATTTGAACCAATAAAAGCTCTATCTCCTATTACTGTTTTATTTTTATTTTTTCCATCATAATTACATGTAATAGCACCACATCCTACATTACAATCTTCTCCAATTTCTGTATCTCCTAAATAAATAAAATGAGGTATTTTTGTTCTATTACCAACTTTTACATTTTTTAATTCTACGCAATTTCCTACTTTTACATTATCACCAATAATACATCCTTCTCTTATGTAAGCATTTGGCCCAATTTCGCAATTACTTCCTATTATAGTTCCACTTTTTATAGTAGTATTTGGATGAATTACTGTATCTACTCCAATTATTACATTATCATGAATATATATTGAATTTGCATCTTCTACTGTAACACCATTTCGCATATGTTCAGCATTTATTCTCATTCTTAAAACTCTTGTTAAAAGTTCTAACTGTGCTCTATCATTTACTCCTAATATTTCTGTATTATCTTCAACAATAACAGCACCTGTTTTTAATCCTTTATCATTCATTATTTTTATAACATCTGTTAAATAATATTCTCCTTGTGCATTATTAGGTTTTATATATTCTAGAGATGATAATAATTCTTCTATATCAAAACAATATATACCAGAGTTTATTTCTTTTATTTCTTTTTCGTACATATTTGCATCTTTTTCTTCTACAATTGCTTTAATATTTCCACCTTCATCACGAATAATTCTTCCATATCCTGTAGGGTTTTCATATATAGCTGTTAAAAGAGTAGCATATTCTTTATTTTTGTAGCTTTTTGTTATTAAATTTTCTAAAGTTTCTTTTCTAATGATTGGAACATCTCCATAAAGAATAACAACTTTTCCTTTTTTTCCTTGTAAATATTTTTTTGCTTGCATTACAGCATGGCCAGTTCCTAATAGCTCATCTTGATATGCATATTTTACTGTATCTCCTAGTACAGCTTCTACTTGTTCTCTTAAATGTCCAACAACAGCAACCACTTCATCTGAACCAACTTGTTTTGCAAGTTCTGTAACTCTTTTTACTAATTCTTTATCATATATTTTATGAACTAATTTAGATTTTTCTGACTTCATACGAGTTCCTTTTCCTGCAGCCATAATAACAGTCATTACATATTTATCTTCACCATCAATAATCATAAGATCACCTTTCTAAAACACCTATACTTGTTTTAATTAATTTTCATAATATATTATATTCTGACTCTTTTTATAAAGTTTAAATCATTTTATTATATTATAATAATTTAGTCAATTAAGTAAAAATATTTTATTAATTGATTTACTAATAACACTAGTATAACATTAAAAATATATATATTTTTACTCCTTACTATAATTATCACTATTTATTAACTCTTGTAATAGAAAGTCCATCACCTATTTCCAAAATTTCTGTTTCTAAACTTGGATTTTCTGTTATTTCTTTTATATATTCTCTTAAATGTCTTACTGCTGTTCTTTGTTTATGTTTATTATAATCACTCATAACATACCCTTTATATAAAACATTATCTGCTAATATTAATCCACCATTTTTTATTAGTCTTATTCCTTCTTCTAAAAATATTGAATATTTACTTTTGGCAGCATCTATAAATACTATATCGTATTCATTATCTAAAGTAGGTAAAATTTCGACAGCATTTCCTATCATAATATTTATTCTATTATCTACACCTATTTTTTTCACATTTATTATCGCTTCTTTGACTCTTTCTTCATCTAGCTCAATTGTATCTATAATACAATTTTCATTAGTATAGATTGCAAAACAAGATGCTGAGTATCCTACTGCAGTTCCTATTTCTAATATTCTAATAGGATTTTCCTTTTTAAGAATTTCTTTTATTTTTTCTAAAGTATCATCCATTATTATTGGAATATGATTTTCTAAAGCTCTTTTCTTTACTATTTCAAATTCTTCTTGATTAAACATTTTATTTCCTCTTCTATTTTATAAAATTATATTACTTTTTATATCATAAAACTACAATGTTTTCAATTCCAAATATTATAAAATTTAGTTAAATAAATATATCATTTCCTTAATTTATAATTACTTAATTCTAATGGTATTTTTCAAATTAATAATTATAAAATTATAGTTTGGAAATTTTAATTTTCTCCCGACTATAATTTATTTATTACTATTTATTCTTGTTTAATATTAAGTTTTATAATTTGGGGTTATTCTATAGTTTTTACTATAATAAAGCTAAAATATCTGATTTGATTTTTATGTAAACATATGCTATAATATATTTCGTAACTCAATAATAAGATTGTTTTATGGAGGAAAATATATGCAAAATGTATTATTTTCAATTATTCGGGATTCTATTGGAGAAGAAGTAGATATTATTGACCGCACTTTAATTACTGAAGTAATTAAGCATGAGAACAAAGTCTTGGCTTTGCCATCCAATTTGGATGTCCTTAGGGACATATCTTTTTTTAGCAATAACCAGGATGAATATCATTTTGTACAGTCTGGCGAATATTTATCATTCCGCAATTTGAACCTTAATAAACCATTTGTAGCTTATACAAAATTTCCTATAGGAGTTTGCCCTTTTAATGAAGGTTCTCTTCATCAAATTGTAGCATACAAACCTGTACAGTAAAATACGATATTTCTATACTCTATAAATTTAAAACCGCACCCAAAATGGATGCGGTTTTATTTTATATTTTTGTATAAAGTATATAATATAATTTTTACTTTATACATTTCTTTATTTTTTGCAAACTTAAATATAACAAACTATTAATTAGCATTTTGTCTTGCTGCTCTTTCTCTATCTTTATTATTTAAAATTTTCTTTCTTAATCTAACACTTTTTGGAGTAACTTCAACTAACTCATCATCTTGAATAAATTCAATAGCTTTTTCTAAACTCATTTGAATTGGTGGAACTAGACGTAATGCCTCATCTGAACCAGAAGCTCTAGTATTGGTTAAATGTTTTTCTTTACATACATTAATAGCTAAATCTTCACTTCTAGAATTTAATCCGACTATCATGCCTTCATAAACTTCAACACCTGGTCCTATAAACAAATCTCCTTTATCTTGTGCATTATATAAACCATAAGTAATTGATTTTCCATTTTCAAAAGCTACAATTGTTCCTCTAACTCTTGATTGTATATCTCCTTTATATGGCTCATAACAATCAAATATATGGTTCATTGTTCCTTCACCTTTTGTGTCTGTTAAAAATTCTGTTCTATATCCAATAATTCCTCTTGCTGGAATTTTGAATTCTATCTTTGTATGTCCTGCTTCTGCTGGTTCCATATTAAGCATTTCAGCTTTTCTTCTTCCTAATTTTTCTATAACATTTCCAACACAGTCATCTGGAACATTAACAACTAATCTTTCCATTGGTTCATTTTTTACACCATCAATATCTTTAAATATAACTTTTGGTCTAGAAACTAAAAGTTCAAATCCCTCTCTTCTCATATTTTCAATAAGAACAGATAAATGTAGTTCTCCTCTACCTGAAACTTCAAAAGAATCTGGTGTCTCTGTTTCTTTTACCCTTAAACTAACATTTCTATCTAATTCTTTAAATAGTCTATCTCTAATATGTCTTGATGTAATAAATTGTCCTTCTTTTCCAGCAAATGGTCCGTTATTAACACTAAATGTCATGGATACTGTTGGTTCATCAATATCTACAAATGGTATTTTTTCAGGATGTTCATAATCACAAATTGTATCTCCTATGTTGATATCTGCAACACCAGATAATGCAACTATATCTCCTGCATCTGCATGTTCAACTTCAGTTCTTTTTAATCCATCATATACATAAAGTTTTGCAACTCTTGCATTTAATATCTTGTCTTCAGATTTGCAAATTGCAACTGGCATATTTAAATCTATTGCTCCTCTTTCAACTCTACCTATAGAAATTCTACCAATATAATCATCATAATCTATATTAGAAACTAGCATTTGCATTGTACCATCCATATCACAATCTGGTGCATCTATTTCATTTATTATTGTTTCAAATAAACATTCTAAGTTTTCACCTGGCTTATCTAAGTCTAAAGTAGCTGTTCCTTGTTTTCCAGAAGCATATACAACTGGAAATTCTAATTGATCATCATCAGCTCCAAGCTCTATAAATAAATCTAAAACTTTATCTACAACTTTTAATGGTTGTGCTCCAGGTCTATCTATTTTATTTATAACAACTATTGGTTTTAATTTTAGTGCTAAAGATTTCTTTAAAACTTCTCTTGTTTGAGGCATTGCACCTTCAAAAGCATCTACTAGTAAAACAACACCATCAACCATTTTTAAAACACGTTCAACTTCTCCACCGAAATCTGCATGTCCTGGTGTGTCTACTATATTTATTTTAATATCCTTATAATGAACAGCTGTATTTTTGGAAAGAATTGTAATTCCTCTTTCTTTTTCTAAATCGTTAGAGTCCATAACTCTTTCTGCAACTTGCTCATTAGCTCTAAATATACCACTTTGTCTAAGCATTGCATCTACTAAAGTAGTTTTTCCATGGTCAACGTGTGCGATTATTGCTACATTTCTAATTTTTTGGTTATTCATTTTTTATTTACCCCTTTTATTTAAACTTTTAAATTTACATAATCTTTTCTTTTTAACCATAATATTATATATCTACTAACTTTTTTTGTCAATGTTTCTATCGTAAAATATATCTCAGTTTATATTTCACTACTATAATTTGATTCTCATTAATTAATACTACTTATACTAATCTAATAGAAAACTCCCCTTTATCATTTGATAAAGGGGAGCGAATCTACAAAACTTAAACTCTGCTATAATCTTATTTTTTCAATTTCAATCCTGTCTATTAATCCTTTTTTCCCATTATTTCTAAAATTCTAATAAACAGGTTTATAATATCCAAATAAAGATCTGCACATATCTTCACTGCATTGTTAACTGTTTTGTCCTGGTTCTGTGCAACAGCCCAGTCAAATCCAATGTAGCCACAGAATATTAACGCAACAATTGAGTCCCAAATTGTTGGCATATATATTCCGAACAGCATACTGAGAACTTCAATAATTATTACTGTTAAAAGGCTTATAAACAGCATCTTTCCCATTGACAAAAATACTTCCGGTTTTAGCATGGATAAAAACATCATAACTGCAGTAACTATTGCTGTAATAATGCATACATTAAGAATCAGCCCCGGCTCATATGCCACTAAAGCAATACTTAATAACATGCCTACAGGTAATACAATAAAATTGTACCCGATGAATGTTGTAATGGCATTATTGCTGGACTTATTTATAATAATGCCAATAACCGCCATTACAAAGTAACCAATAATTACTGCAACCGGATTCATTGCCAAGAAAAACTCTGATAAAAAAGTACACATCAGCGCATTAACAATGAACCCCCACAATAATGTTCCTCCTATAACCAGATTATAGGTCCGGGTTGACAGTTGAGTTTTTTTCTGTTCTTCGATTCTCATATTATTCCTCCTGATAAACAAAAGTTGTATTGGCGTGAGTTAGACTCACAAGCTACATATATATTATAGCATAATTAGCATTATTTGTAAATATAGCTATATATTCCTTCATCTTATGCCTAATTACAAATAGTACTTTTTTTGATATAGTTAATTGTGACTAATAAAATTAAATTTATATTAACAATGTAAAAAATGAAATACAATGATATTTAATATTAAATATCATTGTATTTCATTTTATATTTCAGTATTTGATAAAATCAAAATTTGCTCTTTAAGTAACCTACTAACTTTTTCTTCTTCTTCCTTATCAGCTTTTTTATTAGCAAATTCAGATAAATCTAGAGGTTTTCCATAAATAATTGCATTTTTAGTAAAAGGTTTTGCAGAACCTACAATTCCAATAGGAACTATTTGTGCTCCTGTTTTTAATGCCATATAAGCCGCACCATTTTTTATTGTTCCCTCATTTTTTTCAAATCCATTTCTAGTTCCTTCAGGAAATAGCCCTACACATCCACCTTTTTTTAAAGTTTTTAATGCTGTTTTTAATGGAGCAATATCTTTTGAATCTCTTTTTACATAAATTCCTTCAAAAATTACCCCTAAAATTGCAAAAAATGGATTTTTTCTTAATTCTTCTTTAGCCATAAATCTCATATGTCTTCCTGCTGTTGCAACAATTAATGGTGGATCTAAATATGTTCTGTGATTTCCACAAAACAATACTGCTCCATCAGTTGGAACATTTTCTTTCCCAATAATTTTTACTCTATATACGATTTTACAATATGTATATATGCATCCTTTAACAAATACTCTACCTATCTTTTTAAAAAATTCTTTCATTGTTTATATTTATAAATCCTAAAATTTATATCTCCTTTTTATATATTTAACTTTTATAATTATTTTCTAAAATAATATAAAAGTTATTTTTATATTTTCAAAATATTACTTTACAATTAATAGTAAACTATATAATACATTATTTTAATTTTATAAGATTATTTTCTTTTTTCATTTACAATTTTTACAATTTCTTCTACAACTTTTTCAATTACCATATGAGTAGTATCAAGATAAATTGCGTCTTCTGCTTGTTTTAATGGAGCAACCGGACTTGTTTTATCGTTATTATCTCTAAATTTTATATTTTCTAAAATTTCTTCATAACTCATTTCTATACCTTTTTGATCATTTTGTTTTAATCTACGATTAGCTCTTTCTTCTGCGCTCGCATCTAAATATATTTTTACATCTGCATTAGGAAATACATTTGTACCAATATCTCTACCTTCCATTATTATATTATCATTTTTACCCATTTCTCTTTGAAGTTCTACCATACGTTCTCTAACAATAGGTATATGTGAAACTTGTGAAACAATTTCATTAACTTCTTTTTCTCTTATCATATCTGAAACATCTTCACTATTTAGATAAAATTTATCAACGTCATTTATATTAGCTTGTTCTATTTTTATATTTTTTAGCATTTCTGATATTTTATCTAACTCATCTAATTTTATATTATTTCTTATCATATATAAACTAGCACATCTATACATAGCACCTGTATCTATATTTATTAAATTTAATTTTTTTCCAACTAACTTGGTTATTGTTCCTTTACCACTACCAGCTGGTCCATCTATTGCAACTATAAATGACATTTTTTCCTCCAAATTAAAAAATATATTTAAATTTATTATACTTGTTCTATATATTTTTTCTGCACTTATTACTAAACTAATAACGCATATGCACTGGTTTTATTTTGTAAAATCATATACATATTTACTTATTATTTTCTTTATTATAATTTACACCTTTTACAACAATTTCCATTCTAAGAACATTCATTGCTGTTAAATTTTCAATTTCCCTTGTTATTTTCTTTTTTAGCATTCCCATAGTTTCATTAATATTGTATCCGAATTCTATTATAACTTCTATATAAATGTAGATTCCATCATCAAATCCTTCATGTTTTTTTATTATTGTTCTATATATTTTATTAACACCTTTTGTTTTATCTGCAACACAGTCAATTATTTGTTTAAAAACTGTATCTGAAATTTTAAAATTTCCCATATAACTAAATGTTGGTCTTATTATTGATTTTTCAGAAATATATGGAGCTTTTCCTTTTCCTGTTGATTTAAAAATTTGAAGTGGATCTAACAAATACCCAGAAAAATCTTTTTTTATAGCAAAAGTTGGGACTGGTATAACATGTTTACCTTGAGTAACTCTTACATTTCTTGCTGTTGCCATTTCCTCCTCTGTTGCAACATCTGTTATGTATATGGTTTCAGAAATTGGCGGAAATCCTAAATTACTTGCAATTCTACGAACCATTTCATCTGATGTTCCAAGTATTAATATACTTTCTGGTTTTTTCTTTTTTACTACATTTTGAATTTCTTTTTTTCTTTCTTCATTTTGAAATAATGCATTTCTTACAGTTTCTATTTTTGTAGGAGCTTTTTTGGCAGAAATTCCAGCTAAAACTTCATTTCCACTAATTAAAAGTCCATCATCTATTATATAATTAATTCCTTTTTCATTAGCAACCATTTGGGCTCTATAACTTTTTCCTGTTCCAGATGGTCCAACAAAAGCATATACCTTTATTTTATGCATATTATCAAATAACATAATAATCTCCTATATAATTTCTATGTTTGCAATTATATCATTTATATATTTTTTTCACAAGATAATTTAATTTTTTTATATATTAAACATATTTTATTACTTTTTCCAAAATTAATTTGATGTTTTTATGTAAATATAGTATAATGTAATATATAAAAAAGTGTTTTTATTTTATGTAGGGACAAAAATATGGCAAAAATCAATTCTGACACTGTTAATGATGTAGTTAACTACTTTATTGAAAATGATTCCACTTCTCGGAAAACTGCAAAACATTTTGATATTTCTCACACCACAGTTCTAAGATATTTGCGGGTAATCTGTCCTAATAAAGAATCCGATAAAATATTGGCTTATAATAAACTTGAATATCGGTTCGGAGGACGTGAAAACAAAGTTGTTCCCAAAAAGGTGATTGGTTAAATCATTTAAAAAATTTTTACAAAAAACCAGCATAGGTCACACTATGCTGGTTTTTCTTATATTATACTAATTTTTATTATTTATATTATTAGAGATATTCTTATTGTCATCTATTGTTAAAGAAAAAGCATTTAAAGTATATTTATAATTATATTTTGCATAAGTTTTTATCGAAAAAACTATTACAATAATTAAAATTAGTATAAGTATCTTTTTAATTATTTTCATAACTATTCACCTCATTTATATATAACTCTTGCATTAAATTTCCATCTTGCAAGTCCACTTTCTATCTTTGTTTCTATATCACCTAAATATGTATTCTTTAAAACATAAAACTTTTCTCCACTTCTAAAACTAGTAGTAAAAATTAGTAATATTAAAACAATTAAAATTAGTAATTTAATAATTAACTTTTTATTTAAAAATTTATTTTCTTTATTAATATTTTTCATTTTTATTTTTCCTTTTACATATGTATTTAAGTTTTTTATAAGGATTTACCTATAAACCTTCATTATTTCAAATACTCTAGTTATTTATTTGTTCAATATTTACTATTATTTCAATATCATCTAAATTTCCAACTAATTCATTTTTGTCTTCCCACGAAACTACTAATTTATAAGTCTTCTCAAATTCAATGTTTTTATTAATACATATTTTCTCACTTATATCTCCCCCATTTAAAAGTTTCTCTTCATTTTCACAATCATATAATTCATATTTTATTGGAAAATTGCTATTTGAATTTTTTATTTCTATAGAAAAATTTAAATCAACTTCTGTAATTATTTTTTCTTTTGATTGATTTATAATATAATTTTTCACTTTAAAATAATATTCTTTATTTTCAGAATCTTTATCCATTTTTGCTATTACTGTATCTTGAAGTTTTTCAACTACAATTATTGGTCTTGCAATTGTTCCATTTACAAAAATCTTATTTAATATTCCATTATATTGAGCTACTGAATAGTTCTGTATAAATAGCAAAATTACTAAAGTACTAAGCAATATTTTTAATATCAGTGTCTTTTTCAATATACTTTCCCTCCTTCTTACAGATTATAAAATTTAAACTTATAAACAAAATTATATATATTATTACTAATGGTTTTAATAAATACATTGTGAAAAATCCTAAAATTTTAGAGTGATATATAACCTTTCCTTTTATATTATAATTTGAATTTTTTTCATCTATTATATTATTGCTATCTCCCTTAGTAATAATATTTTTTTCATTAATATCTATTATTCTATGTGTTATGTAACAATTATTTTTATCTTTATATGTTATAATATCACCTTTTTCATAATTTTCACTTTCTGATATAATTATTAATTCTCCTATTTTAATATTTGGTTCCATACTACCACTAATTACTACTAAAAAAGACTTTCCAAATATCTTTATTAAATCATCTTTCATTATAAATTTTGAATAAAATATATTTAATAAGATTATTATTATAAAAATAATTATGAAATTATATATTATATTTTTTATTTTCATTTATCCTCCAAAAAAACAAATGTGGATAATATATAAGTCTGTAAAAGCCAAAATTTTACTTAATTCTCCACGTATTTATTATGTATAACTTTCTATTATATAAAAACCTTCTGCTAAAAATAATTAATATAGCTACTTTATATAAGTTTTATTTTTTATTTCTAATTTTCAATTTATTATTTAATACATTTTATTATTCTTAGCAGAGGGTTTTATTAAATAATCCCCTCTGTTTTTTAATATATAAAGTTTTATAGGATTTTATTGGTAATAATTATCTTTTGTATTTATAGAAAGGTAACTTAATTAATAAGCCAAAGCTTGTTAATTTATTTGAGCTTGTCTACCAATTATTTGTATATCAAACCCACAGTCTAAAGATGTAATATCTTCATCTACATTTAATGAAGCATCTTCGCTATCTATTAAAGTCTCATCATTTTCATTAAATGGCCAATTCCAATGAACAGCTACTATTCTTTTCTGATTATTTTTTTCAACTGGAATTATTCCTTTTAGATATTCTGTTGCTATTTCACTAAAAGAACTTTTTTCTTCTGTTACATTAATATTTCCATTTTCATCTTTTGTTTCTGCATAAAATTTCATGTTTCTTGGAATATTTTTTTCATTATTAACTTTTATTTCATATTCAACTGCAACTTCAGAGTCTGTAGCATCAACTTCAATTTCAAATTGACCGTTAGAGCCTGGAGCAATTTTTTCATTTGATAAGTTAATATTAGTTTCCATATTTTTTGAATTAAAAGACCATCTAGCAATACTTGCTTGTGCTACTCCTGCATTAATAGCTTTATAGTATCTAGCAAAAGTATATCCTGCTAAAAACATACTTGAAATTAGAGTTATACAAACCAATACTCCAATTACTCTTTTTTTATTTTTCACAAAACCTCCTTATATAAAATTTAAGTTAAATATTAAAACTATATTTTTTTAAAATTTTATGATTATTAGTTTAGGGGCATAAAACAAACTATCACATGAATTAAATTTTTAGACAAATTTTCCGTGCTTGGGGGCGCAACAAAAAAACATATAATTTTATTATTTAATTTTTATTTTTTGGAAATCGATAAATATCAGAACGATATTTATGTTTTAGATTATTAAAATACAGTTAAAATATTTAACTTGTTGTGAATTATAGCACCATATTTTTTATTTGTAAATACTTTTTTCAATTTTTTTTATTTTTTTATAAAAAAGTATTGACTTTTGTTAACATAAGTAGTATACTAATAATTGTAAGGGGCACAGCCCTATAACAGACCAATATATACAACAAGGAGGGATTACAATATGAGCAGAGGTCCAAATTCAAATGGTTCTTTGAAAATTAAATTAAATTAAATTACGCAGCGCGCCGGCGGAAGGCGTTCGGAGGTAAACTATGAATAATATTCGGGATCAGACGTAAGCATTTCAAAAAAAAATGATTGTGGCGCAATGGCGCCGGCTTATCTGAATTTATCGGCGAATGCCAAATATCTCAAGGAGGTAAATCCATGTGGCGGATTAGAGATCAGACGTAAGAATTTCTAAAAAAAGAAAATTTTTATAATTTAGCGACGCCCCACCAGCCAGAGAGCAGGTTTAAATGGACGCTGAAGGTAGAAAACAAACTAAAATATCGCATCGGATTGCGAGGAGAATGCCATGATTAGAATTCGGGATCAGACGTAAGTATTTCAATAAAAAGAAAATTTTTATTATTTAGCGACGCCCACCAGCCAGAGAGCAGGTTTAAATGGACGCCGAAGGTAGAAAACAAACTAAAATATCGCACCGGATTGCGAGGAGAATGCCATGATTAGAATTCGGGATCAGACGTAAGTATTTTGTGATATCGGCGAGAATATGGATTATATGCGCGAATATGCGAGAATATGGGCGGAGAAACCGCCAAATTTAAAAACCGGAAAACGCACCAGCTTTGGGCGTACAAGGAGAGCAAAATGAATAGAATACGGGATAGAACCAAATAATTTGAATTTGTAAAAAGGATGCTTTTAGCATCCTTTTCTTTTTTATTTATATAATTATTTTGTAATCCATTTTACTAAATTTAGATTTTCTGCATCCATTAGCATTTCATGTTTTGGCATAACTCTAAAAGTATATCCAAAATTTCCACCAGATTTTAAATCTATTACTGCTTCATAATTATATTTATGTTCTTCTTTATTTTCAGAAATTTTATTCATTGTACAAGTATACACATTTCTAACAGTTCCATTATCTAAAAATTGTCCAAAATAAACTTGTATATCTGTATTTTCTTCATCTATATTTGGAAGATATACTTCACAGTTAACTGTAATTTGTGTTCCAGCAACTAACTTAGCATTATCTACATTTCTATCTTGTGTAATTACTATTTTATCCCAATTTTCTTTAATATTACTTTTCCATTTTGTAAATTGCCCTACTTTTTCTAAATCATCAAAATGAGCTCTTTTTAAATCACAAAGTGGCATATATAGATTTCTTACATAATCTGTAACCATTCTAGCTGTACTATATTTTCCACCAGTAGTCCTAATAGAATTCTTCATATAAGTTAACCATTCTTTAGAAACTCCATTATTATTTTGATTATAATATGCAGGAATAATTTTATTTTCTAATGTATGATATAAACTATTGCTATCAGCTTTATCTTGTTCTTCATATGAATTATATTGAGCATTTGTACCAATAGTCCATCCGTTAGTTCCATCGTATCCTTCACACCACCAACCATCTAATACACTAAAGTTTATAACTCCATTTACTGATGCTTTTTCACCTGATGTACCAGAAGCTTCCATTGGTCTTCTTGGATTATTTAACCAAACATCAACACCACTAATTAAATATCTTGATATTCCTATGTTATAATTTTCAAGTATGAAAATTTTTCCTTTAAATTGTGGCATTAATGAAATTTCATGAATATATTTTATTAAATCTTGACCTTCTTTATCTGCTGGATGAGCTTTTCCTGCAAATACTAATTGAACAGGTCTTTTTTCATCATTTAATATTTGTGTAAGTCTTGCTATATCTTTAAAAATTAAAGTTGCTCTCTTATATGTAGCGAATCTTCTTGCAAATCCAATAGTTAAAGCTTTTGGATTTAATTTATTAACAACTTCTGCAATTTCATCATAACCAATTCCACTATTAACATATCTTTCTGTGATATTTTGTTTTAATAGTCTCATTAATTTTTCTTTTCTTACAATATGTTCAGCCCATAATCTATCATCTGGTATATTATTTATTTTTTCCCATGTTGAATCAAGCTCAATTTTGTCTTGCCAATATGGTGGTAAATATTCATTAAATAATTCTTTTATATTTGGTGCAAGCCATGAACAAGTATGAATTCCATTTGTTACATAAGTAATTGGTGATTCATCTTCTGCAATATTTGGCCAAACATCACTGAATAATTCTCTAGAAACTTCACCATGTAATTTACTTACACCATTCTTTTTCCCTGCAACTTTTAAAGCAAGAATTCCCATATTAAATCCAGGCTCTAATTCATCTCCTGGCATTCCCATTTTCAAAAATTCTTCTTTTGTAATTCCAAGTGTATCCCAGAAACCATTAAAATATTTTTCAACTAACCATAAGTCAAATATATCATTTCCTGCTGGAACTGGAGTATGAGTGGTAAAGACTGTTTTTACTGTAGCTATTTCTCTTGCCATTTCAAAAGAAACTTGTTTTTCTTTCATAATATTTTTTATTAATTCTAATATTAAGAATGATGAATGTCCTTCATTCATATGGTATACAGATGGTTCATATCCTAATGTTTTTAGAAGTTTTACTCCTGCCATACCTAAAACGATTTCTTGACGAATTCTCATTTCTTTATCTCCACCATATAAGCGAAGTGTAATTCCTCTAAAATCTTCATCATTTTTTTCTATATCAGAGTCCATTAAATATAATTTTATTCTACCAACATTTATTTGCCATACTTTTAAATAAAGAGTTCTATTATCCATTGGAATATCAATTATTACATCATCCCCTACATTATCTTTAACAGTAGTAATTGGTAAATTATATAAATCTATATTATGATATTCTGAACATTGTTCTCCACGAGAATTAATTTTTTGATGAAAATATCCATTTTTATATAATAATCCAACAGCAACAAAAGGTAATCCTAAATCACTAGCTGATTTTAAATGATCACCAGATAAAATACCTAATCCACCTGAATAAATTGGTAAAATTTCATCTAAACCATATTCAGCTGAAAAATATGCAATTAAATCATTTTTATTATTTGGGTAATTTTTATTAAACCAAGTATCTGTGCTGTTAATATAATTTTCATAATTATTAGCTATAATATCATATTCTTTTAAAAATTTTTGATCATTAGTAATTTCTTCTATTTTTTCTTGGCTAATCATTTTTAGAAATTTAACTGGATTCTTTTCGCTAGCTTCCCATAAATCGTTGTCTATTGATTCAAATAATCTTAAAAATTCAGTATTCCATGACCACCATAAATTATTAGCAATTTCTGAAAGCTTTGCTATTCTAGTTGGAAGTTGTGGAACAACTGTTACTCTATTGAATATATACATTATATATTCCTCCTTCGTATTCTTAAAAATTTAATTCTTCTGTTATCATACTAATAATTATCTATTAAAATACATTTTTTGTCAATTCTTTTCTTATATAACAAAAATTATTTTTTTATTACTTTTTTGTAACATTACAGCTTATTTTTTTTATTTATAATATAATTAATTATATTATTGGAGGAATTTATTTATTATGAAATTAAATAATAGAAAAAATATATTACTTTGTAATAAAGCTTTATATGCTGAACAATTGCATTGTTATGCTTCATTATGTGAGTGTTATGAAGCTTTAGCTGATCATTTAGGAAAAAATGCTACATCAGAAGATGTTCAAAAACGATATGCACCATATTTAACTTTAGCTTCTAAAGGAGATTTAAGTTTTTTGGATAAAGAAAATAATTATATTATATCTGAGAATTATCAAGGTGCTAAATTTCAAAATAGTGAAGCAAAAATTTTTAAAAGATATGCAAACCAAGTAAAAAAACTTTATCAATTTAAAACAGGTGCTTCAATACTTGCACAATCAATAAATAATGATGGTCTTCCTTCTCAAGATGTTATAAATAATTATCAAGAGTATATGAGAAAGACTTCATCTGTAACAAGAAAATTTGATAAAGAAATATCTGAGCATTCACCAACTTATATAGGTCATTCTTATTATTTAAATACCAAACAAGCAATCTCAACTATAAGAAATATTGATTCTACACATTTAGATGGATTACCTGTATCGATGGAATTTGCTCCAAGCCAATTTGGTGCTGATATATCTGGGACAATAACAATTACTGAACTCATGAATTATATACAACAAGGTTCTCGTTTTATGGATACAAAAGAAGAACGTATTGAATATTCTAAAAAACCTAATCCAATTACTGAAACTGGATATAAATTCTTAGCCAAAAATTCAAAAGGAGCTGCTTTATCACTTGCTGCAATTGTTGCTCTTGGTACAATAACAGGAGTTGGTAGTCAAATAAAGAAAGCTCATGATTATAATAATTTATCAGTTGATACATTAAATGAAAATGATTATGAATCAGATCTATCTGAAGAAACTATTAATTCAATTCATAATATAGAAAAACTAATAAACGAAGCTCAAAATCAAGATACAATACCTAATAAAGATCAATTGTATAAAATTGGCACAAGTATTGATAATATTTTTGATGATATTTTACAGGAAAAAATTGAACCTTCTTTTTTAGAAGCACATCCTGATGCAAAAGATATAAAAATCGAACATCAATATGATTATGAAAATTCTCAGGATTTACACAAATCAATTACTATAACTTATACAGATGCTAATGGATTATCACAAAATGAGAATATAACTCGTTTCAATTCAGTAAATCTTTTAGCAAATAATGATTTAGATAAAGTTTTTGATAAAGAATATAATACAGATCAATCATATGACAAAATATCTAATATTTTTTCTGCTAATGGTTCAAAAACTTATATTGATAATAGTAAAGATGTAAAAGAACTTTTAGATGAATATAGTGATACTCTTGATTTTATAAAACATTTAGCAGTTATTCATCTTGATTACAAAGATGGTTCATTAATGGGAATTATTTCTTCTTCAATAAAATCAGATTTTCCAGAAGAAAAAGAAGCTACTGAAACAACAGATATTAATGAGAAAGATCTTGATGATGACGATGCAAGATAGCAAACTCAAACAATAATATCAAAATTGTGTGCAAAAATTAGCGAAGCTTTTATTTAGTAGGAAAGTGCTCTGCACTTCCTACTAAATAAAAAAGGAATGTTCTCTGTATTAAACAGAAGACATTCCTTTTACTTTGTTCTTAATTCTTCTTTTTTTATAATATATTTATTTTTTATAAAGAAAATCCATGTGGAAATAATTCTTCAATTGTATATTCTTCCACTTTTTTATCATACACTGTATATATTTTAAAATCTTTATTAACAAATTCGCTCATAAATTGTCTACAATATCCACAAGGTAAACATCTTTCAGGGTCTTTATCTTTTGGACCTCCTATTATAACTATATGACTAAATTCTCTCTCTCCTTCAGAAATAGCTTTTGCAAATGCTGTTCTTTCTGCACAGATACTTTGAATTCCCCCATTTTCAATATTACATCCATAATATATTTTATTATTTTTACACTTTAAAGCTACTCCTACAGTATATTCAGTATATTTTGCATATGCTCGTGTTCTTGCATCAGTTGCTAACATAATTTCATCTCTTAAATTAATCATATTGTACCTCCTTTTTGTTACATAACATAATTAATGTTCTTACATAATCTACAATAATATATGCTATTTTATTTATATTTTTTAATGTTTATTAATAATTTTCCGCTTCTCGTTTCTTTCTCTATATTATAAAAAACGAATTTTCCTTTTCCTCGTATTGTTATTATATCATTTATATTAATCTTTTTTGAAGCTTTAAATTCGTTAATTGAATTTAAAAATACTCTTCCTTCTTCTATAATTTCTATAGCCCTTGTTCTTGAACATCTTGAAAGCTCTGCAACAAAATTATCTAATCTCATAGATGAAATTATTATATTTAAATTTTCAAATTGATTTTCTATTTTTTCTATATTGTTTATATTCTCAATTGTAATATTTGATTTTCTAAATCTTGTTAAATCTTGTAAGCCTTCCTTCAAATACTTAGAAACTTCAACTAGCGAAACAATATCTGCCCCATTATTAGTAACTAATATGTCACCAAATTTTTCTCTTTTTATTCCTAATTTCATTATTCCACTTAAAAATTCTCTATGTTCATAATTAATATTATTAGGTAATTTTATTCTTATGACTTCTAAAATTTTACTATGATTTTTTTCTACCATCTCTTTAGAAAACTTTTCTGGATAAAATATTATAACATTTCTATCTGCATTCTCTCTTCCACCAAAAATTATCCAATTAGTAATTTTTTCTTGAATAAGCATTTTCTTTATAATTGCTATTCCGAGCTATATCCAAAAAATCTGTATATGTAATTTTATTTCTAGCTTTACAAAACTCATATTTATCAATTACTTTTGCTATTAATAATTTGTTTTCATTATCTTTATATTTGTCTCTTGATTGTTCAAACATTCTACAATACTTCCTACATCTAATCCATATTTTTGTTCTATTTCATTTACAGCTCCATGTTTTACAAATTCATCAGGATATGCAAATTTATGTAAATTAATGTCTATTCTATTTTCAAAAAGCAATTTTTCTATTTTATCTCCTAAACCTCCCTCAACAGTTCCATCTTCTATTGTAACTATATTTTCTGCTTCTCCAATATTATGCAATATTGTATCTGTATCCAATGGTTTTAAAAATCTTGCATTAATTACTGTTACACTTTTTCCACATTTTTTTAATTCTTCTGATACATGCATAGCTTTTGAAACCATTTTTCCAATTGCTATAATTACAATATCTTTTCCTTTTTCTAAAACTTCTGCTTTACCATACTCTATTTTACTATGATTTTCAAATGTAATTTCTTCTGTTCCTCTAGGATATCTTATTAATACTGGTTTATTTAAGTTTACAGCAAATTCTAACATATCTTCTAACTCTTTAAAGTCTTTTGGTGCTATAATATTAAAATTTGGAATTGTATTAGTAAATGACATATCTAATAATCCTTGATGAGTTTCTCCATCATTTCCTACAATTCCAGCTCTATCAGCACAAATAACAACTGGTAAATTCTGGATTGCTACATCGTGAACTAATTGGTCATATGCTCTTTGAATAAATGAAGAATATAATGGTACTACTGGTACTAATCCTGTTTTTGCCATTCCTGCTGCCAATCCCACAGCATGTTGTTCTGCTATTCCAACATCAAAAAATCTATTTGGATATTTTTTTGCGAACTCTGTAAGACCTGTTCCATCAGTCATTGCTGCTGTTATTGCAACTACATTTTTGTTTTCTTTTGCTATTTCAACTAATTTTGTACCAAAAACTTTTGAATAATCTTTTTTTCCTTTACTTATTTTTTCTCCTGTTTGTATATTAAATTTAGAAGTACTGTGAAATTTATCTGGATTTAATTCTGCTGGTTTATATCCTTTTCCCTTTTTTGTTAAAACATGAACTAAAATTGGTCCTTCTTGTTCTCTACATATTTTTAATATATCTTCCAATTTTTCAATATTGTGTCCATCTACTGGTCCTAAATATCTAAATCCAATATCTTCAAAATACATTTTTGGAATTACTAATTGTTTGATTCCTCTTTTTGTTCTTTGAACTAATTTTATGATTTTCTTTCCAAATGGAAGTTTTCCTATAATCTTTTTCCCTTTTAAACTAGTATTTACATATAAATTTTTAGTTCTTAATTTAGAAAGCAACATTGATATTCCACCAACATTTTTAGATATGCTCATTTCATTATCATTTAAAATAACGATCATATTAGTATTACTGCTTCCTACATCATTCAAAGCCTCTAAAGCCATACCACCTGTTAAGGCTCCATCTCCTATAACAGCAATAATTTTACTATTTTCTCCTTTTATATCTCTAGCTCTTGCCATACCTAAAGCAATTGATATTGAAGTACTACTATGACCTGTATTAAAATTGTCATAAACACTTTCAGTAGTTTTTGGAAATCCTGCAATTCCCCCCATCTTTCTTAATGAAGCTAATTTATCCTTTCTTCCTGTTAAAATTTTATGTACATAAGTTTGATGTCCTACATCCCAAATAATTTTATCAAGTGGTGTATTAAATACAGAATGAAGAGCAATTGTAAGTTCTGTTACTCCCAAATTAGAAGCAAGATGTCCTCCTGTTTCTGATACTGTATCTATTATTTTTTCTCTTATTTCACTTGCTAAAATTTTTTTATCTTCGATATTTAATTGTTTTAAATCTTCTGGATAATTAACATTTTCTAAAATCATAATTCAACTTCCTTTTTGTAATAAATTAAGGATTAATAAAACAAAGTCCCTAATTAATCATTTTTTATAATATCTTTTTAATTTCTTCATGTCTTTTAACTTTTCCTGTTGTTGTTTTTATCATTTCTTCATCTGTTACTATAATATCCCTAATATGTTTATATGGTGGCATATTGTGATTTATATCTGAAATATATTTTTTCATATGTTTATATATTTCGTCTTTTTGCACATATCCTATAATATCTTTTATTACATCTTTATCATAAACAATTTTTGCACATACATCTAAATCACCATCTTTAGTTGGTCTTCCATAAACCATACTTTCTTTAACTCCTGGAATATGGTCTATTAAAATTTCTAATTCTTCTGGAAAAATATTTTTTCCATTTTTCTGTACTATTACATTTTTCTTTCTTCCTGTTATATATAAGTATCCATTTTCAAGATATCCTAAATCTCCTGTATGGAACCATTCTCCCGTAAATACTTCTTCTGTAGCAGTATTGTTTTGATAATATCCTAACATTATACTTGAACCTTTTACTACAATTTCTCCAATTCCTTTTTCATCTTTATCTTCGATTTTTAATTCTATTGAAGGTAAAGGTTTTCCTACAGAACCGATTTTTATTGCATGATCACTTTCAACACTAATTACTGGAGATGTTTCTGTTAATCCATAGCCTTGATATACTTGCAAACCTAATCCAGATAAATTTTTGGCAAGAGATTCATCCATTGCTGCTGCACCACTTACAATTAATCTAATGTTTCCGCCAAGTGCTTCATGTATTTCATTAAAAACTTTTCTTTTTACTTTTATATGAACTTTATCTAAAACATCTGTAAATTTCATCATATTGTTAACAAGTTTTATTTTTCCTTGTTTTTCAATATTTTTCATTATTCTTTTATATATACTTTCTAATATTAAAGGAACACATACTAACACTGTTGGTTTATATTCACAAAGATTTTGTTGAATATATTTTAATCCATCACAAAAACACATAAATCCACCAATAAATACAACTACATGATTTATTGTTGACTGAAATGTATGATGAAATGGAAGAAGTGCAAGCATACCATCATTTTCATCAAATTTAATAATCTTACATAAATCCATAACATTTGTACAAACATTTTTTTGAGAAAGCATTACAGCTTTAGAAATTGATGTTGTTCCAGATGTAAATAGCATAATAGTCATTTTTTCTGAATCTATTTTACTATCTAAAAAACTTCTATCACCTTTTTCTAATAATTGATTTCCTTTTTCAATTAATTTTTTATAAGAAATAAATCCATCTGTATCTTCTTCTAAATCAAAGCATATATATAATTCTATTGAAGACAATTTTTCATCTCTTATTTTTTTCATTACATCTAAATATTTTTCTTCAAAAAATATAGCTTTTGCTTTGCTACGTTCAGCTAAAGATATAATTTCATTGTCTGGTAAAGATTTATCTAAAGGAACTATAATCTTATCACCTGTTGTAACAGCATAATACGCAACATTCCATTCATATCTATCTTTTGCAATTAAAGCAACATTTTCATCATTTTTAATTCCTAAATTATTTAAAGCAGTTCCAATGCAATCAATTTCATGCTTAAATTCTTTATAAGACATTGTATTAAATTCTACTTTTTCACCTTTTTTATACATTCTTTTCTTAAATTTGAATGCTGGTCTATCTCCATATAATTCTACTGTTTGATTTAACAAGTCCTTAAAATCAGTAATTTTTCTTACATTTTTATAATAGATTTCTTTCATATATTCCTCCAAATTTTTACATATATTTTATTATATACTCTAACTTCAATTTTTTCTATTAGAATAAGTAGTCAGTTTTTAATTTATCTTTACAATCCAAATAGACTTCATTCTCAATCCATTGTTTTTTTGCTTCTAGGTTGTTTCTAACTTCTGTAGCACTTATAGGTATAATTTTTCTTTCATTGTCTACACGTCTATCTATAACATTCATATATTCAGAAACACTTTTGCCATATTTTTCGCTACTATAAAAATGTGTTGGTTTCTCTTCTTCAAGAATATTAGTTAAATATTTCATTTGAATATTTACACTTTCTTCATCCAGTCCATATTGAGCTGGTGGGTTATGTGCAAATTTTATCTGAACATTAGGATATTTTCGCTTTATCCATTCTGCTCTTCTTTCAGTTGGAATATCTATAATATCTGTATCATAAACAACTACAATTACTTTATCCATTTCTTCCAAAGCTGTTTCTATTAAATATTCATGCCCTTTATGAAACGGAGCAAATTTTCCAATTGTAAAACCGATTTTCTTATTTTTATTATTCATTTTCAATTCCTTATATATTACTTAAATATCTTTTCATTATTTAATTAAATTTTTAATATGATTTCCATGTCTTAAATTATTTTCTAGTAGATGAACATACGTAAAAAATTGCTCATTATTCATATCTTAAAGCATCAATTGGATTCATCTTAGCAGCTTTATTTGCAGGATAGTATCCAAAAAATACACCAATTGACATAGAAAATACTAATGATACAATAATTCCTGATATTGATGGTTGTGCTGGATATCCTAATAATTTAGATGCACCTATTCCTCCACTTACACCTAAAATCACACCAAAAATTCCTCCAATTAAGCAGATTATCATAGCTTCTACAATAAATTGTGTTCTTATAAATGAATTTTTAGCACCTAAAGCTTTTCTGGTTCCAATTTCTCTTGTTCTTTCTGTAATAGAAACTAACATTATATTCATAACTCCTATTCCTCCAACAATTAATGCTATTCCTGCAACAATTGATATTGCTAATGTAATTGTTGAAAGCATATCTGTTAACATTGATACCATTGACCCCATAGTAACAGTTTTTATTTCATAATTTCTGTTACTTCTATAATATGGTTCAAAAAAGTTTTCAACTTTTTTAGCTAATAAATCTGAGTCTATACCAACAGAAGTTATAATTTGAAAATATTCATATCCATCTGCTTCATAATTAAGTTTCATTGCGGTTTTTAATGGTACATATAAATTAGTAGCTACATCATCTCCAGACATATTCATCCCCATCATATACATATCTTGGTTTTCATAAACACCTATAATTGTATAATTTTGAAGTTTGGAATTTATATTAACTTCTATTTCACTTCCTATAGCTTTATCTGTATTTCCATCAAATAATTTATTTACTAATTTATCTGAAACAATTGTTACATTTTTCATTTCTGTATAATCAGATTCAGAAAACATCTTTCCGCTAATCAGATTTAATTCATTTGTAATAAAATACCCCACACTGTTTCCAGATAAACTAATATTAGCTGATTTATTTCCTTTTACAGCTGTTCCATTTCCTACAGAATATTGTATATTTATAGCATATATTTCATTACTAAATTTTTGAGTCATTTCTTTAATCATAGTATCTGTTATGTAATCATTTTCTGTTATTTCTGTACTATTTGAAACTTTTCCAAATTTTACACCATCTATTTTTGAACTTTCTTCTTCATCTATACTTTTAGGATTTAACATTACATATACATCATTGGCTCCCATTGATTGCATATTTTCAGAAACTGAAAGTGTTAGTGAATCACCAACTGTAATAATTGCAATAACAGATCCAATTCCTATTATAATTCCTAACATAGTAAGCAAAGCTCTCATTTTATTTGAAAGAAGGCTATTTATGGCTAATATAATATTTTCCCATAAAAGCATTATTTTTCGCCTCCTTCTTTTTTTATTTTTTTATCTATTTTTTCTTTTTGATTATTCTTTTTTGAATTTTTCCTTTTCTTCTTGTTATTAGTTTTTACTTGTGATTTTGTACCGTTATTATCTTCTTCTAGTGTTGTATTTTCATTGTCTGGTTGTATTTTTTCTTCAATTGTTTTTATATCATTTTTGTTTAATTTTGATTTTTCTTCTAACTTAGCTTCTTCATCGTTTATACTTCTATTTTTAGCAATGTTTTTATCTTTATTTTTTAAATTATTTTTTACACTAATAATTTTTCCATCTCTAATTGAAATAATTCTATCTGTTTCTCCTGCTAATTCATTTGAGTGAGTAATTAAAACTATAGTTTTCTTTTTTTCTTTATTTAGTTTATGAAATAAATCCATAACTAATCTTCCTGTTTTTGAATCTAAAGCACCTGTTGGTTCATCAGCCAAGATAATTGCTGGATCATTTGCCATTGCTCTTGCTATAGCAACTCTCTGTTTTTGCCCTCCAGATAATTCTTCTGGTAAATGTTTGGCTCTATCTCCCATTTCAACTAATTCTAATAATTCTTTTGATCTTTTTAGCCTTGTACTTCTTTCTATTCCTGCATAAAGCATAGGTAACTCGATATTTTTTAATGCATTAGTTTTTGATATTAAATTATATGTTTGAAAAACAAATCCTATTTTTTGATTTCTTATATCTGATAATTCTGCTTCTTTAGCTTCACCAACATCAATTCCATCTAAAATATATTTACCTGAAGTTGGTCTATCTAAAACTCCTATTGTATTCATTAATGTTGACTTACCAGATCCTGAAGGTCCAACAATAGAAACAAATTCACCTTCTTCTACCTCAAGAGAAATTCCATGCAGAATTTCTAATTCATTTGGCTCACCAACATAAAACTTTTTAACTATATTTTCTAATTTTATAATTGAACTCATATTTATTGTCCCTTTCTAAATTCCTGCATCTGCTCCCATCATTTCTATTAAAGATTCTATAGAATTTCCAGACTCAACTTTTGGTAAAACAATTTTCATACCAGCTTTTATTTTATCTGATTTTATTTGTGTATAATAAGTTCCTTCTATACCTATTTCTACTTCTAATTCTTCCTTATTTTCTCCTGTCTCATCTTTAGCAATTTCTATATAATGTGTTCCATCTTCTTTTTCATATATTGCATTATATGGCACTGTCCACACATTTTCTTCCATCTCTGTTATAATGCTTAATTTTGCATTCATTCCTAGACGTAATCTATCATTTTGAGAATCTAATGATATTTCTATTTTATATGTTGCATTAGAACTATTAGCCATTGTAGACATGCCTGTTAATTCGTTAGAATTATTAGTAGCACTAGTAGCAACATATGTAATTCTTCCCTCTAATTCTTCATCTCTTGTAGCATCAGTTTTTATTAACACTTTCATTCCAACTTCTATATCTGGTATATCATATTCATCAATTTCTGCTTCAATAATAAATTCTTCTGTTCCTTCTATTGTTGCAATAGTACTTCCTGTATAAATATCACCTTTTTTTACGTTTATATTTGTAACTGTACCATTTACTGTTGATTTCACTATACCATTTTCTATTTGTTCTTTATAAGCATTTATTTGAGTAGCAGTAGCTAATGAATTTGATTGTACTGCTAATTTTGAGTTTTCTACATTATCTTTCATTGAAGCAATAGCACTATCTGCACTTGATATTGTAGCATTATAAGCAGTTACCATTTTATCATATGTACTTTTTAATTGACTTACAGTTGAATCAATAGTTGCTTTTTGATTTTGTAAACCTGCAATTTCACTTACTAATGCATTATATTGATTTTGAATTGGTGCAAAAGAAGCATTTATTCCCTCATATACTGATTTTGTTTTTAAGTATTCACTTTCAGCAGTATTAAGAACAACTTTTAATTGTGTAGCTTCTTGTTCCAATGCACCAATATTTTGAAATCTATCATCATCTGGTGTAATTGAATTTATTTCAGCCACTTTGGCATTGTAATTATTAGTTGCTTGATTAAAAGACAATTCTTTTGCTTCATATTCTGATTTAATTGTAGAATAATTTTTCAAATTTTGTTGATATGTAGGTTCAAGTTGATTTTTTAAATTTTGTTTTTCATTCAAACTTGCATTTATATTATTTAATTGATTTACAGCATTATCATAAGCTGATTTTGCAGAATTAACATCTTCTTGACTACTAGCTACTTGTGTATTTTTATTTTCGATTGCATCATTTAAACTTCTTTGTGCTGATTGAAGTCCTATATTAGCTTGTGTTTGGCTTGTATTTTGAGTAGCTTGAGCTATATTTAAATTTTCTTGTATATTTGATATATCAAAAGTGCAAATTATATCTCCTGCATTTATTTTATCTCCTTTTTTTACATTTACAGAAAGTATTTCTGAGCCTGTAAGTGTTGAAATTACATTTTTAGTATTTGTGGAATTTATAACACCTGTAGCACTTACAGTTTTAGCAACTGTTCTTTTCTCTATTTCTTCCAGCTCATATTGTACTACCTCTTCTTGTTTATTAGTATTATTATTAAAAATAACAATCCCTATAATAACTATTATTACTAATATAATAATTTTTTTCTTTGTAACTTTTAATTTCTTCATAAAAAATTCTTCTCCTTTTTATCCTAAGAATTATATCACAAAAAACCCAAATTGTTAAGTTTTAATTTAACAATTTGGGTTACTTTTACAATTATTTTATAATATTATACAAATTAATCCACCACTACCTTCATTAACAATTCTTTCTAATGTTTCTTGAAGTTTCATTTGAGCCTCTTCTGGCATTTTATACAATTTATTTTGTAATCCTTCATTAATTAATTCATGTAAACTTTTTCCAAATATATTAGAATTCCAAATTTCTTTTGGATCACTTTCAAAACCTGAAAGTAAATATTTTACTAAATCCTCTGATTGTTTTTCACTTCCTACAATAGGAGAAATCTCTGTTTCCGTATTTATTTTTATCATATGAATTGATGGTGCTTTAGCTTTTAATTTTACACCATATTTTGAACCTTGTTTTACTATTTCTGGTTCATCTAAAATTAAATCATCGATTCCTGGTGTAACAATTCCATATCCTTTTCTATTTACTTCATCAATTGCATATGACATTTTATCATATTCTGTTTTGATTTTTGCAAAATTTGATATACAAGAAAACAATTCTCCCTCATTTTTTATATTCACCCCTGTAATCTTGCTAAGCATATTATAAAATAAACTTTCATTTAATTCTGCTTTTACACTTACAATACCTTTACCTAAATCTATATCTTCTATAGATGCTTTTCTTATTTCATTACATTCTTCTAGTCTTTGATAACATTCATTAACATCTTTAAGTCTTTTGGTATTTTCAAATGTTTTTCTTACATTATCAAATAAAGAAACTTTTAATTCATTATCACTATCTAAGCCGTCAATCCATCTAGGAAATTTTACTTCTATGTTTTCGATCATAAATTCATATAATAATTTTGAAAATATCAAATTTATATCATCTAAATTTAGATTTAGACAATTTACTGGTATTACTGTTGTTCCATATCTATTTGATAAATCATTTGCCATACTAATACTATATGGATCATTTGGATTTTGACAATTCATAAGCATTATAAAAGGTTTATTTAATTCTTGTAATTCGCTAACTACTCTTTCTTCAGCAGAAATATATTCTTCTCTTGGAATATCTGTAATAGTTCCATCTGTTGTTATAATAATTCCTACAGTTGAATGTTCTACTATTACTTTTTTAGTTCCAAGTTCAGCAGCTGTTTCAAAAGGTATTTCATTTTCAGACCAAGGTGTTTTTACCATTCTAGGCATATCATCTTCTAAATATCCTATTGCATTATTAACTAGATACCCTACACAATCAACTAATCTTGTTTTTAGTCTTACATTGCCATTTAAATTAATTTCAACAGCTTCATTAGGTATAAACTTAGGTTCTGTTGTCATAATTGTTCTTCCACTTGCACTTTGTGGAAGTTCATCAATTGCCCTTTCTCTTTTGTATTCATTTTCAATATTGGGTAAAACTAATAATTCCATAAACTTTTTAATAAATGTTGATTTCCCAGTTCTTACTGGTCCAACAACTCCTATGTAAATGTCTCCATCAGTTCTTTGAGCTATATCTTGATATATTTCAAAATTTTCCATAAAAAATATCCTCCTATAAATTTGTACACATCATCTTTTACTAATTTATATTTGGATATTCAAAATTTATGACAATTTTATAGAATAATTTTTTATCATGTGAATTGAAATATTACATCGTATATTTACAAAAAAAATGTAAATAATAGAAAAAAAGAAAAAAATGGAGACATTAATGATAAAGAATATTTTTAACAATTTATTTGTATATAAAAAAAACGAAAATAATGAATTTATAATTCCAGATGTTGCAAATAACATTACTGATAAAGAATTTAAAAAAAGAGACATTACTACAGTCTCTTCTGATTTAAATAAGAATTTGGAATACTTAAAAGTAAAATATAACATGTTAATAAATAGTGATATCAAAACTAGAGAATTTACAATTAATATAAAACCCAAGAAATTTTCTGCATTTATTATTTATATTGATGGTATGGTAAGTGATGAATCTATAAGTAATTACATTTTAAAACCTCTTCTACTAAAAAATTCTATCAAAATGAAAGCAGAAACTCCAGAAATGCTTCAAAGAAAAATTTTAAATTTCAATCTTGAAAATTTTCTATATTCTAGTCTTATACCACAAAATAGTGTAAGTACTGAAAAAGAGTTTTCTAATATAGTAGAAAAAATTAATGCTGGATTTTCTGTTTTATTTGTAGACACTCTAGATACTGCAATTGCAATTGAAACTAAGGGATTTAAAGGAAGAAGTGTTTCTGAGCCTGTAGTTGAAACTGTAGTAAAAGGTTCTCATGAAGCATTTGTAGAAAGTATACGAACAAACACATCTTTAATAAGAAAAATAATAAATAATGAAAATTTAATTATAGAAGAAACAGCAGTTGGAAAAGTTAGTAATACAAAGGTTGCAATATGTTATATGAAAAATATAGCTAATAATGATTTAGTAGCTGAAACAAAGTTTAGAATAAACAATTTAGAAATAGATTCTCTCCTATCATCTGGAGAATTAGAGCAATTTATAAAAGATTCTTCAAAAACAGCATTTCCACAAACCATTTCAACAGAACGTCCAGATAAAACTTGCAATTATCTTTTAGAAGGAAGAGTTGTTGTATTAGTAAATGGTTCGCCATTTTCAATAATTTTACCAGCCGTATTAATTGATTTTTTAGAATCGCCTGAAGATGTTAATCTTAATTTCAACTATTCAAATTTTCTTAGAGTACTAAGAGGTTTTGCATTATTCTTTGCTCTTTTAATGCCTGGTTTTTATATTGCAATAACAACTTATCATTGTGAACTCATCCCATCTGAATTACTATTTGCAATTATAGCAGCTAGAGAAGCAATTCCATTTCCAATATTTTTTGAAATAATATTAATGGAGCTTTCTTTTGAATTAATTCAAGAAGCAAGTATAAGAGTACCTTCATCTTTTAGTACTACTGTACGGAATTATTGGTGCATTAATATTAGGTGATGCCGCAGTTTCTGCAAATATTGTAAGTCCAATTCTTATAATTATTGTTGCTTTTACAGGAATTTCAGCATTTACTATTCCAGATAATTCTCTTAGATTTGCAATTAGAATGTTTAGATTTATGTATACAATTTTGGGATATCTTGCAGGTTTTTTAGGTATTGCATTTGGATTTTTTATACATTTTTTACTACTTTCAAATCAAAATTCTTTTGGAATTCCTTTCTTTGCGCCTTATATTCCTTATAGCAATATTACAGAAAATGATAGTCTATATCTTAAACCTGTATGGAAACGTGAAAGAAGAAATCGTTTTTTAAATACTAAAAAACCAGCATCAGAAGAACACATTAGTATGTCTTGGAGGAAAAATGGAAAATAATTTCAAATTAAAAAAATATCAAGCAATTGCATTGATTTTAATAATAATGATAAATAAGTTAATTCTAAATATACCATATTACATTGTTAATCTAGTAGGAAATGGTTCACTTGTTAATATTATTTATATTGGAATTGTTGATTTTATTGGTTTACTAATTATATTAAAACTATTTGAAAAATTTGATAATAAGGATATATTAGATATCTCTGAGTTTGTTGGAAATACTAAATTAAAAATAATAGTTGCCATAGCAAGTATTATTTTACTATTTACAGTAGCATTTATTACAATTTTAGATTTTTCAAATGTACTTCATACTATATACTATTCTAACTTTCCTCTTATTTACATTCTAGTATTTTTTATTTTTGGAATTCTAATAGCTAATCTAATTAATTTTAGATCTATTTCCAACATAATTTCTTTTATTGTACCTTTTGCAGTAATAAGTATTATAATAACTTTTTTAATAAAACTTGGAGATTTTAATATTACTTATTTAACACCAATATTAGGACAAAATTATCATACTACTTTTGTAGCTGGGTTAAGTAATTGTTTTGCAATGTATTTTATTGTTTATATTTACTTTTTAAAGCCACTCTTAGAAAATCAATCTGACTTTAAAAAAATTTCTATAATTGCTTATATATTTTCTATAATAATATTACTTTTAACAGTAATCCCTATATTAACATTATTTAATACTTCTCATGGAAATGAGCCTATAAATTCACTATTTTTACTTGCTAGACAAATTAAATTTAGTAATTTTATTCAGAGAGTTGACGCTTTATTTATATTACTTTGGATATTAGCAATATATTCATATTTAAGTTTCGTAATATTTTTAATTAACAGAATAATAAAGAAAATAACAAATGTTGCTGATGAACGTATGATTTCTTTTTCTACTTGTAGCATACTTTTTGGTCTTTCTCTTATACCGCTTAATATGTCTCATATACATTTTATTGAAGATACTGTTTATCGATTTATGGTTATTGGATTTATGTTTGGACTCGGAATTATTATTTTAATTTTAGGTAATATAAAATATAGAAAGGTAAAGTCAAATGATAAAAAATAAGTTAATATGTATTTTTTTATTAGTAGCAATTTTATTAGGATTTACTGGGTGTAGCTCATCAGATACTGGCATAGATAATTATTACTTTGTTGTTTCTCTTGGAATAGATAAAAATGAAGATGGTTCTTTAAAAATTAGCATTCAAATCCCTTCTACTTCCAGCTCTGGTTCTTCAGATGCTGGTTCTTCACAAGCTAGTACTGCTACTATATATACTGTTGAGTCAAAAACCATTGATGAAGCATTTATAATTTTAGATAATTATTTAAATAAAAAAATAAATTTATCTCATTGTGCTGCTTTAGTAATTTCAGAAGAACTTGCAAAAGAAGGTATTAAAACTTTTATTTATACTTTAAGTAACAATACTGAATTACCCTATACTTGCCAATTAATTATAAGTTCTACTTCTGCTTATGAAGTTCTAGATAAAGTATCTAATTCAGGAGAATCTTTTTCTTCTAGATTATTTGATTATTTAACTAATAGCAGTGATACAACTGGATTAACTATAAGTTCTACTTTTGGTGATTTTTTCCAAAATTTACATGATGATAATATTCAACCTACTGCAATTTATACTATTTTTAACAATGATATTGTGCAAACTTCTGGTATGGCTCTTTTTAAAGATGAATTTTTGGTTACTAATGTAAATTCTATAAATACTCTTTCTCATTCAATTTGTACCAACAAATTAAAAAGCAGTACTATTACTATTGATAACCCTTTTGATGAAAATAATTATATTGATCTTGATATTGAATTATATAAAAGTACAGAAGTTTCTGTTAATATAATTAATGGTAGTCCTTTTATAAATTTAACTGTTTATCCTAAAGGAACTATAAGAAGTTCTGGAAGTGTATTTAATTATATAAATAATGATAATATTAAAACTTTGCAGAATACTAGTAATGAATATTTAAAAAGAGAAATAACAAATTATTTATATGACATTGCTAAAGAATATAATACTGATGTAATTGGTTTTAAAGGTATTTGTCAGACGGAATATCTTACTGAAGATGAATTTGATAAAATACGTTGGAATGATATTTTCCAAGATTCTTTTTTTAGTGTAGATGTAAAAACTCAAATTAGTACAAGTAATTTGTTTAATAAAGAATAATAAATTGTAATTTGTATGGCAGAATTTATTTTCAATATTATAAACTTATATATATAAATTTTATTGTAATATTTTTTATTATAATTTACTAATATCAGAATTATTAACAAAATTATATTATTCATATCCAGTTCCTAGTTCAAG
>CASKJV010000011.1 GCA_949388605.1 uncultured Clostridia bacterium
AATTATTATCATAATAATACTCTACTTTATATACTGTTCTTGTTTCTTCTGGATCATCTGGGTTTATTGGCTTTTTATCTGGATCTACTGGTTGATCTGGGTCTATTGGTTTATCTGGATTGTCTGGATCTATTGTTCCATCATTTACATAGAATACTTTGATTACATTGTTTTCTATTTCTTTATTTGCTGTTAATGGTAAATTTGCTATTGTTAATAATTTATAATGTTCTCCTCTATTAAATTCAATGCTATCAAGTAATGCTTCTTGTTGTATCTTTTCACCAATTATTGTTTGTACTACTTGTGTTTTACTTTCATCCAATTTCCAATCATAGTAGTATTCCACTTTATATGCTGTTCTTGATGTTTCTGGATTATCTGGGTCTATTGATCCTGATTTTACATAGTATACTTTAATTATGTTCTTATCAGTATTTTCATTTGCTTTTAAGTTTGTATTTAATACTATTAATAATTCATAACCTTCTACTTTGTTACTTTCTATTTTTTTATTAAGTATTTCTTCTCCAATTACTTCTCCAACTTTTCCACCAACTATTTCTGATTTTGTTCTATCTATTACATCATCATAATAGTACTCCATCTTAAATACTGTATTATATTCTGGGCTATATGGATTTTCTGAATCTGTTGGCTTGTCTGGATCTACTGGTCCTGAATTTTCACTTCTATAATGTACTTTTATCACATTATTATTTATATCTTCACCTAGTTTTATTGGTGTACCTAATATTGTTACTAATTTATACTCTTTTGTTTTATTAGGATTTATTCTATTATTTTCTGCTTTTTCTTGAAGCATTTCTTTTGTTATTACATCACCTTTTTTACCTTCTACTAAATCTGATAGTGATGTTTCAATTTCATTATCATAATAATATTCTAATTTGTAATATGTTATATTTTCTGTTTCTACTGATTGATCTGGGTTATCTGGATCTATTGTTCCTGAGTTTTCACTTCTATAATGTACTTTTATTACATTATTTTCAACATCTTCTTTTACTGTTAATGGGATATTTGATACCGCTATTTCTTCTGCTCCTTCTGGTTTATTTATATCTATTCTGCCTTGGATATCTTCTTTAGAAATACTATCTCCTATTTGTGCTTCTACTGTTTCTGTTTTAGCATTTATTCTTTCTCCATTATAGTAATATTCTATTTTATATAATGTTTTATTACTTGGTTCTTCTCCAGAATTTCTTAATTCATAACATATTTTTATTACATTATTCTCAATATCATCAGTTAATTTTAATGGTATATTTAGTACAGTTGCACAAACATAATTATCTGGCATGTTTGCTCCTATTTTTTCTGCAACTGTTATTATTTCTATTGATTCTCCTATTGTTCCTTTTTCTAACACTGTTCTTTCTGAATCTAATTTACCACTATAATAGTATTCTATTTTATAATATGTTGTATTCTCTGGATCTTCTTCATTTTCATTTTTATAATGTACTTTTATTACATTTTCTTCAACTTTATCACTTAATACTAAGCTTTCATTTAATATTGTTACTAACTTATATCCTTTTTCTAACTTAGAATTTGCTCTTTGTTTTAGTTCTTCTGGATTTAACTTATCTCCTACTTTGCCCATTACTAAGTCTGTTTTTGAATTATCTATTATTCCATCATAATAGTACTCTATTCTATATGCTGTATTTTTTATTGTTGGATCATCTGGATTTATTGGTGGATTTGGATCATCTGGATCTATTTCTCCTGTTCCACTTTTTGCATAATATACTTTAATTACATTATTATCTACATTTTTTCCTACTGTTAATGGTACTTTTACTATTGTAAATAATTCATATCCATTTTCTTTTTTATCTTCTACATTATCAGAAATCATATCTTTTGTTATTTGGTCTTTTTCTGTTGCTGATATTACTTCTGATTTTGTTACATCTATTATATTATCATAGTAGTATTCTATTTTATATCCTACTGTTTCTAGTATTCCTGGATTTTCTGGATTTGTTTTATCTTTTATATAAAATACTTTTATAACATTTGAATCTACATCTGTTCCTAATAATATATCTTTATTTGCTATTCCAAGTACTTTATATCCATCTTTTTTGTTATCTTCTGCTTTTGTATCTAATATTGTACTTTCAACTTTTTGTCCTAATATTCCAACCATTAATTCTGTTTTATCTGTATCAATTACATTATCATAATAATATTCTATTTTGTATGCAGTCTTTATTGCTTCTGGATTTTCTGGATCTTCTACATTTAATAAATCTTTTATGTAATGTATTTTGATTACATTGTTTTCAATGTCTTCTCCTACTTTTAATGGTGTACTTAGTATTGTTAAAAATTCATATCCTTCTTTTGTATTTGCTTCTATTTTATCTTGAATATCTTCTCTTGTTATTTCTTCTCCTACTATTGCTTCTACTATTTGTGATCTTTCTGTATCTATGTTGTTATCGTAATAGTATTCGATTTTATATATTGTTTTTCTTACTACTGAAGGAGATGGATTTTCTGGGTCTACTGGTACATCTGGATTTTCTGGGTCAAATAATCCTATCATATCTTTTCCATAATGTACTTTTATTACATTGTTTTCAATATCTTCTTTTACCTTTAATGGTGTACTTAATGTTGTTAAAAATTCATATCCTTCTTTTGTATTTTCTTCTATTTTTTCTTGAATATCTTCTCTTGTTATTTCTTCTCCTACTATTGTTTCTATTACTTCTGATTTTCTTGTATCTATCTTGTTATCATAATAGTATTCGATTTTATATACTGTTTTTGATACTACTGAAGGAGATGGATTTTCTGGGTCTACTGGTACATCTGGATTCTCTGGGTCAAATAATCCTATCATATCTTTGGAATAATGTACTTTAATTACATTATTGTTCATATCTTCTTCTGCTTTTAATGGTAAATTCATTGTTGTAACAAATTTGTAGTTTTCTTTTTCATTTCCATTTATTTTATCTTGTATATTTTCTATTGTTATTTCTGTATTTGTGTCTACTTCTATTGTTTCTGTTTTATCATTATCTATATTATTGTCATAATAATATTCTATTTCACATACTGTTTTTTCTAGATTTCTTGCATAATATACTTTTATAACATCACCATCATTTATTGTGTCTGGTATTGTTTCTGGTTCTGTTTTTTCAAAGTTATATGCTAAGTATTTATTTGTTACATTTATTTCTGATTTGTCTACTTCTAAAATATCTGGTTGTAATACTTGTACTGTAGCGCTTTTTGTTTCTATATCTGCTTCTTGCTTTTCTCCATCTTTGTAGTATTCTACACTATAACTTATTTCTTTTGTTTGTTCTTCATCTATTGTGTAATATAAATTGATTATGTTTTCTTCTGTTCCTATTGTTAGTTTTTCTTTATCACTACTATCAAATTTATATCCTAATATTTCTATTACTTCATTATCTGATGTTATTTCTGATTCATAAGTCTGTCCATCTACTTGCTTTGCATCATAAATTACTTTATTTGTATCTTTCTCTAAGTAATTAACTGTGTATGAATATTGATTTGGTGTCCAATGAGCATATAATGTCGTACCATTTTTTAATGAATATTGGTCACCAGCATTTCCTACTTTTTTCCCTCCTGTTCTTGATGTGTACCATCCATCAAGTGTATATCCTGTTCTTGTTCTATTTGGTAATATTACAGATACTTCTTGCCATTTTGCATACAAGGTTGTATCTGCAGAATATGTTGTATTTGTAAGACTTGATATAATATATCCATTTTCATCAATCATCTGTGTTCCATTTCCATCAGTCTCTGTATAATATCCTTGAAATTTACAAGTTGCTGCATATGTAGTACCATTACTATTTGCACTTAGATTAGAATTGTATGTTATTTGTAATATTCTTGTTGGTATTGTTATTGAATTTGTTAATGTTGTCATAGCCTTTGTTTCTTCAGAATCTAAATATATGCCTGTTCCATATTTTTCATATATTTCTTTTGTTCCTGTACTTGATGCTCTTTGATTATCTAAAGTAATTTTATATTGGTTTGCTGTCCATTGTGCATATATTGTTGTATTGCTTGTTGGTGTATATGGTGCTCCTGCATTTCCTACCTTTGTTCCTCCTGATGATGATGTATACCATCCGTTAAAGGTATATCCTGTTCTTGTTGGCGTTGGTAATGTTACACTTCTACTTGTCCATTTTGCATATAATGTTCCATTTGTTGAATATGTTGTATTTGAAAATCCTGACGCTAAATATCCACTTGATGTTATTCTTTGTGTTCCGCTTCCTCCTGTACTTGTATAATATCCTCCAAATGTGTATGTTGCTGTATTACTTGATGTTGAACACGTTCCTCCATTTGCATTATATGTTATTCTATATGATCTTGATGGTTTTGTTATCGCATTTGATGATGTTGTCATTGCTTTTGTTTCTGCTGAATCTAAATATATTCCTGTTTCATATCTTCCATATATTGCTGATGTCCCACTACTGGTTGCACTTTGATTGTTTAATGTTATTGTGTATTTAATAGATTGTTTATATTTTCCTATTAATCTATAATTATCATGGTATGTAGCACCATTTTCTCTTTTTACTCCATTTCCCATATCAACATTGCCATAATATTTTATTATTACAACAATTCCTGCATTTTCTCTTACATCACTAAAATATGCAGCATAGCTCGAAGATAGTTGTTTTTCAAATATAAGTGCTTTATTACTATCATATCTTCTTAGCTTACCTCCATCAATTGTTATAAATCCATTATCATTTGTTACTGTTTCAAAACTTTCTAAGCTTTGTAATGTAAAGGTCCATTCAAAATTTCCAGTTTCATCATATTTTCTTATATTCTTATCACTTACTAACATGCATCCATTATCATTTGTTTGTTCTACTTTAGATACAGTTGAAGAACTTGTATATATTTCAAATTGAGCATTAAAATTTACATCATATTTTTTTATACTAGAATCATATTGTATAAAAAAACTTCCATCATTTCCACTCGATACTATTGTTCCACCCACACTATTAATCATTGCGTTTTTCACAAATCCTGAACTATTATACATATATATTTCCATTCTACTCATGGGCATAGTAGCACAAATTATACAGCCACCATCATTAGTTGGAACCAATGAATTTACATCATACTCAAAATATAAACTATCTTTCCACAATTCTTGAGTTCCTGTACTTCCACCATATTTAATAATTTGATTATCTGTTATAACAATAATATTTCCATCAGATGTAGCTATATATTTGTTCCAATTTGAATTTTTGGAAATTCTCCATACTTTATTTCCGTTTTTATCATATTTACTTATATATTCATCTTCATTTATTAGATTTGAGCCATCATTTCCTACTCCTAAAAAATAGCAATCTTTGTCAGAATCTGTATCTGTTAACCATTCAGCTGTAGCATCATCTCCTGCTGCTTTTGCTTCTTCTCTCTTATTCCCAATAATATTAAATTCAAATTTATTGTATAACAAAAGTCCAATTATACTTACAATTACAGCAATTGCACATACTTCAATTATTCTTACTTTTTTATTTAATTTAAATTTTAATTTTTTCTCCATAATAAATGTCTCCCTTCTTAAAAATTTAAATATATTTCCTCTTTTTATAATAAAACTTTTTAATAAAAATTCAAATGGAATATTTTTCTTGACATATTTTAAAATAATTTATAACTACTCTTTCTATTTCATTTAATTAATGTGTAATACCGTCATAAAAATTTCATTAACATATTAATTCTCTCCTTTTTAATCTACTATTTCTTATCATAATATACTATATTTATTTATACTTGAATATAAAATCAATTTTACAAATTTAGTAAAAAAAAGCACATCTCTAGGGAAATGCCTTTTTTAAAAATTTATCTTTTTAATTACAAAATGCAGTATAAATATTAGATATTTTCTAATATTTATACTGCATTTATAAATTATATATATCTTTTGTTTAACGAATAATAAATACAAAATAATAATTAACTGTTATTTTTGTAGTACTCTGCAATTAACTTGTCCAGCTCAACACTCACCTTATATATTCTAGAGTAATCTTCGCCGTCAGAAATACATTTGTTTAATTCGTCTCGTAATTTACAAATTTCTTCATCTAACATATTATCACTCCTTTTCATATTTATTTTTATAATATTTTGTTTTTTCTCTTGTTTTATCCTATTTAAAAATAACATATAATTAGTGCAAAGTCAACAAATTACAAGGTATACCGAGCATCTTTCGTAAGACTTTTTTCGACATAAATGCAATTTTTCATAACAGTAGAAACTGTTTTCAGGCTATACATTTTTCTACTTTTTTTTCGACATATCGATTTTTTTGAATTTTATTGTAATAATTATTAATGATACTGATAAAATTATTAACGATAAAATTTGTGAAATTTTAAAATTAAATAACAGTAAACTATCTGTTCTCATACTCTCTAAAAGTGCTCTAATTGCTGAATATAGTAAACAATATACTATAAAAATTTCTCCTTGAAATTTTCTCTTCTTTTGTAAAAATTTTAAAATTATAAATATTAATAAAGTTGAAAATGATTCATATAAAAATGTCGGATGAACCTCTTGATATCCTACGGAAGTGTTAATTCCCATCCTTAAAAAAAATGTCGTTTCTTGTCCATATGCTTCAACATTAAAAAAATTTCCCCAGCGTCCTATTGACTGAGCAATTGCAATATATGGTATAACATAATCCAAAAAATTTAATATTACTATTTTATTTTTTTTACAATATACACATATAACAAGTGCTCCTAGAATTAAGCCTCCATAGATAGCTAAGCCTCCATTTCTAAAATTAAAAATTTGAGAAATATTGTTCAAATAATAATCAAAATTAAAAATTACATAATAGAATCTAGCGCCAATTGTTCCAAATACTATACCCAGAATAGTTCCTACAAGTACATCATCATAATCAACACCAAATTTTTCTTTTGAAAACTTACATAAGATTAAGGCTATAACGATTCCTACTACTATGCATACAGCATATTTATATACAGAAATTCCCAATATAGAAAATGCTATTTTTGATATTTCAAATTTAAGATTTAATCCTGGAAATGTTACAACATTCATTTATTTTCTCCTGCTTATACTATTTTACAACTGATACTACTTTTTGGTCTTCTATAAATACTTCTTTTAATACATTTTCAACATACTCTTTGTTTATTTCTTTAACTACTTTAAAATAATCTAAAGAATTTATATTCTTAAAATAGTCTGAAACAAGTGATGTAGCTATACTTGAAAGATCATTATAATCTTTAACTATTTCACCATATATTTTCTTTTTAGCTCTTTCGAACTCTTCTTCATTTATTCCATTTTGTTTTACACTTTGAATTTTTCTTGTAATTTCATTTGTAACATCTTCTATATCATTTGTCTGAAATTGTATCATTACATGAGAATATGTTTTCGAAAATTCATATGACATTGATGGTTCTGATATTAGCTTTCCGCTTTCATATAACCTTTCAAAAGTATCAGAACTTTTACCTAATAATATTGTTCCAAGCATATCAATTGATAAATCTTTTTTTATCTTATCATCACTTAGATTATTATCTTTATATGCTATTAAAACTAATGGCATGCTTATATTCATATCTGATTCCACATAATTTTTAACAACTTCTTTTGGTTCTTGATTGTATTCTCTAATAGTTTGTTTATCATCTTTTTTCATTGTAATTCTAGATTTCACTTTTTCTAAAATTTCTTCTGGAATAAAATCACCAGTAATCACCATTATCATATTTTCTGGTCTATAAAATGAATTATAAATTTTATATAATTTATCTTTATCTATTTTGGCAATTGTATCTATAGTTCCTGCAACATCAATATTTATTTCATTATTTTTATACATTGCTCTCATAGCATTCATATAAACTTTCCACTCTGGATAATCATCATACATCATTATTTCTTGTTCTATGATTCCACGTTCTTTTTCTACATTTTCATCTGTAAAATATGGATTTTGCACATAGTTCATAAATTCATCTAAGGCTTCATCAAAATGATCTGTACATTCATATAAATATGCTGTATGATCATTCGTTGTATATGCATTTGCATCTACACCAATTGATGTAAGGACATCTAAACTATTTCTTCCATTCTCTTGCTCAAATAATTTATGCTCTAGATAATGAGCAATGCCATCTGGAACAGTTGTTAAGTCACTTTCTCCAGGAGCATAAAATTTATTATCTATAGCGCCAAAATTTGTACTCCAAACAATATATTTTTTTCTAGTTTTTTTAGGCAGAATCATTACCACTAATCCATTATCTAATTTTTCTATATATACTTTTTCTTTTATTTGATTATTTTCAATAACTTGCACTCTAACCTTCCTTTCCTGTTAAAAAATAAATTGTGTTAATATTAATTGAATTGGCAAATTCAACAATTTGTTCTTTAGTTACTTTATTTATATTATTAATGTATTCCTCTAAAGATAAATTAGTTTTAGAAATTTCTTGTCCTATATAATAAACTATCTCTGTATCCTGTTCCTCTTCTACATTTTTTATTCCAGAAATTAAATATTTTTTAGAATTATTAATATCTTCTTCTGAAAATTCACCTTTTTTAATATTTTCTAATTGAACTTTTATAAGATCTACAGCTTTTTGATAATTTTCAATCTGAATTCCGCATTTTATAAATATATTTTTCTTTTGTTTGTAAAATACACTTTTAGCAGAATATGCAAGTCCTGCTTTTTCTCTTACATTTTGGAACATCATAGAATTTGCACCATTTCCTAAAATACTATTATATACATTTCCAATTGCACGTAAATTTTCCATATTTGATAAAATATCTAGTCCTATTACAAGTTTTCCTTGAGTTACATCCATTACTTCTTTAAGTTCCTTTATGTTTTCCACTTTTTGTTTAGTTTCTGTGGAATCTAACACATAATTTTCTTCTCTTGGTTTTAATTTTTTTATATTTTCATTATTATCTAGAAATTTCTTTAGCTCTTTTTCATCTATGTTTCCAGAAATAAATAAATCTATTTTGCTATTTTCTATTAGCCATTTATAATATTCAGAAACATCTTCTATAGAAATATTATCAATATCTTCTATATATCCATATTTATAAATACCAAAACCTTCTTGTCCATACATGGCAGAAATACAATTTTCTAAAGCATAACCATCTTTATCATCAATTTTGCTTTCAATAACATCTTTTAAATTTCCTTTTTCAACATCTAAGAAATCTTTATTTAAATTTCCATTTTCTCCAACTGGATTAAAAACTAAATCTAATAAATTTTCTAAATTCATTTTTAATATATCTTCATTATTTAAAGCATATTCATTACTAATTGATTCTACAAAAAACTTAAGAACAACATTATCTCCCATTTTATCAACACCACAATTGAATGTAGCTCCATACATATTTTCAAGTTCTTTGCTAATTAGATATTGATTAGGTAACTTTGCAGTTCCTCTTCTAAGCATAAATGGAATTAATGCATTTTTTGTAACAGTTTCTCTTTTTAAAGGTGTTGTTATTATAATACAAGTTAAATCTGTTTTATATAAATCTGTTTTAATAAAATGTGCTTTAATTCCTTTTTTTAATTCAACACTAGTTTTTCCCATTAAAATCTCCTTTATTAAATAGTATTGTTTTATTTTTCATTATTATACATTAAATTCCAATATATATTATCATAACTAATTTTAGATTACAATTTGTTTTATTAAACATTTAAAATCTGACTATATTCAAATATATTAGAATTCATACATATTATATATTTAACATATAATTATCTAGGAGGAAAATATGTATATTGATAAATATAACAGGCAAAAAGTAGTAGAATATGCCCAAAAGTGGGCTTACAAAAGAAACCCTAAGTATTATAATTTCGATGCAATTGGTGGAGACTGTACAAATTTTGTATCACAATGTATATACGCAGGAAGTGGAGTTATGAATTATAATGATTGGTATTATAATAATACTAATGATAAATCACCATCATGGACTGGAGTCGAATTTTTGTATAACTTTCTAGTAAACAATAAAGGTCTAGGGCCAATTGGAAATACGTCAGATAAAATTGAAATTGGAGATGTAGTACAGTTATCTTCTGATGGAGAAAGATTTACACATTCTTTAATAGTTGTGGGTGTAGAAAAAGAAAGAATTCTTATTGCTTCACATACATTTGATTCTTATAGAAGAGATATTAATACATACGTATATAAGAAAATTAGATTTATACATATAACTGGAATACAAAAAAATTAAATTCTAATAAATAGCATATAACAAACTATTTGAAATGTGCTATTTATTAGAATTTAATTTTAAACTAAACTTTTTTTTCTGAAATGAGAGCTACAAACAATGTGTGCTACTTATCTCCTCACTTTATATTTAAGTTGTACATAAGAGTCATCAAGTTTATTGCATTCAATTAATTCTAAAGCTCTCAATTTATCTAAATCTCTATTGCTTTCTATTGCCTTTCCATCAATTAATGTTGATACATCTTTTCCACCAACTAGTAATGGTGCAATTACTACATTTACATAGTCTATTAGATTTTCTCTTACAAATAGACCATTTAAATTCCCACCAGATTGTATTGTTAATTTATCAACATTATATTTACTATATAAATCTTCTAATAACTTTTTTAAATCTAATTCTTCGTAAAACAATATATCTAAATTGTTATATTCATCTTTCAAAGAATATGCTATATGATTTTTGTTTGTTGTAACTAAAATTAACTTTTCTACCCAATGACATATATAATCTATACCATTTTCATTTAAATGAGGTTTGTTATCAATAATAATAAAATTAACTTCAACCTTATTATGGTATTTGCTTTTATTATTTACTCCAATTTTTTCCATTACTCTTCCAGTATTTAGTGAATAATAATCAGTTATACTTTCTATTTCATAATATTGGTGTAATCCTTCCTTAACTCCATCTATTTTACAAAAATCTTTATCAGCATCTAAACTATCATTGTTTCCACTACTTATTTTACCATCCAAAGATTCCAGCATAAATAATGTGGTTGTTGATCTTTTCTTCATAAATCTCCCCTTATATTATAATTTATACAATTACTTTTTCAATATACAAATTTTCCTTTTTATCTTTTTTCACTTTTAATACAAAATCAAATTTATTAACTTCTGTACATAAGTAAAAATCTCTTTCTGGAAAGTCTTTTTGTTTTAACTTATCAAAAAATTTAGAGCCACTAGTTGTTTTTAATCTTTCAATTTCTTCATCTAAATTATTTAATGGATTTTTCTCTAATATACTTTTTATATATTTTGCACACAACACATCTTCATCAAATGGAATTTCTCCATGTCTGCATAATACTAACAAAGATACTTCTTCTATTTTATTTTGAATAATATATCTAACAATAGCTTTTGCATTAACTAAACTACCTGTTATAATTTCTTTAGCATTTATAGATTTTACAATTCCTTGTGTACCACAACTTGTTGTATGTATAATTATTTTTCCTGAAAAATCAATATTTTCAATTTGTGAAGGCGAATTGCCATAATCAAATTCTGGTAATATAATTCCATTTCTTTCTCCAATCAAAATACAATTATTATTTTTCTTTTTATAATCGTATGCTATTTGCATGTCACTAACAGGAATTAGTTTTTTAGCCCCATTACTAATTAAATAAGGTTCAACTGTAAAAGCTCTAAATACATCTATAACTACTGCTAATCCTGTTGCAAGTTTTGCATCATTTACTATTTTTATATTCAAATTATTTCCTCCTATAAATCACTTATATTATTATTATAAAAAATCGTATCTTCAAATTTTTTAAATGTGCATTCATCATTTTCAATCATTGTTTTAAATTGCTCTAAAGTAACATATTTGCAATTCATTACTTCATCTGTATTATATTTAAAATCATTTAAGGAAATATCTTTTTTTATAATATAAATATCCATAAACTTATTTTTTCGCTTAAGTGTTTTTATTAATTTTAATTCACTAGTTTGAATATCTATTCCAATTTCTTCTTTTAATTCTCTCTTAATACCTAAAATACTGGTTTCTCCAGATTGTAATCCTCCATGAGTATCTTCCCATTTTTCAGCACGATTTTGATTTAAACTTCTTTGAGTTAATAATATTTGGTTAGATGAATTTATTATAAAACAATGAACTGTTATTATATATTCATCATCTTTTAATAACTCAATATCTTTTCTTTTTATTATTTTTCCTGTTAAATTCTTATTCTCATTATAAACATCTACTAATTCTTCTTTCATACATATACTCCTCTTGTTTCCTATAATTAACACTATACAACATTATTTTATAAAGTACAAGTAGGTATTTTTATTGGTTGTAAAAAAACTAAACTTGCATTATTTGAAAAAATAAAATGACTATAAGTGAACATATAAAAAATATCTATAATGAAGGTGAATTAGAGAAAATTTCAACTATAAGGATTTTCCTTACAGTTCAAAATGAAGGTAACAGACATCTTTGCTAAATGTAGATATATTGCACCAAAATAAAAAAACACTTTGAAAAAAGTGTTTTTTATTTTGGAGGCGCCACCCGGATTTGAACCGGGGATCAGAGTTTTGCAGACTCGTGCCTTACCACTTGGCTATAGCGCCATATAAATTTTTTATATAAATAAAAAATGGAGCAGGTAACGGGAATCGGACCCGTAACTAATCCTTGGCAAGGATTTATTTTACCACTAAACTATACCTGCATTTCATTAATTTTTTTAGATAACTTGTGGCTTTAGTAAATCAATTTTCTATAAACTAAGCTATCTTTGCCTCATAATTAAAGCATAATTATAATAACAGAAATGAGATGAAAAGTCAAGTTAATAATATAATATTCTATAAAAATAAAAAAATGACATATTTATAAAAAATTTTTTATATAACAATTTATATTATACTATTGAAAGTAATATGTGCTTTTTACTTCTTTAGCATAAATAGTTGAAATATAAACAAACAAATAACATTAAAACCATTTGAAAAGTACATCATAAAAAATTTTAAACCTTTAGAATGTGTTATATCTGCAGATACAGGATTAGTTTCAAAGTTTGTGTACTAAAATTTTCTACTAGTTATATAATATCAATTGTAAAGTAATTTTATATAATATTATAACCCCCAATTGAGCAACAAAACTCAACTGGGGGTTAATTAAAATATTATTTTATTTAATACTTAAGTTTAAAAAGCTTTTTTATTTAACACAAAATTATAGTTCCATTAATCCAATAATTATCATTTTTAATTGTGCTAAATCTGTTATTGTACTTTTACCATTTCCGTCTATATCAGCTGCTAAATATTTATCTCCTGTTAATACCTCTAACTTAATAAGATGGTTTTTCAAATTTGCTAAGTCTGTTATTGAAATTACTCCATCTTTATTAATATCTCCTATAACAATTAAAGTAAATTCCAATTCTTCAGTAAGTTTTAATTTCATTCCTGTTTTTATAATCTCATCATCAGCTATTGTATTTCCGTTTTCATCTACAATTATAAAATCTCTATTAGCACTTACATTATTTCTAAACTCATTTAAGGTTGTTTTTGGTAATACTCTTGATATAATATTATCTTCAATTACATATTTTTCTGAAGAAATTTCTGATTTTCCTTTATTTATCCAAGTTACAACTGCTGTTTCCATTCCTGTGTTCCCTGATTCATCTATAAATTCAAATGTAAATTCTCCATTTTCTGTAAATTTATATTTGTTTTTTCCATCATTATTTGTTATTCTTACATTTTCTTTATCAAATGTTATTGTTGCTGTTACTGGTTCTGTTGTTTCTGTTTGAGTACTATATTCTATTGTTCCTACTGGTGCTACTTTATCAATCCAGTTAACACTAATAGGAATTATTCCTCTATTACCACTTTCATCTATATATTCAAAACTGCTTTCTCCATTTTCTGTAAATGTATAAGTATTTGAACCATTATTACTTACTATTCTATAACCTTCTTCTAACTCTAATGTTACAGTAACATCTTGATTAGTTGGTTCTGTTGTTGAATATGTTAATGTATATTCTGGTACTTTAGCTATCCAATTTACACTAGCAGTTGCAGTTCCCTCATTTCCTGCTCTATCTACAAATTCAAATGTAAATGTTCCATTTTCTGTAAATGTGTGTGTCATTTCTCCATCATTATTTGTAACTGTTACTTCTTCACTTGGCTCCATTGTTACAGTAACTGGTTGATCTGTAAGATTAACTGTACTATAAGTAAGTTCTGCTGTTGGTGCTTCTTTATCTATCCAGTCTACTGCAATTGTTTTTGTTCCTACATTTCCTAAACTATCTGCAAATTCTAATTCATATGATGCATTAGCTTCGAATGTAATAGTTTTACTTTTATCTACTGGATTTTCAGCAATTTGTACATCTTTTGAAAGTACCGTTATATTTTCTTTACTAAATGTTATTGTTGCTACTACGTCTTCATTAGTTAATTCAGTTGTACTAAAAGTAACTTCTGCTTCAGGTGCTATTTTATCTATCCAATCTACATTAGCTGTTGCGCTACCTTTTCTTCCTTCATCATCAACAAATTCAAATGTAAATGTTCCATTTTCAGTAAATGTATACGTTTTGCTTCCATCATTATTTGTAACAGTAATTGGTCTATTTTCATCTACTAAATTTGCTATAACATCTTTATTAGTTTTATTAGTAATATTATAACTAATCTCAGCAGTAGGTATTTCACTAGCTGATGGATTTTCATATAAATTAATAACAGCTATTGAAAAATAATGTTGAAGCCCTGATTGATGAACCGATGGGCAATGAATTTTTACATACTTTGCCTGTTTTGCTTCTTCAAAAGTTATCTTTTTCAAATTATTGTTATTTCCTAAATTATTACCAACTGCTGCAAGCTCCCAATTTGTGCCATCCATACTTACATAAATTTCTAGTTTACTTGCCTTTCCAGTTGGATATCCTCCTGTTCCTGTTGCCTTTGCATCAGGAACATAATCTACTTCTGCTACATATCTAGGTTTATCTAGTTCTATTACTACATATGAAGGCTTATATGCTCCTCCCAAGCCAGAACTAGTTGCTCCATGCCATGATGTATTTATATCTCCATCAAGTATATTATCTTTATTTCCTCCTCCACTTGTACCTGATACTTCTATAACCTTTAAACCTGTTCTAGAAATATATCGATGTGATTCTGAAGATGTATTAGTAGTAAATGTATAATGTACAGGATCACTTGTTGTATTTGTTCCTGATGCCATTAATCTAAGGTATACAACTACATCTCCTCTTAAATTTGGTTTTCCATCTGCAAATGATGTCCACTCTCCAGAATTAGGATCTAATGTCCATTCCATTTGATCAGTTGTACCATTAATACAATTTTCTAAATCGTCTATTGAAACAGTATTGCTTGGGAATACTCCCTTGTTAATATTAATAGTGAAAATGTTTTCATCAGTTAATGGTAATCCTGATATACGAATTTTAATATCATCATTAGCATTTATTGATGCAATTTCTTCATTAGTAAGTTGTATAGAATGTTCATAAACTTCTTTCCAATTATTACCACCATCTAAACTATAACTCCAAGTTACTTGCGCACTTTGAAATTGTTTAGATAATACTATTTTCCCAGCATCTGCACCTGAAAAAGAGAAAGTAGCAATTCTAGAATCAATTACACCTAAAATTGCATTTGCAATTACTGGTACTTCTGCATGATATATCGTATCTGCTGATGTTGCTTTCGTAGCTTGACGTAATGTTCTATCTTGTATCATCATCAATTTACTACGATACTCTGGAGATGAAACTTTCATTCCGATTTTCTTTAATAAATCATACATTGGTAATGGATGATAAGCATAAACATCTGTAATTTCAGTTGCTAAATCTATTAAATCTGAATCTGTTTTAGTACTATCATTAATATATGAATTTACTAATCCAAACCATGCATCAAAGTTAATTCTTTCTTCTTCTAAAGCATCAAGATAAATTTGTTTTTGCTTTTCTTTATCATTTTTATAAACATCTTCTAATAATAAAATTAATTGTGCTTGTTCATATTTATCGTATTCGTTTTGTGCCTCTTGAGCAAGCAATCTATAAGAACCTGTTTTGATAACACCACTATTATATTTACTTCCCCATCCATTTAATGGTCTACCATCAGTAGCAGCCCATGCTGTTGATGCAACATTATAAGATAATTGCCATGCATAATTTCCGCCACCAATATTTTTTAAATAAATATAAGCAGCATGTGCTGGTTGCCCTACTACATAAGCAGGAACTCCCCAAACACCGTAAAGGTTAGCTGCTGTTTTTGAAAGTCCACCACAAACAGAACCTTCTTCAAATACTATCCATAATTTTGGTTTTCCACTTTGATATGTGATGTTGTAGTCTGATAAATTATATTTTTGATCCCATTTTTCATAATTTTCTTGACTATAATATTGTGGTCTATAATATCCATAACCTGTTCTATAAGTAATATATTTGAATGGATTAAAACGATCTACTAAATTTGAATATTTCTTTTCAGAATAATCATGTAACCACATTATTTCTTCATCATCGATGTTAACAAACATAACACCACGCATTTCATCTATTGTATAACTTTCAAACATTGCATTAGAATATAAATCTCCATTTAAATGCATTTGTTTATAAATATCATAACGAGTTACTGCATCAGAAAATTGATTTCCGCCAATCCATAATCCAACATTTCCCGCATGTGATAAAGATAATGATAACATCATTTTTAAATATAAATCTTTATACTTTGTTCCATTTGGAGTTAATTCTTCATTATTTAAGTCTTCTTTATAAGTATCATATAATTTGCTTAACACCTGTAATGATTTTAAATATGTTCCACTTGGTTTTCCACCAATTGTCCATAATCGTAATGCTTCTTCATTATTTATAAACCATTCTAAAGTTTCTTTATTTTTTGGGTCTTCTTGTAAAAAGTTTCTAAGTTGATATTGACCAACATTTTTAATAAAATTTCTTTGTAAAAGAGTAAGTTTTAAATCGTCTTTAATTACTCCACCATCATATTCGGCTTTTATGATTTCATCATATTCTTTTACTGTTGTCATAAGATTATCTTTATAATCTTCTTTCACAAGTTTTGCATCTCCCCATACTGCATGATCATTTGCATTAGAGCCATTATCATTAGCATATAATCTAATATAATTAGCATTTCTAATGTCTATTTTTGCATATACTGCATTATTTGTACTTAACATTGCAGTAGGGTTTTCTTCTGTACATAAATTCCATGTTTTTCCATCTTCAGAAGTATATATATAAAATTTTACACCATTTCCTTTACCACCTGATGTAGTATTTACACCATAATATGTTGTAAAGTATGCGTAATCTTTATAATTACTAATATCATACTCTAAAGTAGATGTAGCATGTGCCCAAATTCCTTTTTTTATTACACTTGTTGAACCATTTAACAACATAGTAAGTTGTCCATTATCTGTTGTTTTATCTAGCATAATACTTCCCCATGCTGTTTGAGCCTTACTGTAAGGAATATCAGATAAATATACCACTTGATCTGTACTACCAACATTATCAAATGAAAGATTCTTCTGATTTGAATTATTACTGCTATTATAAGTATGTAAGTTATATCCCTGTGCATTTTTATAGTTAGTTTTGTTTTTTCCAAAGTAAACTGCTATACATACTAAGGATATTATGAAAAAGATACAAAAAATATTTTTACTTTTAATGATTTCTCTCATTTTATTTCTCCTTATTAAAATAAATTTTATATTCTTTATGTATTCTTTTAATTCTATATTATACAACATTTTCAAGAAAAATTCAACAAATATAACAATAATTGTTAATAATATATAAAAGTGCTGAAAAGTATATACTACTTTTCAGCACCATCAAAAATACATATTAGTTATATCTATTTATTCTATTCCAATAATTAATTTCTTTAATTTTGCCAAGTCTGTTATTGACACTCTATCATCTCCATTTATATCTGCTGCTAGATATCTATAATCTTGTAAAACATCTTTTTCAATTATATGCAATTTTAATTTTGCAAGATCTGTTATAGATATTCTACCATCTTTATTAATATCTCCTGTAATAACTAATGTATATTCTGTATTTTCATCTAATTTTAATTTCATTCCTGTTGCAAGAATTGCATCATCATTTAAAATATTTCCTTGTTCATCTATTATTCTAATTTCTTTATTAGCTGTTACTTTTTCTTTAAATGTTGTTACTGTTGTTTGTGCTGATATTCTTGATATAATATTTTCTTTAATGTTATAACTATCAGATGTAATACTTGGTTCTTGTGGTAAATCATTTTGAATCCAATTAACATTAGCTATTGCAGTTCCTGTATTGCCAGCTAAATCTATAAATTCAAATGTAAATTCTCCGTTTTCTGTAAATAAATAAGTATTATTTTCTTCATTATTTGTAATTTTTACATTTTCTTTATCAAATGTTATTGTTGCTGTTACTGGATCCATTGTTTCATTTTCTGTACTATAAGTAATTGTTGCGACTGGAACTATTTTATCTATCCATAACACTTCTGCTTTTACAGTTCCTCTATTTCCAGCTGAATCTATAAATTCAAAAACATATTCTCCATTTTCTGTAAATGTATGTGTTCCATCAGATTCTATAAAAGTAATTTCTTCACTTGGATTTACTACTGTTGCCACTACATCTTGATTTGTCAATTTATCTATTGAATATTCTATCTCTGCTATTGGATCTACTTTATCAATCCAATTTACACTTGCAACTGCAACACCTGCATTTCCACTAGGTCCTATAAATTCAAACTCAAATTGACCATTTTCTGTAAATGTGTAAGTATTTTTTCCATCGTTATTTGTTATTGTAACATTTTCTTTATCAAAAGTAACTGTTGCTGTTACATCTTGATTTGTTAGCTCGTTTATATCATAACTGATTGTTGCAACTGGTAATGTCTTATCTATCCATGTAACTTTTGCTAATTTTGCACCTTGATTTCCTGCTTTATCTGAATATTTAAAAATGTACTCTCCATTTTCTGTAAATGTATGTGTATTTCCTCCTTCTACAGTTACATCCTCTTCGTTAAAAGTAATTGTTGCTATTACTTCTTGATTTGTTGCACTTTCTGTACTATAACGAATTTCTGCTACTGGAGCTTCTTTGTCTATCCATGTAACATTTGCAATTGCTGTACCAGCATTTCCAGCAGGTCCTACAAACTCAAATTCAAATTGACCATTTTCTGTAAATGTATAAGCATTTTTTCCATTGTTATTTGTTATTGTTACATTTTCTTTATCAAATGCAATGCTAGCAGTTACTTCTTGATTTGTTGGCTCTGATTTATCATAAGTTATTGTTGCTTTTGGTAATGTCTTATCTATCCAGTCTACAGTTGCAATTACAATACCTGTATTTCCAGCAGGTCCTACAAACTCAAATTCAAATTCTCCATTTTCTGTAAATGTATAAGTATTTTTTCCTCCATTATTTGTTATTGTAACATTTTCTTTATCAAAAGTAACTGTTGCTGTTACATCTTGATTTGTTGGATTTGTTGTACTATATGTGATTGTTGCATTTGGTTCATCTCTATCTATCCAATAAACTTCTGCCATTGCTGTTCCCTTATTTCCATAAGGTCCAACAAATTCAAATAAATATGTTCCGTTTTCAGTAAATCTATGTGTGTTTCCACCTAAAACAATAACATTTTCTATATCAAATGTAATTGTTGCAATTACATCTTGATTTGTTGGATTTGTTGTACTGTATGTGATTGTTGCATTTGGTAAAGTTTTCTTTAACCAGTCAACTCTTGCTATTGCTGTACCGCTATTTCCTGCTCTATCCTCAAATTCAAATGTATATTCTCCACTATCTTCAAATACATGTATATTTCCACCTTTTACTGTTACACCTTCTTTATTAAAGGTAATCGTTGCTGTTACATCTTGATTTGTCATCTCTGTTGTACTATATGTGATTGTTGGTATGATTTCTTCTTTATCTATCCAATCAACTGTTGCTGTTGCTACACCTGCATTTCCATAAGGTCCTACAAATTCAAATGTAAAGCTTCCATTTCTTGTAAATGTATAAGTATTCTTTCCATCATTATTTGTAACTTGAGTTCCTTCTCTATCAAAATTAACTGTTACTGTTACATCTTGATTTGTTAATGTATTTATGTCATATGTGAATGTTGCATTCGGTAATGTTTTCTTTATCCAATCAACTCTTGCTATTGCTGTACCACTATTTCCTGCTCTATCCTCAAATTCAAATGTATATTCTCCACTATCTTCAAATACATGTGTATTTCCATCTTTTACTGTTACATTTTCTTCATTAAATGTAATTGTTGCTGTTACATTTTGATTTGTTGGATTTGTAATATCATAACTGATTGTTGGTACTGGAACATCTTTATCTATGTTATCTACTTTTGCAATTGCTGTTCCACTATTACCTGCAGGACCTACAAATTCAAATTCAAATTGACCATTTTCTGTAAATGTATAAGTATTATTTCCGTTATTATTTGTAATTCTAACATCTTCTTTATCAAATGATATGCTAGCTGTTACATCTTGATTTGTTGGATTTGTTGTACTGTATGTGATTGTTGCTTTTGGCAACGTTTTATCTATCCAAGTAACTTTTGCTATAGCTGTTCCTGTATTTCCAGCAGGATCTATATATTTAAAAGTAAATTCACCATTTTCTGTAAATGTATGAACATTTCCTCCTTCTACAATTACATCTTCTTTATCAAATGTAACTGTTGCTTTAATTTCATCATTTGTCGGATTTGTTGTACTATATGTGATTGTTGCAACTGGTGCTTTTTTATCTATCCAAGTAACTTTTGCTATAGCTGTTCCAATATTTCCAGCAGGTCCTATGAATGCAAATTCATATTCTCCATTTTCTGTAAATGTATGTGTGTTTCCACCTTCTACTTCTACATTGTTTTTATCAAAAGTTATTGTTGCAATAACATCACGATTTGTTAATGTATTAATATCATAAGTTATTGTTGCTACTGGTAATTTTCTATCTATCCAATCTACATAAGCTTTAGCTGTACCAGTATTTCCAACTTTATCTATAAATTCAAAAGTAAATTCACTATTTTCTGTAAATATATATGTGTTATTTCCACCATTATTTGTTATTGTTACATCTTCTTTATCAAAGCTTATGCTAGCTGTTACATTTTGATTTGTTGGATTTGTTGTACTATATGTGATTGTTCCAACTGGTATTTTCTTATCTATCCAATCAACCCTAGCAAGCTTGCTTCCTCTGTTTCCAGCACTATCTATATATTCAAATGTATATTCTCCATTTTCTGTAAATGTATGTGTATTTCCACCTTCTACTGTTACATTTTCTTTGTTAAAACTAATGCTAGCTATTACATCTTGATTTGTTAGTTCATTTATATTATATGAAATTGTTGCATTTAAGTCTTCTTTGTCTATCCAAGTTACTTTTGCAAGTTTACTTCCTGTATTACCTGCTTTATCTCTATATTCAAACATAAACTCACTATTTTCTGTAAATGTATAAGTATTATTTCCATCATTGTTTGTTATTGTAACATTTTCTTCATTAAATGTAATTGTTGCAACTACATCTCCATTTGTTGAAGTTTCTGGATTATATGTTATTGTTGCAACTGGGCTGGCTTTATCGATCCAATTAACTACTGCCTTTGCTGTTCCTCTATTTCCTGATGGTCCTACAAATCTAAATTCATATTCTCCATTTTCTGTAAATGTATGTGTATTTCCACCTTCTACTGTTACATTTTGTTTATCAAATGTAATAGTTGCTGTCACATCTCCATTTGTTGGATTGGTTGTGCTGTATGTAATTGTTGGTACTGGTACTTCTTTATCTATCCAACTTACTTCTGCAAGAGCTGTTCCTCTTTCTCCATTTGCGTTTTCAAATGCAAATTCATATTGTCCATTTTGTGTAAATGTATATTGGTTACTTCCACCATTATTTACTATTTTTACGTTTTCTTGATCAAAACTTATTGTTGCTACAACATCTGTGTTTACTTTAGATGTTCCAGCAGGTCTTTCTGGATTATAAGTAATTGTTGCTATTGGCAAATCACTATCAATCCAAGTTACTTTTGCAGTTGCCCAACCTTTATTTCCAGCTTCATCCATAAAATTAAATGTATGCTCTCCATTAGTAGTGAATACATGTTTATTTCCGCCTTCAACTACTACATTACGTTTGTCAAAAGTAATTGTTGCAGTTACATTTCCACTTGTTTGGTTTTCAACATCGTATGTTATTGTTGGAACTGGTACTACTTTATCAATGTAATTTACTCTTGCAACTGCTGAGCCTTCATTTCCATAAGGACCTCTAAATCTAAATGTATGTGTTCCATTTTCTGTAAATACATATTTATCTCCATTAGGAATTACATTTCCTTCTTCATCTATAATATCTACATTTTCTAAATCGAAACTAATTGTTGCTGTTACATCTCTGCATGTTAATTCTGTTTCATCATAGGTTATTGTTGCATTTGGTAATGTTTTACGTATCCAGTCAACTTCTGCTACTGCTGAACCTCTATTTCCAGCTTGATCCATAAAGTTAAATGTATATGAGCCACTATCTTCAAATGTATGTGTATCTCCACCTTCAACTATTACATTTTCTTCATTAAAACTAATACTAGCTGTTACTGGTTTATTAGTTTTATCAGTTGTGCTATATGTTATATTAGCTATTGGAACCTCTTTATCTATGTTAAGCACCTCTGCTGTTGCTGTTCCAGCTTTTCCTTTTTTATCTATATAGTTAAACACATGTGTTCCATTTTCTGTAAATGTATATATATTTCCATTAGGTATATCATTTCCTTGCTCATCTACAATTCTTACATCTTCTTGATCAAATGTAATTGTAGCAATAACATCTTTGTTGGTTGGTTCTTTCTCACTGTATAAAATAGTTGGTACTACATCATCAGAGTCTTCTATAATCCAATCTACATTAGCTGTTGATGTTCTTCTACGTCCTACTTCATCTTCATATTCAAATGTAAAGCTTCCATTTTCCTCAAATCTAAATGTATCTTTTCCTTCATTATTTAAAATTTTAACATTTGGTTTATTAAATTCAATTGTTGCTGTTACATTTCTGTAAGTTGGTTCTGTATTACTATATTTTATAGTTCCTACTGGTTCAACTTCGTCTATATTAGTTACAGAGACTGGAAGTGATAATAATCTCTGTCCTTGATACTTAAACATTAAAGTAATAGCTATATTGTGCTTAATTGTATAAGTATTTAATGCTCCTTCTTTCTTCTCTATATAATATCCTATTGTTTCTGGATATTTACTAGTAGCTATATTTAAATTATTTTCTAATTGTAACTCTTCACCATCTTTATTAAAATGAATTACTAAGTCTACGCTGTTTTGAGTTAATTCTGTTGTACTATATTCAGCACTAACTTCTGGGAACCAATCAGCTGTTGCTGTTGCTTTATATTCTTCACCTGTATCTTTATTTATATATTCAAATGTATAAGTTCCTTTTTCAGCAAATAGATAATACTTTGGAGCAGTAGATTTCTTCATTTGATATCCAAGTGGAAGCACAAGATCTGCTCTCATTTTTGCAATCATTGTTGGCTTTCCATTTACTGATGTAAGACTTGTTTTAATACTATAATTTATAGTTGCAGGTCCATTCATATTTTCCAATTTTGCTTCTGTTCTTCCTACATTTCCAAAACTGTCTATATATTCAAATGTGAATGTACTATTTTCATCTGTAAGCAAATATGTTCTATTTCCTCCGTTATTTGTTATTGTTATTTTTCCACTTTCATTTACTAGAGTTGCTAAAACTCCATCATCTGTTTTTTCATATTTAATATCTGCTGTTAAATTTCCACTATAAATCCAATTAACTTTTGCTGTCTTTGTTCCTTTATTTCCTAAACTATCTTCAAAATTAAATATATATTCCCCATTCTTTGTAAATGTATAAGTTTGAGTTGTTGGAAGTAATCCCATATTTGGATCTTCTAAATGAAGAGTTGCAACTACTGGTTCTGTTGTATCTTCTGTTGTACTATATTCGATTGTTGCAATTGGTGCATCTTTATCTATCCAAGTTACCTCTGCCATAGTTTCACCTGGATTTCCAGCATTATCTTCATACTCAAAAATAAATTTTCCATTTTTTGTAAATGTATAAGTATTTTTACCACCATTGTTTGTAATAATAATATCTTTACTTGGATTTATTAATGTTACTGTAACTGGTTCTTTTGTCCCAATTGTTCTATCATAATGTAATTCAGCTGTTGGAATTTCTTTATCAATCCAATTAACTGTTGCAGTTGCTGTTCCTGTGTTTCCAGCTTCATCTCTAAATTCAAATGTAAATTCTCCATTATCTTCAAATCTATGTGTGTTTTTACCATTATTATTTGTTATAATTACATTTGGTTTATTAAATGTAATTATTGCTGTTTCTGCTTTTCCAGTTGGGCTATTTATTCTATAACTTATTGTTGGTATAATTTCTTCTTTATCAATCCAATCAACTTTTGCTGTTACTGTTCCAGTATTTCCTGCTTCATCTACAAATTCAAACGTAAACTCTCCATTTTCTGTAAATGTATATATACTCTCACCATTATTATTTGTAATAGTTATATCTTTATTAGAATCTACTATGTTTGCAACAACATCTTGATTTGTTGGATTTGTTGTACTATATGATATTTGAGCAATTGGTGTAGTTCTATCAATACAATCAACTGTTGCTGTCGTAGCTCCAACATTTCCTGCTTCATCTACAAACTCAAATGTGAAACTTCCATTTTCTGTAAATGTATATGAGTTCTTTCCATCATTGTTTGTTATTGTAACATTTGTTTTGTCAAAATCGATTGTTGCTGTTACATATTGATTTGTTGGTCTTGTTGTATTATAAGTAATAATTCCTTGTGGTACTTGCCTATCTATTATAGTTACCTTTGCATCTAAATAACTTTCAACATTTTCGGCATCTAAAAGTTTAAATCTAAAATCTCCATTTTCTGTAAATACATATTTACCACCATTTGAAGTTTCTATAACTCCTTCATCTAAATTAGTTATTCTTACTCCTTCTTCTTTAAATGTAAGTGTTGCTGTTACATCTCCATTTGTTAAACTTTCTTTATCATAAGATATCTCAGCAATATATGGACCTCTATTTATCCAATCTACTGACATTTTTATTTCTGATGTATTTCCAATTCTATCTCTTAATTTATATGTTTTTTCTCCATTTTTAGTAAATACATATTTTAGTATATCTTCTTGAATACCTGTAGTATAACGTGTTCTAAATTCTGCAAGTTCTTCTGCTGTATAGTTTACTGTTGCATTTTTTAAATTTTCATCGTAAATGATTTCCTTTGTAATATTTGCTCCACTGTATGCTGCAAAATATGCAATAATATATTCTTTGTCTACTGGATAACCCATAGCACTCATTGACTCTGGAAATCCCATACTTATAATATCCTTAGTTGAATCCTCAAGTATATTACTTACTGGTTTACTTGGATCTAATAATTTATATCCTCTTACCATTTTAATATTATTATTTGAATCCTTTTGAACCATATTTATTATTTGTTTAGTATCAGGATCAAAATTAAATTCATAAATATAATTACCACTATTTTCTATATATCTAATTGGTCTATCTTGTTCGTCTAATATAAATACATTTTTGCTAATATTTACAACTTTTGCTTGAACATGACCTTTAGTATTTGGTAACTCTATATATTGTATATCTGCAGATGGTTTTTCCCTATCTATCCAAGTAACACTTGCAACAACTTCATTTGTTCTTCCATTTTCTGTATCTCTTAAGTTAAAAGTATATGATCCATTTTCTGTAAATGTATAACTTGTTATTCCATTTTCCACTACAACTGTATCTGAATTAAAATTTTCAAGTGTTGCTACAACTTCTTTATTTGTTTTTTGAGTTGTACTATACATAACTGTTGCTGTTGGTGGAGCCTCTTTTGTTGTATCTTCATAAAAATTGAATCCTCTAGCTCCTATATATCCATCATTTGTTTGCGTTGCTATAATTTTTATATATTTTACTTTTTGTGTTTCAGCAAATCTTAGTGTTTTTGTTGAAGCATTATTTGCCCAATTATTTATATCACCAAGTTTAGTCCAATTTTCTCCATCCATACTTCCTAAAACTTCACCTTGCATAATTCTGCCAAGAAATGGTTTGCTACCAAGACCTGAATGGTTTTGTTCATCTGATGGTATATAATCTAGTCTTGATAAATATACTGGCTCTTTAAATTCAAGTGTAATAAATTTATTTTCATCTGTTTTACTAGCTGACAACCATCTAGTAAAATCATGAGTATATTGTTGGGTTTCCCAAAGACCAAAATTCCCATCTATTGCATTTTTAGCTGGTGTATTCTTGCCAGAAGGTGTACTGTCTACAACTGATAAATTTTTTACCTTAATATATGTTTCATTTGCTTCATATTTATTATCAGTAAAAGTAAAAACATGTACATTTGCTGGTAAATTTGTTCCAGTAGCAGATGGTCTTACAGTCAATTTTCTATTACCTGATAAATTAGGTTTTACTTCATCATAAGATTTCCAAGCAGAAGCTCCACCTGAATCATCAGTATATTTCCAATCTAATTTTCTATTACCATAAACAAAAAAAGTATCTTCTGCATCATTTTCATAAAGCTCCATATCAGGAGTTAATATTAATGTTTTATCTATTTGTATTGTACTTCTTATCTCTGTACCTATAATATGAACTCTAATATGATCTCTTTCATTAACACCTACTAATTCTGTTTCTGTTAATTGTACATATAACTGATCTGTTTCTGTCCAAGTTTTTCCACCATCTATTGAATACTCCCATGTTGATCTATTATTTTCATTAAACATTGAACCTAATCTTATTTGCCCTGCATATTGACCATCAAATGAAAATGTTGCAAGTTCTGATTGTGGTTTACCCAATAGTACCTGAGCAACAGATCTATGTATGCTATTTGCACTTACTTCAGCCCATTGTAATGTTGCTGTTTTTAAAGAAACAGCTTCTGCATTTAATGTTGGAGTAGTAATCTTTCCAATAATCATTCCAAATAAATCATAAAATGCAAGAGGTCTTGTTTTATACACGACTTGAAATTCTTTTATAAGATTTAAACAATCTTCTTCTGTATATACATTACTATTTTTATATAATTGTACTAAACCATACCAAGCATCAACATTTATATTTTGAGCATTTATTGCTTTACGATAAAATTCTTCTTGTTTTGCTTCATCACCTTTATAGGCATTTGCAAGCATTACATATTTTTCTGCTATTAGATAATTGCTATAATCATTAACTGCCTCTTGAGCAATTGCTAAATAACTTAAATTTTCACATCCAGTAGAGTATTGTTGTCCCCAGCCTAGCAACCCTCTATATGAATATACGGCTTGTTTAGTAGGAGAATTTTTAGTTGCATTATAAAATGTAGATGTACCATATGATGAATTTCCCCAAGTTGCACCTGAATTATATAATTGCCAAGAAGCATCTCCATTACTATTATAATGTGCAACTCCATAAGCAATATGACCAGGTTGATGAACTGGAAATGCTGGTATACCCGTTGAACTATATGCATTAGCACTCGTATCTCCAAAACCAACACATTGAGTTCCCGCTGCATAAACTATCCATTGTGGAACTAAATATTTTTGATATGGTATACCATATTCTAAAAAGTGAAATTTATTATTCCACATAGTTTTATTTTCTTCACTATAATATTTATCCTCAAAATATCTAAATTTTGCATTATATGATAGCCAAGCATGAGTATATGGACCTCTACTTGTAATATAATCCCTAAACCATTCAATTTCATTATCTGATATTAGTGCTCTCACAACAACTTTCATTTCCTCAACTTCTAGTTTTGGAAATACAGAGCTTAATTTATTTGCTAAGTACATTTTTTTATAAACTGCATAACGTCTTACTGGATCTGATACATGTGAACTATTTGGATCATTACGATTTGAATTTGTAACTCCATCTTCCTCAACATTAGGCAAAAATGAACGTACTAATGTAGAATGAGTATGTGAAATAGCCATAATCATTTTTTTAAATAAATCACCATTACGTACACCATTTTTTACTGTATCATCATTTAAATCATTTTTATATGTTTGGTATAATTTTGTTAAAACATTTAAAGAATTTTTATAACCACCAATAGGTGTACTACCATAAAAATATAACCCTAAAGTATCACTATCCCCCATTAACCATCCAAGTGTTTCTCTACTTGAATCACCCTGATTTACAAAATCAAGTAATGTTGTTCTTCCTACTCTTGATACAAATTCTCTTTGTAAAACCATATGTTCAAGATTAGGATCATTTTCATCCATATTTCTGATTTGAGCTTCTAAATCAAATACTGTAGGAACTCCTGTTCCATCACTATAATCTGCTGTTAATAATTTAGCATCTGCATATACTGAATGATCTTTACCATTTGCTCCATTATCATTTGCATATAGTCTTAAGTATCTATTTCCTTCTATAGGTATTCTACATTCTACTGCATTTTGGTTTGGCAATGCTTCTGCTCTATATTTTTCTGTCCAATTTTGACCATCATTTGATGTTGAAATAACAAATGTAACACCATTTCCACCATTTGATGTAGTATTTAATCCTAAATATGCTGAAAAATAATCATATTCTTGAAAATTTCTTAAATCATAATATACATCAGAAGTAGCATGTGCCCAAATACCTTTATCAAAACTTGTTGCTGTACCACCAATTTTTACTGTTATTTTAGTATTACTTGATGTTATATCATTAAGAATAGTACCATATTTAGTAGTTGATTTACTCATATGTGGTATATCTGATAAATAAATGAGTTTTCCTGTTGCTCTTGTTTCAGCAGAATATGTTGTTGGTAACGCTGAAACTTTTACTGCATCATTATATTCTTGTATTGTTTCCAAAGTTTCTGAAAACTCACTTCTAATTGATTGTGTAGGTAGATTTTGAGTTTCATCTTTGATTTCCTCTGTATATAAAACCCCCTTTCCTCCGCCAGATTGCAATAGTATTGGTTTTGCATTTTGTTTAGTTATATGTACTGAATTTGAACTAGCCAAAATATAAGTTCCAATTGCAAATACACATACTATAGCCAATATTATTGCAATTTTCTTTTGAAAATCTTTCATAATTTTTCATCCTTCCTTTCTTTTATTTATAAGTTTTATATTTTAATATTTGGGTGTATCATGTCATAATTTGTAATTTTTATAGTTACTCATATAATAAAGTTCCATTTGAAGTCATTTATTTAATTTTATAATTAAAGCATTTTATAGTTCATTTTGTAATCAAATCAAAAGTAGGTATCTTAATATTAAGATGCCTACTTTTTTCTATTATTGTACTAATGGTATACCAAGAAATATTATTTTTATTCGTGCTAAATCTGTTATTGTAAGCTCTTTATCATTATTCAAATCAGCTGCTATAAATTTAGTTCCTGTTAAAATTTCTTTTTTTATAATATGTAATTTTATTTTTGCTATATCTGTTATTGTTACTTTTCCATCTCCATTAATATCACCCATAACAATTAATGTATATTCTAGTTCTTCACCAACTTTTATTGTCATTCCAGTTCCTATAATGTCATCATCTTCTAATTCATTTCCATTATTATCTATAATTGTTATTTCTCTATTAGCTTCTACATTTTGTTTAAATTCAACTACTGTTGTCTCTTCTTCAATTTTTGATATATATGGAGCTTCAATCTCATATATCTCTGATGTAATTTTAGCTTCTTCTTGTTGATTTTCTATAATATTTACTGATAATTGTGAATCATCTGCAAATATATCTTTCTCACCATTACTTCCTTCAATAGATACTAATTTGAATATAACTTCAGTTGGAACTTCTATTGTTTCTTTAACTTTTACAATTATCTTAAATATAGTTTCTTCTTCTAATACATAATTATTACTTTCTGTTACAAATCTAAAATTATTATCATTAAATGAATTATTATCTAAATTCCAGCTATTTTCACCTAAAATATCTATCATTTCTAATTTTTCTTTATCATATTCAAACTTTCCTGTTAATGCCATTAAACCTTTTTTGAAATTCTTCATGTTATTTAAGTTTACACTTACTTCAAATTGTTCTCCTGGATTTAATGATTTCTTTGAAGTTTCTAAGCTTACATTAAAGCTTGGTGTATCTGGTTCTTCTTCAGCTTCAATCCATGTAACCTCTGCCTTAGCTGTTCCTTTATTTCCTGCTTTATCTACAAATTCAAATGTAAATTCTCCATTTTCTGTAAATGTATATGTATTTTTACCTTCATTGTTTGTTATTTCTATTTCTTCACTTTCATCTATTAATGTAGCTATTACATTTTGATTTGTTCTGTCTGTTATATTATATGAAACTGTTGCTATTGGAGCTATTTTATCTATCCAAGATACTTCTACTGTTGTCATTCCAATATTTCCTGCTTCATCTACATATTCAAATGTAAATTCTCCATTTTCTGTAAATGTATGTGTGTTTCCACCATCTACTATTACATTTTCTTTATTAAATTCTATTGTTGCTATTACATCTTGATTTGTAAGTTCTGTTGTACTATATGTGATTGTCGCTACTGGTAATGTTTTATCTATCCATGTAACTTCCGCATTAGCTGTTCCCGGATTTCCTGCCCTATCTACAAATTCAAATGTAAATTCTCCATTTTCTTCAAATGTATATGTGCTTTTTCCATCATTATTTGTTATCTCTATTTCTTCAGTTGCTTCTACTAATGTTGCAACTACTTTTCTATTTGTTGTTTCTGTAATATCATAGTTTACTTTTGCTCTAGGAGCTACTTTATCTATACAAGTTACATTTGCGGTTACATTTCCTCTGTTTCCTGCTCTATCCGAAAATTCAAATGTAAAGCTTCCATTTTCTTCAAATATATGTGAATTTTTTCCATCATTATTTAATATTGTTATTTCGTCTTCTTTTTCATTTTCAAAAACAACTGTTGCTGTTACATCACTATTTGTTGGTAATATTGTGCTATATACTAATAATGGTTCTGGTACTTCTTTATCTATCCATGTAACTTTTGCTATCGCAACACCTTTTTTTCCTTCTGGTTCTGTAAATTTAAATATATATTCTCCATTTTCTGTAAATGTATGTGTGTCTCCACCTTCTACTACTACATTTTCTTTATCAAAAGTAATTGTTGCCATTACATCTTGATTTGTTGGATTTGTTGTACTATATGTTATTGTAGCAACTGGCAATGTCTTATCAATCCATGTAACTTCTGCTTTTGCTGTTCCTTCATTTCCTGCCTCATCTATAAATTCAAATATAAATTCACCATTTTCTTCGAATGTATATGTTCTTTCTTCATCATTATTTGTTATTGTTACATTTTCTTTGTCAAAACTTATTGTTGCTATTACTGGTTGGTTTGTTGCTTCTATAATATTATATGAAATCCTTGCATTAGGAACTGTTTTATCTATCCAATCAACTTTCGCTGTTGCGCTTCCTGTATTCCCTAAGTTGTTTTCAAATTCAAAAGTAAATTCACCATTTTCTTCAAATGTATATGTATTTTTTCCATCATTATTTGTTATTCTTATGTCATCACTTTCTAATTCCAAAGTTGCAACTACATTTCTATTTGTTTTTTCTGTAATATCATATTTTACAGTAGCTTTTGGAATACTATTATCTATCCAATCTACGCTTGCTGTTGCAACACCTGAATTTCCATATGGTCCAACAAACTCAAATGTAAATTCTCCATTTTCTTCAAATGTATATGTGTTTTTTCCATCATTATTTGTTATTGTAACATTTTCTCTATCAAATGTCACTGTTACTGTTACTGGTCTATTTGTTGTTTCTGTTATATCATAAGTAAATGTTGCATTTGGTAATGTTTTACATATCCAGTCTACTCTTGCGGTTGCTGTTCCTTCATTTCCATAAGGACCTCTAAACTGAAAAGTAAATTCTCCATTTTCTTCAAATGTATATGTGTTTTTTCCATCATTGTTTAATATTGTAACATTTTCTCTATCAAATGTTACTGTTACTGTTACATCTTGATTTGTTGGATCTGTTATATCATAAGTAAATGTCGCATTTGGTAATGTTTTACATATCCAATCCACTGTTGCTGTTGCTGTTCCTTTATTACCTTCACTATCTTCAAATTCAAATGTAAATGTTCCATTTTCTGTAAATGTATATGTTGTTTTTCCATCATTATTTAATACTGTTATTTCTGTACTTGGATTTACTAATGTAGCAACAACATCTCCATTTGTTAATGTTTCAATATTATATTGAACATCTGCTGTTGGAGCTACACCATCTCTTTTTGTAATATCTTCATAGAAATTAAACATTCTAGCACCTATATGTCTTTTTGCTCCTGTATAAGATGTTTCAATACCTGTTATTTTTACATATCTTACTTTATTTGATTCTTGAAAATCTATTGTTTTTATATTTTGATTATTTCCCCAGCCTGTTATTTCTGCAATATCTGTAAAGTTTTCACCGTCCATACTTCCTTCAATTTTACCAGTAAGTATTTTTCCATTTTCACTATGTGGTACATAATCCATTGCACTTAAATAAATAGCTGAATCAAATTTTATTACTATACATTTTTCATTATCTGTACCAGCTGCTGAGTTTAACCATCTTGTATTATAATTTCCGTCTATTGCATTTACTGCTGCTCCATTTTGTCCTTTATCTTCTGCAGAAACTCTTGCTACTGATAAACGATTTACAGGGACATATTTTCTTGTATCTGGTTGATTATCTTCTGTAAAAATAAGTTCTATTGATTCACTTGCTGCAAATATTCCTCTTGCTTTTGCTCTTATTATAAGTTTTTTATTTCCTTCAACAATTGGCTCTTCTTCTACATAATCAGTCCAATTATTATTTGCACTTCTTGCTTGAGTATTTTCTATAATTTTCCACTCAAGACTTTCTTTATTTTGTACACCTATTAATCTATTTTCTAAATCATTTAAATAAGCTGTAATAGTAGGTGTTTCTAATCTTTGAATATTAATAGAATATTCTTGACTATTATTTTCAAAACGGATTTTTACTTTATCTTCTGGATTTAGTTCTTCAATTTCGTCTTGTGTTAATTGATGTTCATTACCACTTCCTTGTTTCCAAGTTACACCTGAATCTAAACTATATATCCAGTTTGAATTTTTAAACTCATCTGTTAAAATTATTTTTCCGCCATTTTCCCCATCAAATGAATAATCCGCTACTTTTTTAGATGTTAAATCTTCATATAAGTTTATCATAGAAACAGAGGCAAATATATCATAGCCCTCCATTTCTAGTTTTACATATTGTCCAGATAAACTCTCATTAAATTTAATTTTCTTAAATTCTTCATCTTGTTCACAATTTTCTAGTCTTCCTGCTTCTATCCAATCTATACCATTTTCACTTACATATGCAATCGCATTTTTTATATAACATGGATCATCTTCTCTATATTTCTTTTGAACAAATTCTAAAGCAGACATCATTTTTGATTCATCAAGTTTTATAGTTATGTATGCTCTACTTCCAACTATTGAATATCTAAAATCTGTATGCCATATTGTGTTACGATTTCCATCTATTGCATTTGGTGCATAGAATGGTCTACTTGCATCTATTGATTGTGTTGAATATGCATGTATTGATAAATGATTTATTGGTATATATTTTTCTTGATTTGTATCAGTATCTTCAGTAAATTGATATTCAAGTGTATCACTTGCTGTATAGATACCTGTTGCTTTAGCTCTAAGTAGAAGTTTCTTATTTCCTTTTACAACTGGTTCTTGTTCTGAATAAGATTTCCAAGCTTCGTTACCTTCGCATTTCCATTCGAAAATTTCAGGTTTTGCTATTCCAATTAATCTGTTTTCCCAATCATTTACATAAGGTGTAATGTTTGGAGTTTCACCTTTTTTAATGTTAATAGTATATAACGTTTCATTTCCTTTAAATTTAATTTTTATTTTATCATTTTCATTAATTTGATTCATTTCTTCTTGTTTTAATTGATGTACATCTCCCGTTCCATCTTTCCAAGTTGCACCTGAATCTAAACTATATTTCCAATCTAAAGTTTTATATTCATCTAATAAAGCTATTTTTCCACCATTTTCTCCATCAAATGAATATGTTCCTACTAATTCTACAGCCTTGTTTTCATATAAATTGAACATTGCTGCTACCATAAAACTATTACTTGCTGATGCAGCTTGTGTTTTCTTACCTACAATTTTAATATATTTAGCTTTAGTAGGTTCAAAATCTACACTTTTAATTGAAACATCATTTGTATTTGCATATCTCCAATCTGTTCCAGGTACTACTTCTGTCCAATTCTCCCCATCCATACTTGTTAAAATTTGAGCACTTTCTATTTTACCATTGCCTCCTGCAAGTGGTAAATATTCTAATGAAGTTAAATTTTTAGGTTCATCTAATTGAATAACAATAAATTTATTTCTATCACTACCATCCCATGCTGAATGCCAATTTGTATTTGGATTAGCATCAATAGCATTTCTTGCATGTCTTCCTTGAGCAGTAGCTTCTGATGAAACTGCATTAATTGATAAATGAGATACTGGAATATATTTTCTTGTATCTGGTTGATTATCTTCTGTAAAATTGTAAGTTCTGCTATTTGTACTTGCTAAATATGTTCCTGTTGCACCTACTCTGACTATTACTGTCTTATTTCCTGTTAAATCAGGTGTTTCATCACTATATGAAGTCCATTTATCAGTTTCGTTATATTTCCACTGCATTGCAGGAGTTGCAGCAATTAATCTATTTTCTAAATCATTTGCATATAACGTTCTTGGTAATCCTGCTGATTCTTGAATATCTATTTTGTATAAGTTTTCCTCACTATAATTTACACCAACTATGTGAATGTATATATCGTTTTCAGCTGTAATTGATGCAATTTCTTCTGGTGTTAATAACAATTTATGTTCTTCACTTCCATCAAATGCAACTTCATGCCAGTGTTCTAATCCACCTTGTGGATTTCCATCTATACAATAATCCCAACGAACTCCGTTTCCATCAAAACGACTAGATAACACTATTTTGTTAGCATCATTTCCATCAAATGAGAAACTTGCAATTGATGTATCTAATGAACCAAGTATATGGTTAGCTTCTAATCTTGTAAGAGATGGTTGATATACTGTATAACTATCTGCTGTATTATTAGGAGTAGCTTTTGCTTCATTTAATATTCTTGTTTGTAAAAGTGTAAATCTATACGAATTTTCAACACTTACCATTTTGGGTTTAATTAAATTTGTTAAATGATACATTGGTAATGGAAAATATTTTAAAGATTCTGCCATCTCTTCTGCTAAGTAATAGAAATCATCTTCTGTTTTTTCTGCATTTGCACAATATGCACTATATAATCCATACCATGCATCTATATTTATTGGTTGTACTTCTAATGCTTTTCTATAAATTTCTTCTTGTTTAACAGGGTCTCCTTCATATATTTTTGCTTCCATTATAATTTTTTGACAGTTTTCTAATGTTTCTTGTTGATTCATTGCTTCTTGAGCTAATGCTATATATACAACAGAATATCCTCTACTATAACTTGCATTACCCCAACCTAAAGGTAATCTTTCACCTTTTTCAGATAATGTCCAACCACTTACGTCATTATCAATTCCCCAATAACCTTTACCATTTGAATCTTGTGTGTAATATAGTAATGCTGCGTGACCTGGTTGACCAATAACTGCTGATGCTATTCCATGTACACCACGAATACAGTGACCTGATTTTGATATACCACCACAAACGCATCCTGTTCCAAATTTATTTCTAAAGTTCATCCATAATTTATTTAATCTATAATTTAATGTTCCTCTTGATATACCATAGTCATCTAATGTTTTACCATTAACGCTAAATAATTGATTAAAGTAATCACGGTTTTCTTCAGAATAATATATTGGATTTCCATAATTTGGCCATACATATGATATATAAGAGTGAGGTGTTAATAATCCCCATGCATTATTTGGTGTTTTATCAATTTTGGCTTGTGTATATTCATTAAGCCAAATTATTGATTCGTCATCTAGTAATGTATTCATTACATAACGCATTTCTTCTATAGTATAACTTTCAAACCAAGGTGTAATATTAGCTGCATCAGTTGCCTTAAATTTACCTTCATTATACATATCTTTATAAATTTTATAACGCACAACAGAATCTGATTTATTTTCTGGTGCTGAAGGTTGCATCCATAATCCTACATTTGAAGAATGTGTTAATGAAAGTGTTATTACCATTCTTTTATATAAGTCACCTTTTGTAATAGATGCATTAGGTCTTCTATTATGTAATCTTCTTATACCTTCTTCTGATATTGGTTCTGTAATATCAAAATCACTTTTATATTCTTTTAGTAATCTTGTAAGTTCTTTTAGTGAATTATAGCAACTACCTGTTGGAGTTCCTCCTAATATATAATAACGAATATTTTCTATATCACTAAATAACCATTCTATTGTTTCTTTGTTTGCCTCATCTTCATTTATAAAACGTTTTAAAGCATATTCACCTGCTCTACTTACAAATTCTCTTTGTAATAAAGTAAGCTCATATTCTTCATTTCCTTCAATATCTTGATTTTCATATTTTTTTAAAATTTCATCATACTCTGCAACAGTTTTCACTCCGCCACTTTCATCATAACCTTCTTTTATTAATTTAGCATCCGCATAAACAGAATGATCTGCTGCATTTGATGTTTTATCATCAGCAACTAATTTTAAATAGTTAGCTTCTTTAATATCAATTTTTACAAAAGTTGAATCTTGTCCTGGTATCTTATCTAATGGTCCATTTTCCATTTTAGATTCCCAGTTTTTTCCATCTACTGATGTAAAAATATCAAATTTAACACCATCACCTTTAGTTGATGTTGTATTTAATCCTACAAACGCTGTAAAATAGTCATATTCTGAATAATTTGTTAGATCATATACAACTGTTGAAGTTGCATGAGCAAAAATTCCTTTTTCAAAATTATATGCTGCTCCTTCAACCTTTACAGATAATGGTGTATTATCTGGTGTTTTATCTTTTGTTATTTCTCTCCAACCAACTGAGGATTGGTTTGCGATATAAGGAATATCTGATAAATAACAAAATTCATTTTCTTCTGTAGCATCTACTCTAGAAGTAAAAATGCATACAAAAAATAGTATTAAGATAATACTTATACTTAACGAAATTTTTCTTTTACTTTCCATAAAAAGAAATCCTCTCTTAAATAAGTTTTTTATTTACATAACACTCATATTATACTCTTTTTTCCTACTTTTGTCAATTTTTCAGGCTTTTTAAGAAGTTTTCTCGAGTTTGACACTTTAAAAATCAAAAATTTACCAAACTCTTTCTATTAAAGGAATGGAGAAATCGATTTTTGTAATGTAACAAAAAGATTACATACAAAATTTTATATCTTTTTAGTAACATTATGCTAATTGTCTTTTAAAAGTAATTTATTTTGTTCAAATAGTAAAAAATATTCTTTTTTTAATCTAATTCACTCTATTCAAACAGTAAAAAATATTCATTTTTTTAATCTAATTAGTACATTCAAGCAGTAAAAAATATTCATTTTTTTAATCTAATTCACTACATTCAAACAGCTAAAAATATTCATTTATTTTCCATGTTATTTACTTTGTTCAAACAGCCCAAAATATTACTTCCCTAGATTCTCTGGTTTTTACATAATTTTTTATACAACAATTGACATATATATATAATTTTTATATTATAGTATTGAAACTAATACTATACTGTGTATACATTATAAAGGAGTGATCTTATGAATATACGGTTACCCGAACAATTTATTTATACATATAGAGGCCCTAATAATTGTGCCTACGTACAAAATGGTATATTATATATTGAAGGTTCTCTACATTATGAAGACTTAATGTACAATTTAGCTTATAAATTACATGGCTATAATACTTGCTACTATTGCGGAAAGTCATTATTCCAAAATAATAGAACATTAGACCACATATACCCTCGTAGTTGGGGTGGTGTAAGTTTGCCAGATAATTTATGTCCTGCTTGCAAAAATTGCAATAATAGAAAAACTGATATGACTTTATATCAATTTAAAAGGTATTTAGATTTACATTCTTCAGAAGAAAAACAACAATTTTATTTAGATTGTGTTAAGAAAAATAAAAAAATTATAGAAAAACAAGATTTTATACTTCCTTCTGATTGGGTTACTCTTTACGATGCTTCTACTTTGATAAATTTAATTCCTTTTAAATATCTTGATCCCACAAAATTGAAGAAACTTGAAAACTATTATAACTATTATAAACATTTTCCACATCCAATTGTTGTTTCTTCAAATGGATGGCTTTTTAAAGGTAAACATATCTTATATCATGCTCGGAAAATAAATAATCCTATAATTCCGGCTATAGTACTTGAAAATGTAATTGTCATCAAAAATACCTCCTAGATTTGGGAGGTATTTTTGTAATATATTTTTTCTATTTAAATATAATTATTTTAGAACAACTACAATTTTGCAAAAACAGATAATTAGATTCACTTGAAAATCTGTAATTGTTGCTTGTATTAATATGGTTTATCTGCCATATAATAAATTATAAAGGATGTTTTATGGATATTGGAATAATTAGTTTTTATGGTCTTATTTTTGGAATTTTGGGAACTTCGATTGGTGGCTTTATTGGTGCATTTTTAAATATAAAATCGAAAAAATTTTTAAGTTTTATTCTAGAATTTGCTGCTGGTTTAATGACAGCAATTGTTTGTTTTGACTTAATTCCAGAAGCACTTAAAATTATTAGTATTACTAAATGCATAATAGGAATATTTATTGGTATTATCTCTATGATTTTGTGTGATAATATAGTAAATTCTCACTATAAAAATAACAAAAAAGTAGAAAATAGCCTTCTTAAAACTGGAATTATTATAGCAATTGGATTAGGAATACATAATTTTCCAGAAGGATTAGCTATTGGTGCTGGTTTTGAATCTTCAAATACACTTGGCTTTAAACTTGCTATTGCAATTGCTCTTCATGATATACCAGAAGGTATTTCTATATCTTTACCTTTAAAAATTGCTGGAACTTCCGCTTTTAAAGCAATTATTATAACAGTAATTTCAGGATTAACAACTGGTCTTGGTGCTTTTGTAGGCTCAATTTTAGGAAGTATTTCTTTAGATTTAATTGGTATTTCTTTAGCTTTTGCGGCTGGAGCAATGCTATATATTGTTTCTTGTGAATTAATTCCTGAATCTAAAAATATGTATAAAGGTAGATTTGCTTCTCTTGGCAATATGTTAGGATTAGTAATTGGTATTTTATCTCAAATAATAGAATAAAAATGGACGATATGATAATTACTAAATACAAAAATTTACTAAATCGTCCACGTATTTGTTTGAAGCACCGATTTTGTTGTGCAAAATCGTGTGCAAAAATTAGCAAAGCTTTTATTTAGTAGGAAGTGCAGAGCACTTTCCTACTAAATAAAAAAAATGAGGTTTAGGAAAATTTCTAAATCTCATTTTTCATTTTAAACTAATCTTGATTACCTTTTAATTTTTCTGCACGATCTGTTGCAATAAGATTATCTATCATTTCGTCCATATCTCCATTTAAAAAGTTTTCCATTTGGAAAATGCTAAATCCAATTCTATGATCTGTAATTCTTCCTTGAGGATAATTATAAGTTCTTATTTTTTCGCTTCTATCTCCAGAACCTACTTGACTTTTTCTTTCACTAGCAACAGCTTTTTCTTGTTTTTCTCTTTCTTGGTCATATATTCTTGAACGTAATAATCTCATTGCATATTCTCTATTTTGTAATTGAGATCTTTCTGTTTGGCATTCAGCAACAATACCTGTTGGCTCATGTATTAATCTAACAGCTGAAGATGTTTTATTAACATGTTGACCTCCTGCTCCAGAAGCTCTAAACACTTCCATTCTAACATCTGCTGGATTTATTTCAATTTCTACATCTTCTACTTCTGGCAAAACTGCTACTGTTGCTGTTGAAGTATGAATTCTACCGCTACTTTCTGTGTCTGGTACTCTTTGAACTCTATGAACTCCGCTTTCAAATTTGAATCTACTATATGCTCCTTTTCCAGTAATCATAAAAGATATTTCTTTATATCCACCTATTCCAGTTTCATTTTCATTTATAACTTGTATTTGAAAATGCTTTTTTTCTGCATACATAGAATACATTCTAAATAGAACTCCTGCAAATAGTGCAGCTTCTTCTCCACCAGCTCCAGCTCTTATTTCGCAAATAACATTATTATCATCATTTGGATCTTTTGGAATTAAAAGTATTTTTAATTCTTCTTCTAATTTGGGAAGCTTTTCTTTTGCATCTAACATTTCAATTTCTGCTAATTCTTTCATTTCTGGATCGTTAAGCATTTCTTTAGCTTCTTCTAAATTTTTAGATACTGTTTTATATTCTCTATATTTTAGAACTATATCTTCTATATCGCTATGTTCCTTCATTAACTTTTTCCATTCATTTTGTCTAGAAATAACTTCTGGATCACTAATTAACCCATTTAGTTCTTCATATCTTTTTTCTACGTCTTCTAATCTTTGAAACATAAAAACCTCTTCCTTTTTATTATATAAATTATTTTATGACAAAAGAAACACATTTAAAATAATTATAGCTTTTTAGTAAAATTATGTGTGTTTCGTATTTGTTCACTATTAAAATGTATAAAACAATAGATATTATATAAATTTCAATCCTTTGTTAAATATATTATTAAATTACAACATTTATATTATAACCTAAATTTACCTATTTTTCAAGATTTATTAAATGATAATCTATATTTAAATTATCTAAAGTGTTTTTCTCTCTATCTGAACAAGTAAATATAATAATTTGGTTGTTTTCAAAATTATTTTTTATGTATTTTAAAATATTTGTTAGCCTATCATTATCAAAATAAGCAAAAGATTCATCTAAAATTATTGGCATACTTTCATCAGATATTTCTTTTAGTGCACTTAATCTTAAAGATAAATACATTTGATCTATTGTTCCAACACTTAATCTAGAAGCTGATATATATCTTCCATCTTCAATTTCTACATTTAGACCTTCACTATCAGTAACAACAACATTTTTATATCTATTATTAGAAATTTCTGAAATAATATTAGATAAATTTTGAGTAAACTTAGGACTTATATTCTCTTTAACTTGTTTATATGATCTTTCTAAGCATTCTTTAGCTATATTGTAAGAATTATTTAAAGAAATTAGCTCTTCTCTTTCTTCTTCAATTGACTCTAGTTCCTCTTCTATACTTGCTAAACTCTCTAACTTAAGATTAATTTCTTTTTCGCTGTTTTCTATAGCATGTAATCTAAATTTAGATGTATTTATCCTATTATCTTTCAGATCTATTTCCTTGACTATTTGATCATAACTTTTATTTAAATTTTTTTCTATATATCCTATATTGATATAATCTTGATATTTTTTAATTAATTCTGTTTTATCTTTTTCAATTTCTTTATTTAATTTATATTCTTTTTCTTCTGCTTCTTTCCTCTGATTTTCTTGATTTTGCTTTAAAATATCTATTTCATTTATTATTTTATCTGTACTATCTTTTCTATTTAAATTTATATTTTCTGATTTTCTTTTATCTTCTAGTAATTTATATATTATTAATACCATTGGAACAACGGGAACAACTGAAATTAATTTCATTGGACTAAGCAATATTAATAGTATAAAAGCTATAAATAAAATAATTAATGATATATAATAATTTTTAGAATTAACTTTTTCATATTTTTCTTCGATATTGTTATCTGCAATTTTTTTATTTAGTTCTTTAATTTTATTATTATATTCTTGTTGCAAATTTTTGTTAAAATTAATTTCAGCACTTTTTACTCTATTATTATCTAATTTATTTTTTATTTCTTTTAAAAACTCTTTTTTATATTCATCTTTTTTTATTTCAGAAATTAAATTTTCCTTTTCTTCTAGACTCTCTGTACTTCTCTCTTTATACCTTTCTAAACTTGATTTTTCATCTATCAATTTACGAATTTTAGAATCAACAATATTTATTGGTCTTTGAGATGTTCTTTCTGTTCCAATTTGCTCATTTTGCATTTTCGTAATTTTATCCATACATTTTTTAAAAGATATATTATCATCTCCGGAAGAAATTAAATTACTAATTTTTTGCACAATGCTAGCTTGACTATATTTACTAAGTTTTATTCCTTCTTGTTCTGAAATTGCAGTATTATAAAACGTTTCTTCATCAATTCCTGTTTGTTCTATAAAAAATTCTATTCCTTTTGTTTTATCTATTTTAAATGTTTTAGATATATCTTCTTTATTTGAATTATATATAATTGGATTTTTCTTTTTAAATTCTCTATATACTTCAAAATATTCTCCATTATCTAAAACATAGTTTATTTTTCCTGAAAATTCTTCATTTTTCCATGGATTATATTTATCAAAATCTGAAATATCTTTCCCATTTTTATTTTTAGAAGCTCCATAAAACATACATGAAATAAATTTTAACATACTAGATTTTCCAGATTCATTTTCTCCAAATATAATATTTATGCCATCTGTTAATTCAATATCTTTATTTTGTAATTTTCCAAATCCATTTATTTTAAAACTATTTATTTTCAAACTTTTCACCTCTTTACATTGCTTCTAAACCTATTTCTATAGCCTTTTGATATTCTGCTTCAGTGCATTTTCCTTCTTCATACATACTTAATACTTCTTTTATAAAAATCCCTTTTAAATTGTTTTGTTTAGATAGTTCTTCTAAATCATAATCTAATTTTGTTTGATCTTTTACTTTTAATATATTAGTTTGAGAAACTACTCTTAATATTTCTCGAGTATTAATTTCAAATTTTCTTTTTCCTATTAAAATAACTTTATACATTGTCATTTTATTGTATCTGTAATTTAAAAGTTCCTCAATAAGGTCTTCTTTGGAATCGAAATCATCTACACTAATTTCAAGTTCTTCAAAATTTCTTTCATCAAGTTGAATAAAGTTCATATTAAAATTTTCTTTTTTTATTTCTCCTATAATCATTCCATGTTTTCCAAGTTCATCAAAACCTAGAGAAATAGTTGAACCTGGATAATAAATTTTATTTTTATTGTCCAAATTATTTTTATGAACATGACCAATAGCACAATAATCGAAACCTATAGAGTTTAATTTTGATTCTAATATAGGATTATAAGAAAATCCTTCTTTGTCTTTTGAACCATTTAAATCACAATGAGCAAGTAATATATTGGGTTTATTAGAATATGGTAATATAATATTTTCTAATGGAGAATTATTCATGTAAAATTCGTTAAATGCCATTCCATATATATTTACATTTTCATCTTCATATCTTTCTATGTTAGAATTTCTGAAAATATATACATTGTCTCCAAAATCATATGTATCATAATATGAATTCTTAATATATGGATCATGGTTTCCAGGAGATATGAATATTTTTGTATTTGGTATTTCATTAAAAAGTTTAGCAATATAGTCTATTGTAGATTTTTTTACATATTCTTGTTCATATAAATCTCCTGCTATTAACAAATATTCTATTGTGTTCTCTTTTACATAATCTATAACTTTTTTAAAAGCATTTCTTTGCTCAAGCCTTCTTTTTTCTCCTAAATTTTCTTTAGAATTTAAAGAAGTAAATGGTGCATCAAAATGCATATCTGCTATATGTACAAATTTCATTTTACCATCTTCTTTCTCTTTTTAGTTTTATAATTTTATCACAGCATTCAAATATAGTCAACGCATTTTGCGAATATTTGTTCTCGCTTTTAAAACAAAAGTGGACTATATGATAATTACAAAATACAAAAATTTACTAAATCGTCCACGTATTTGTTCGAAGCGCCAATTTTATTGTACAAAATTGTGTGCAAAATTAGCGAAGCTTTTATTTAGTAGGAAGTGCAGAGCACTTTCCTACTAAATAAAAAATAAAGAATAAGAAATATCTTCTTATTCTTTATTTTTTATTTATTTTCAAATTATACTATTAATTATCAGAATCTATTGAACCAAATAGTTCGTCAAATTTTGCTTCCAATTCCTTTTGGATATCCATTAATTCAGCTTGCCTTTTTTCTTCTTCAGCAGGATCTAATGGTTCCTGAGGCATAGCTCGATTTGAATAATTAGAGTTATTATTTAAAGGACTAGAAACATTCATGTCATCACTTTCATCTGCAAATAAATCGTCTAATGATTCAAGTGATGCAGCAGTTCCTCCTGACATTCCATTTCCTGAGTTTTCATCTCCTTCTACATATGGATTGTATGGATTAAATTTTCTCCATATTCCTCTTTCAACACGAACATCATTATGGTCTGATTTAAATCTTGTTACTAATTTTCCTTCTGGATATTTAAAATAATAATATTTATTTGCTTTAACTGGTTTTATACCTTTTTCATAAATAATGCAAAGATCAACATCCATTCTTCTTAATTCGTCAGGTGTCATAAGTGCTCTACCCATAACTTGATCAGATTCACTCTTACCTTGCTTCCAATCTTCTCTATCTTTATTAACAGATATATTGTCCCTTGTTATTGTTTTCTCACCTAATGCTTTTGAGAAATATTCAACTGTTTTCTGTGAATTTGATCCTAGGAAAAGGTGAGTATCACAGTTTCCTATAATTGTCTCGTAAGCTTCTTTATAAACAGCTTCTAATTGATCTAGGTTTTGTAAAATAACACTAAAAGAAATTTTTCTACTTCTTGATGTAGAAATCTTTTTATCGAAATCTGGAATTTGTCCTATATTAGCAAACTCGTCCAGAATAAAATATGTAGGTACTGGAAGTTCTCCTCCCTTAACATCTGCAAAGTCATATAATTGTTGTATCATTTGTGAGAAAAATATTGTAAGCAAGAAGTCATAAGCTGTATGTGTATCGGAAGAAATAACATATACCGCTGTTTTTTTATTACCAATTTCTGTAAAATTTATTGTATCTGTAGATGTAACTTCTGCAATTTCTTTTGAGTCAAACTTACCTAATTTTGATTGTAAAGTACCAAGTACAGAACCAAAAGTTTTGTCTGGTAACATTTCAATATTTTTGTAATACATTCTAGCTGGATGGTCTATTGATAATTGATTCATTAAATTTGTAAGTAGATTATCTCCACCATTACTATTGGCAGTTCTTACAAGTTCTGAGCAACTTGCTAAACTTTGTTCTTCTGGTGGTCTTGTTGATTTTAAATAATAGATTAAGGCTTTCATTAACATTTCTGCCATGTCATCCCAGAACGGATCTGAACTTTTTCCTCCATCTCCTTGCCCCTTTACTATTGTGTTTGCAATAATATCAACATCTATTTCATTATTTATATGATGTAAAGGATTATATCCATCACTATTTTGAGGATGCACTAAGTTTAATACTTTAACATCATATCCTTTTGCTTTAAAATACCCTGCTGTTTTATCATATAATTCACCTTTTGGATCTGTAAAAACATATGATCCTAACAATTGTAATGCATTTGGAATAACAAATGAAGCAGATTTACCAGCACCAGATCCTCCGTACAACAAGTACATTTACGTTACCACGTTTGTCTACTGGTAAGTAATTTTTTTCAGCTAGAACAATACCTTTATTCTTACTTAATACTTTATATTGTTCGCCACCTTCACTCCAATCACTAGATCCATTTTCAATATCTTCATATTCATGTTTTGGAAAAGCCTTTGCTATCCCAACCAATGTTGCTAATCCATATACTCCAAAGAATCCTTTTGTTATACTCCAAAAATAATGTCCCCCCATTTTAGTAACAAAAATTGATTCAAAAGATTTTAATGGTGCTTGTAGACCTTCAAATAACTTTATAAGAAATATCTCCCAATCAAAATTTATTTCAGCAGGAACATTTTTAGCATATGCAGTTGCAACAGCAAGTGGGGCACCTCCCCATACTAATACAATTAGTATAATTATTAATCCTACAATTAATTTTCCTCTTATTTTCCTTATTGCAACTCTTATTTTTTCAAAAAATCCCATATTCATATCACCTTTTCTTATGTAACGTTTTTATTAAAACTATAAGTGTAACTGTTCAAATTATTTAGATTCTCTATCGCTCTCGTTTTCTTTTTCTTCTTCATCAAGGTCTTTTTCTTTTTCTAATTCATACGCTTTTATATAAAGTCCTGCTAATTCAACATTAGCCAAAGTTTGTGTAACAGGATTTGAAGTTTCTATTGTTGCATTTCTCGCTGTTGCACCTGAATTAGTATCTGTAGCACCTGATGTACTATTATTTTGTTCTAATTCTCTTGGTTTTACATCAAATAATGTGCAATTTGTATTAATTGTTTTACTAGAATCTCCTGTAAATTTTGCTATATCTCTTTTAATATTAGCATCTCTTTGAACAGCCATTTCTTGTCTTCTATTTGCATTAACCCCATTTGAAGTTTTAGCATTTTCCATTTTTAATCTTCTCCTTTCGGCATTTTATCATTTATTTTTTGCCTTCTCTAATTTCAAACGCAAAATATTTCTTGTAAGGTTTAAGTTTACATTTTCCCTTAACTTCATTTGCATCTTCATCAAAATATAAAATTGGTTTTACCTCTTCACCAGTTTCTGGATCTATTATTGAAATAGGTCTTTTCATGTTTGGTGTATAAGCAAAGTCTTTATATTCTGTTTCTTCTTCATTATATAAAGTTTTAAATCTCATAGGCATAGGTTTTTTTGAGATTTTTACAACATCATAGTCTAAAAATCCCATATTAACTACTACCTTTTCCTTTGCAAAAGATAGTATTACTAATGGATTTCCTTCTGGCGCAGGATTATTAACAAAAAATGTTTTTTTGTTATTTTCTCCAACCATTTCTTCAGAATATTCTAATCTTTCAACTGTATACTTTGGTGCAGTTTTTGCGAATTCTCTTTCTGTTTTATTTACCTGATATATTACAGTTCGTATATCTTGTGGATCTGTAATACTAAAATATTTTCCTTGTAAACTATCCTCTACCATTTATTTTTACTCTCCTTATAAAAGTTTATTACAAATGTGATTTTTTCTTTTGATTTCATTAAATTACATAATAATTATATATTAATCAAAGTAAAAAGTCAATCATTTATTAGATTTATGTTAACTTTTTCTTGGGTTAAATTCTGACAATTGATCAATCTTTTTAAATAGCTCTATTACTTCTTCTTTAGGGTTTTTTGGTATCATTATTTTTGTATCTAAAATTAATTTACCTCTTCCACCTTTTCCATCTTTATAACCTTTATTATCAATTTCTATTTTTTCTCCACTTTGAATACCTGCTGGTACATAAACAGATACATCTTCATTTATTCCATTTATAGTTACTTTTGTACTAAGAGCTGCTTCCCATGGAGTTAAATATAAGTTTGTTTTTATATTATATCCATCTAAAGTAAATCTTTCGTCATTTTTAATTCTTACTCTTATAAACAAATCCCCATTCTTTCCACCAGATTTTCCTTGTTTGCCTTGTCCAACAATTCTAATCTTTTCATTGTTTTGTATTCCAGCTGGAACTTGTACTTTAAATTTCTTAAGATTTCCTTCTATAGTTCTTATTCCTATTGTTTGCTCTTTTCCTCTAAAAGCATCTTCTATAGAAATATTAATTTCTGTTTCTATATTTTCTCCTCTAACTGAATGTTGTTTTTTATTTTTTTCTTTTAATACTTTCTTTTCTTCTACATTTCCAAAAAACATATTAAAGAAATCACTAAATAAAGAGTCTTTACTTCTTTTACTTTCTTCATAAGAAGAATTAGCTTTTCCAACATTTCTATGCCACATTCTATCATATTTGCGTTTACTTATATTATCTGAAAGAACTCTATAAGCTTCATTTATATCTTTAAATCTTTCTTCATATTTTTTATTTGCTATATTAACATCAGGATGATATTTTTTTGCTTGCTCACGATAAGCAGTTTTAATCTCTGCTTGACTCACTTTATTTGTTTGTAAACCTAATATTTTGTAATAATCTTTAAAAATCATTTCAACATCCCCCGAACTTTTTGAAAATTCTTTTTAATTATACCATGTCCATTTTTTTTTGTGAAGTTTTTTCAAGAAAAATCCAGAATTCATTCTGGACTTTTCTCAAGATTTTATTTTTTCATTCCTTTAACACCTTTTGTTCCACCTTGCATAGCAAGTATATTCTGGTCATACGAAAATGTTAATTTTTCTCTATCTCTATGTCTTTTGATAGCTAGTTCAATAATTTCATCTAATTCTTGTTCAAAAGTTTTTCCTGATGCTTCCCATAAATAATATGAAAGTGCTCCTGGTATTGTATTAATTTCATTTACATAGACATTTTCTGTTTTATTATCTATTAAAAAATCAACTCTAGCTACTCCATTGCACCCTAAAACATTAAATACTTCTTTAGCTAATTTTTGAATTTCCTCTGTCTTTTCTTTACTAATATCTGCTGGTATTTTTTTGTTTGCAAATTGGTTTTCTCCTCCTTTTTGTCCAGCCCCTTTTACTGCTCCTTTTGAAGCAAGTCCTTTTGCACCACCAATTGTTCCACCTTTTGTTTTTCCATCACCTATGTATTTATCTGTATAACTTAATATCTCATCAGAGAAAAATGGTTCTTCGCAAACTGATGCTTCTCTTTCTACTTGATTTCCAATAACAGAACAATTTATTTCTTTTAAATCTTCAACTGCTTTTTCAACAATTACTCTATCAGTAAATTCCATTGCAAATTCGATAGCCTCTTCAAGTTCTGGTTTATTTTTTGCTTTTTTAATTCCTACACTTGATCCTAAATTTCCAGGCTTTACAATCATTGGATATTCAATTTTCTCTTCAATTTCTTTTAATATTTTTTCTTCATCTTTTACATATTCTACTGAATAAAAAGAATGGAAATCTACAACTGGTATCCCAGATTCTTTTAAAACTTTTTTCTGCAAAATTTTATCCATACCAATACTAGAAGACATTATATCTGGTCCTACAAATGGAATACCTAATAAAGTTGCAAAACCTGCAATAGTACCATCTTCACAATTTGTTCCATGAACAATTGGAAATGCAACATCTATTGTATTTAAAACTCTTTTTCCAATCCATGGAGCTGGTGTTCTTACAACCTTTACTTGTTTTCCATCATTTATAACTGCTACTTTATAACATCTTTTTAGTAACACTTCCATATCTCTAAATGAATATAAGTCTAGTAAATCGTCACCTGTATACATTACACCATTTTTAGCAATATATATAGGAACAATTTCATATTTTTCAGGGTTTAAACTTGAAATAGCTTGATTCATAGTAATTACTGATATTTCATGTTCAACAGAGTTTCCTCCAAAAAATATTCCTACTTTAATTTTCATTTATTTATCATCCTTTCTATTTACTTATAGTCTAGTATTTTTAAATACTCAAAATACTAACATTAAGATTTTATTTTAATTAACTTCTACCTAATAAAACACAAAATTATTATTGTTTAATTAAGTTTAATCTCTAATTTTCTAATATTATTACTTGAAAATTACAAAACAATAATTTTTAAATGAATTGTAATTTAACAAGGCGTATGAAATTGTTGTTTCATGAGGTGTACTTTTTGTACATTGAATGAAAAACAGTTGAGAACAACGTAGCTAAATTCAATTATCTTAAAAATTATAGATAGTTATCAGGTAAATCATTCTCCAACAAAACAACACTATCATTAGTTATTATTTGATTCATTTTGCTTAATGCTTCTTGCAAATTTTTAGCAATATACACGTTAGATTCTGGATATCCTTTTTCTTTAATTCCATTATAAATTGGAATAGTTTGAGTTGCTCCTACTAGTATTATAAAATCACTACTATCAGCTGCACATCTTCCAAGTTCTTGATTTATCTCATTCATTTTATCTCCAAGTTCTACTATCCCTGGAGTAATTAAAATTCTTTTTCTATTTTTAAAAGATTTTAAAACTTCAAGTGCCATTTTTGCACCTTTTATATTAGAATTATAGGCATCATCTATTATCATACTTCCATTTGGATTTTGTTTTAATTCTAATCTATGAGTAACTGGTCTAATATATTTAGCTCCTACTTTAATTTCATCTGGTGTAAGTCCTAATTTATCTGCTATTGCAACAGCTCCAACAATATTTAAAATATTTAAATTTCCAAGCAATCTTGTTTTAATTCTAATAGAATCTTTGCCAGGAATTACAACATCAAATGAAGATCCTCTTTCTGTAATGTCTATATTTTCCGCATAATAATCTGCTTCTTTTGATAATCCAAATTTCACCATATTTTTAGTAATCTTTGAATTTCTAATATTTTCATCTTCCCAATTAACAAATGCAATTCCATCATCTGGAAGACTATCTATTAATTCAAGTTTTGTTTTTCTAACATTATCTAAAGATTTAAATGTATCTAAATGCTGAGGCCCAATAGCAGTTAAAATTCCATAACTAGGCTTTACTATATCTGTTATTTCTTTAATATCTCCTATATACTTAGCTCCCATTTCACAAATAAATAATTGATGCATAGAAGTTAATTTCTCATTAATTGTTCTAACAACTCCCATTGTAGTATTGTAACTTTCAGGTGTCATTAATGTATTATATTTTTGTGAAAGTATAGTATTTACAATGTATTTTGTACTTGTTTTTCCATAACTTCCTGTAATTCCTACTACTTTAAGTCCTGGAATATCTTTTAGTTTCTGTTTTGCCTTTTTACAAAAGCCTCTTCTAATATATTTTTCAATTGGTCTATTTATTAAACTTACTATATAAACAAATACATATGCAAACATAGTACAAACATTTACTATACTTAAAACAATTCTGTAATTTAATATATTTGCTAAAGCAAATACTAAAATAAATAAGATTAAATATGTTATATAAACTCTTTTTATTCTAGAAGTTACAACAAATGCCTTTTTTTCCTTTTGTTTTTTAGTTGTAATTATGAAATATAATAAGATAAATATTTCAATTACAAATCCAATTATATTTGAAACTTTAGTATTAATAATGAAACATATAATTGGTACTATTAAAAGAATAATCTTTTTTATATTAATAACTTTTTTTATATATCGTTTCATCCATACTACATATCTATCTACATAATAATTTTCTAATTGCAAAATATGTAATCCATGTCTTGTAATTTTATAAAAATATACTAATATTAAAATTAAACTAAAGTTTAATAATGCTTTCTCCATTAGCAATTCCCCTTTATATATCATTTTTTAAAAATTCATTAACTACAGTATTAAAATTATTTATATTTTCTAAATAAGAAAAATGTGATGAACCTGGATATTCAATTAATCCACTATCTGGTATTAATTTTGCCATTTTTCTTCCATCGCTAATTGGTGTAGCATTATCTAAAGTACCCCAAAATAATAATGTTGGAACATTAATATTAGGTAATAATTTTGATAAATCTTCATTTAGAATTAACTTCATAGTTTCTTTTAAAACATTACTTGAAGATTTGTAATCACTAGATCCTACTTTATTTCTAAGTTTTTCTTTAAAAGCTTTTATTTTCTTTGTGTTTGGCAATAGATTTAACAAAAATTTACCAGTTTTATAAAAGCCTACTTTTAGATAATAACCCAATTTTCTTTTGGGTTTTAAACCAGCACTATCAATTAAGATAACTTTTCTTGGTTTAACAACTTTTCTACCAACTGCATTTATAATTGTTCTTCCACCATTAGAATGACCAATTAAAATTGGATTTTTTATTTTTAACGTATTTAAAAATTCTTTTAGAAAATCTCCAAAATCATTAGTATTTAATGGATGTTCTGGTAAATCACTTTTACCAAATCCTACAACATCAACTAAATAAACTTTAAAATTTTTACTTAAATTATTAGCAATAGGTCTCATAGTTTCTAAATCTGCTAGCCATCCATGCAATAAAACTACTGGATTCCCCTCACCTATAACTTCATAATTAATATTCCAGTTATTTATCTTAACTTGCAATATTTCCTCCTATATGTAATCCACAATTCTGTATAGTTTTGTGGAAAATTATTACTATAATTTATTCAAATTAACAGTTTTTGGTTACTGGTTATTATATTATAACAATATTGTAACAATTTCAATGTTTTTGTTAAATTTTTTTAACAACTTTCATGCAATAGCAACATACGTAAATAAATGGACAAAAATGTCCATTTATTTACGTCCCCAATTGCTCATTATACTGTAAGAGTTCCTCCTGGTGTGTCTAATATTACCAAAATATCTTCTTCTTTTCCTGTATCAACATTTATATACACTAAAAATTCTTTATCATTTACTTTTCCTTTAAATTCATAGCATAAAATTTCTGTTTTCCACTCTGTTGGAATTATCGCCATTCCTTCTGATATTATTTCTAATTCTGCATTTAACTTACTTCTTGCTTCTTCTAATGAAACTTTTGGTGTAGATTTTTTTCTATCAGTATGAGAATTTAAATATCCATTTGTCTCTATTCCTAAAATTTGACCATTATCAAGCGCAATTTTTACTTTAATTAAGTCTGGATAAACTACTACTCCATTATCATTATAAGCATAATTAATAGTTACAATATTTCCTTGTTTTACAAAATATGTTTCTTTCATATTTTTGAAACCTTTGGAATCCAAATATTTTTTTCCAATTTCATTAGCCTCTTGTTCACTAATTTTTTCTTCTTCTACATTTCTATCAAAAGAAGTTTCAACTACATGACCACCTTTTTTTGAAATTGATATACTACATTTTTCTTTAATATTATTAAATTCAACTGAAAAATCATATATTGGAATATCTGCATTTTCTATAAAACCATTATTTTCTATATTTTTCACGGAATATTCTGAATCAGCAAAAAATTCATTAACTTTGCCTTTGGCTGTTTCTTCATCAATATCGTCACCTGTTAATCCTAATTTTTCCATTTTATTTATATGGTCGGAATATGCACCATCATAAATTAAACCTTCATATTCATTTAAATTATCATCGATATTTGAAAATACATTTATACTGTCAACTGCTTGTGCAAATTTATTATTTGAATTTACATTCAAATCTTTCCAATTTATACTCCCATTATATATTTCTTCTGATAATTGATTTAAAGTTTGTTCTAAACTTACACTATATTGATACAAATCTTTTAAATTATTAAAGTCTTCATCTTTTAGTTCTTCTCCTGAAATACTTTTCCTTGATAATGAATAAGAATAATCACTAACTTGATTTAAGAATTTCGATGTTTGTGATAATCCATCTTCACTCAATGGAATTCTAGATAAATATACTATTGCTAAATCTGAATTTTTCCATATTTCTGTTAATGTTTTTGTTGCCTGTTCTGGAGTTCTTGATATCATCGATTTTGCCAAATAATTTTCAATAGTATTCATATAATTTACTAGATTGCTAAAGGCTTCTGTATAATTATTATTACTTAAAACTGTATATCGTTCTCTAAGTCTAAATGCGTAATATCCAGTAATTATTGTTGATATTATTAATATCCCTATTAACGCTTTTAAAATTTTTTCTTTCATATACTCTCTCCTCATATAAATTCTTAATTTTTCAGTTATTTTTTCCATATATTGAAAAAATATACTCATAATGATATAATAACTTCAAAATTTAGCTATAAAATTTAAGGTTATTTTTAATATGAATTTAATTAACTTCAAAATTTTTTTCTAGTTTAGATATTACTCAAATATTAAAAATGCTCCTAAATTTTAGTTTTATGAAAGGAAAAATATGAAAAAAATACTAGTATTCTATGGTTCTTATGGTGGTGGACATTTATCAGCAGCAAAATCTATAGAAAGTCATTTAGATAAAGTTTACGGTTCAGATGTTGAAATAAAAATCGTAGATTGTATTGAATATATAAATAAGTACTTAAATAAAGTATCAACAGAAGCATATAAAGAATTAGCCAAAAAAGCTCCTTGGGCATGGAAACAAGTTTATCAGCAATCCAAAAATGGAGCATTATCACACATTAGTACAGCTACAAATAAATTAATGTCACTTAAACTAAATTCTTTATTACAAGAATTTAAACCAGACTTAATTATTTCCACTCATCCATTCGCTACTCAAATGTGTGCTATCTTAAAAAGAAAAGAAAAAATCAATTGTAAAATTGCAACTATATTAACAGATTATCATATACATCCTCAATGGCTAATCTCATATGAATATGTTGATTACTTTTTTGTTTCTAACAATCAAATGAAAATTGATATGATTAATGAAGGTGTTGAAGATAATAAAATATTTGTTACAGGAATTCCTGTTTCTAACAGATTTTCAGAGCCTTTTAATAATGATAATATATATAAAGAATTTGAATTAACTCCAGAAAAACCTGTAGTATTATTCTTTGCTGGTGGAGAATTTGGTCTAGGTAGAAATACAACTTACATGGTTCTTAAAGCCTTAATTAGATTATTTAAAGATCTTCAAGTTGTTGCTATATCTGGTAAGAACAAAAAAATGAATAAAAAGTTCAACGAATTAGTTGAATTAACAAATACTTCTGACAGAGTAAAAATTATTGAATATTCGAATAAAGTTCCCGAATTAATGCATATTTCTATTGGAGTTATTACAAAACCAGGTGGACTTACTATAACTGAAAGTTTAGTTTCTCATCTTCCAATTGTTGTTATTAATCCAATTCCTGGGCAAGAAGAAGAAAATGCAGAATTTCTTGTAGATAATAATGTTGCTATATGGCTAAAAAAAGGAGATAGTATTGCAAGAACTTTAAAAAATCTTTCTAGAGATTTAGATAAAATGAAAACTATGAAACAAAATGCTACTAATCTAGCTAAACCAGATGCTACAGCCAATATATGTAAAATATTACTTAATGAATTTAAAGATATTGTTAAAATTCCTAACAGAATTATTCTTAATGTTTTAATAAAATACCAAAATAAATATTTATTTGTAAAACAAAATAAAACAGATGGCTCTTATGAAGATTGTCTTCATTTTGTAGGTGGTTCTCTTGAAAATGACGAAACTCTTGAAGATGGAATAAAAAGAGCAGTTTTGGAAGAAGTAAATTTAAAATTAGATAAAATAACTCCGTTCGATTTTGATAGTAATATTATAGATTATAAAGGTAGACTAACTCAAATAATTTATTTAAGATATACATCGGAAATTAACGATATTACTTCTATATCAGCTAGTTCTGATTCAAAAGAAATTATATGGCTTTCTAAAGAAGAATTATCCAATTACAAACATAGTGAACTATCAATAAGATTTCTAAAAAAATTGAATTTAATATAGAGAAAAAAGCTGGTTAAACAAATTTAACCAGCTTATATTTTTACTCTTTTAAAATATATCCTATTATCTTCCATCATCTATTTTTAAATCTTTTTCAATTTCTTCATTCGAAAATATTTGTATTTTTCGAAGAAATTTATCTATATAAGCAACAGATAACTACTATAATAGCATTTAATAATCCTTTATATTCTGTATAAAACATAAGAGATATTTTTAATTCCAACATTTTAAATAAGTTTAATTGGCTTGTCTTTCCTCTGTATATAAAAGATTATAACTTTATTTCTTTTTAACTATTTTACTTACAATTACAGTCATATCATCTTGAGCAACGCCAAAATTATTATCTATTGCTTCTGCTAAAATTAAATCTGCAAGTTTTTGAACATTGTTAGTAGAAACATTTCTTAAAAACTTCTCGAACCAATCATCTTTTGTGTCATCTTTTGTTTCTAATATTCCATCACTGCACATAATATAAATATCACCATCATTTACATCTAAAGTTTCTGATTGTAATTCTATATTATCAATTATTCCAACAGGTAAATTATTTAATGCTATTTTATTTATACTCTTTTTATTCTTTATGTAAGTATTACATGCTGCATTTTTTATAATTTCTGCTTTTCCAGAATATAAATCTAATATTGTTACATCTAAAGTAGAATATGACTCTTTATTTTGCATAAGGCTTATTCTAGAATTAATCATTTCTAAAGATTCTTCTTTATCAAATCCAGCAGACAACATTTGCTTTATAAGTCTTAAGGTAATTTTACTAGATTCTCTAGCTCTTTCTCCACTTCCCATTCCATCTGCAATAGCTAATAAATATTTTCCATCTGCTAATTTTATTTGAAGACTACAATCTCCAGAAACCTTATTTCCATCTTTTGTTATTTTACCACTTCCAACTTGTAAAACAAATTTATCTTCACTAGAATATACTTGATAAAATTCTTTATTTTCTTCATCTATTCTATCTCTTTGATACTTAACTTTATTTCCTAACCCTTTTGAAATCACATCCGAAATATTAGTAATTATACTTTTTTCTCTTAGGCGTTTATTATTAAAATCAAGTTTTATTTCTACTATATATTTTCCGTTCTTTAGTAGTTTTACTCTACAATCTTCAATATCTATATTTTTACTTTTTAATAATAATTGTATTTCTTCTTCTTTTTTAGAAAATTTATTTTCCTTCTTTTCTACTATTTCTTGTGCACAACCATCTATTACTTTACTTACATTTTTTAAGCTTTCACTCATTGTAGCTAAATTTCTTTTTCTTTCTTCTTCTTTTGCTTTGTTTATTTGAGCTATTTTCAAAGTTCTATTTGCAATTTTTACTATTTCTTGCAAATCATTTTTTATGTTTTCATCTTGCATTACAACATAATTATTATGCTGTTTTAATACTTCAATTACTTCTTTATCAACTATAATATCATTTTCTCTTAACACTTCACAAATATCTCTAGCAATTCCTGTTTCTTCGTTTGAGATTTCATCATAGAAAATATTGCTTTTTGCATCTTCTAAATTATCTAAAAAATCTTGTATGAAGTTTTCTTTTTCTATTATTTCTTCCCTAGATGTTGTATTCATTATTTGATTAAACATGTCAGAAATTGTTTTTAATTTTTCAGATACAGACTCATTTGCTGATTGTAATCTATTTTCCCCATTATTTGATATTAACTTTGTTTTATTTCCTATTAAATCTTCTAACTCAATTTTAAAAGTTTTTGGAACTAATAATAATCCAATTGATGCTATGAAAATTTCTCTAAAATATAATATAACTGGTGATGCACCTCTTACCCAATATGTAAGAACAGCATTACCTAATAAAAATCCTATTATAACTCCTATTTTTCCAAATCTATTTAATATTCCTGATAAAATTCCTGAAATTGCAAACATAGAAATTTGAACAAAACTTGTACCATCTATTAAAGAAATTGACAAACCTACTGAAATTCCAGTTACTGCCCCAACCATCATTCCATGTTTCCAGCCTAATACCATAATCATGAAAATTATAATTATATTACTAATATTTAAAGAGAAAATATTTATTTTATTAAGTACAATGCTAGCTATAGAAATAATTATAACACTTCCTATTAACTCTTCTGTTGTAAAAGCACTTTTTACTTTTATATTTTTTATAAATGCTAGTCCATTAACAAAAATTTTGTAAAATACATATGTTATAGCTCCTGCAATTATCCCCATAAATAAATCATAAAATAGAAAACTTCCTCTTACATATTTTATTAATGCTACTACAGTAACAGCAGAAAATAATTTTCCACCTGATTTTATACTTTCATTTCTATCATCAATAGCAATTTTGGATTTGAATAATAGAACAAAAATGAAATAAATTACAGATGTAATTAAAAAATTTAATACACCTGATACTCCACCTCCTACGGCTGTACCAATAATAGCCATAATAAATACACCTATAATTGGCACTGATTCTCCAACACAAGCTGAAAGCATTGCTAAGCCAAAAGGCATTATTTCATTTTTTACTGATAGTGTAGACATTAATAATGTTATGACATAAATAATTACATTTTGAATTTTTAAAATTTGTTTTAATCTATATTTAATACTATTATTTTCTTCTTCATCTAATTCTTCTTGAAAATCCACATCTGCAATATTTTGAAACATCCTTAACCACCTCTCACTTTTAATATATAAATATTTAATCATAACATAAAAAAAGATTTTGTCAGAAAAAATCTCCATATATAAAAAGTTTTATACAAATTGTGATAATTTTTATTTATTTTATTACATTTTTTCTAAAAATACAAGTATTAATATATAAATTGACAAATTCAGGTGGTATAAGATACATTGGTAAAATTTTAAATATTACTCTGTTATTATTTCTATTATTGGTTAAAGATAATATACTATATTTTTTATCTTTTCTGTTGGCTACTCTTAATCTGGTATCATTACTAGAATTATTCTTGATTTATATACTAATAAGTAGTGTAACCTGTTCAAGTTTTTTTCATAATTTAAAATCATATCATCCTAGGTTCCTGTACTTCTATATTTATTTAATGCTAAATTCCAAAGTTTAACAGCAATTATCCATAAAACAATAGCTACTACTGGTGATAAATATATCATATAATTATTTAATCCTAAATAATCCATTGTAGGATAATATGCAACAAAAGCAAATGGTAAAATTGTAGTTATTAGTATTCTTATAAACTTATTATAAATATTTATAGGATATTCTGAAAAAGTATATATTCTATATATAGACCATATTACTTCATTAGATCTGTAAGTCCAAAACGATGAAATACTTGCTATTGTTAAAATCGCTCCAATTATAAAAGCTCCTACTATACTAAAACATATGATTTTAAAAATCAAAAATATAGTTATTGGTATTGAAAGTTTAATTAACATATAAATTGTTAAAATTAATCCTAAAAAGAAATCTGCAATCGCAACAAACTCTCTAGAAGCTCCAATTATAGATATTAATGGATGAACTGGCCTTAATAAAATTTTGTCAAAGTCTCCATTTTTTATATACTTCGGCCCTATCTCATATAATCCATCAAAACAATAACCAGATATTCCTATAGAAATTCTTGTTACTCCAAACAATAAAAGTATTTGTTCAAAATTCCAACCAGCAATATTTTCTGTATTCTGAAATACAATCAATATAAAAATTAAACTTACAAGTTGTACAATAATTTGAGATATTATTCCTACAATACAATCTATTCTATAAATTAAAATCTCTTTTAAAGATACTTTTAGTAAAGAAAAATATATAATTATATTATCTAATATTTTCTTCATGTTATCCTCCATTTATTGTTACGTTTTTAATTGCATGATTAAAAAATAATTTCGCTATAATATATAAAATTACTCCCCATATTATTTGTTTCAAAATTACAAACATTATTTGACTATGTTCTACCTGACCTAACCATATATTTATTGGTGTATAAATTAATTCTTTAAATGGTAGCCAAACTGATAATTTTTGAAACCATATAGGAAATAATGTTATTGGTGCAATAATTCCTGAAAAAATTTGAATTATTGCTTTTCTTAATATTTGCATTCCCCATATAGAATTTGTATAAAAACCACAAATACCAACTATCATTTGTATAAAGAAAGTAATTGGTATTCCTAGTACTATCACAACTATGCATAAAACAAAATCTAATAAATTAGCTGGTAAAACTAATTTCCAGAAAATAGCACATATTATAAATGTTGCAATTCCTATTACTCCTGCAAAAGCTAGTTCACCTAGATTTATACCAAAGTAATATTGAAAATATGTAATAGGATTTAATAATTCTTTATTAATCTGACCATTTCTTATAGAATGAGCCATAGTTTCATTTATCCCCCAAGTAGCTATAGAACTAAATGAAATAGCTAAAATATAATATGTTACCATTTGAGAAATAGTCAGTCCACCTGCATTTCCTGTTTGACTGTATATCGCCTGCCATACAAAAATATATACTACAATTTCTACTATTCTATTTAAAGTAAATAACCAAAAATTAGATTTATATATATTATATTGATTAAATTGCATTTTTCCTAATGCTATCATTGACTTTAACATTTGTATGTGCTCCTTTATATATTTCTTTTAATATATCTTCCAATTCTGCTTCTTTCATATGTATATCTTCTATTGTACAGTATTTAGATATTTCATCCATTACTTTTAATATTGTTACTTCTTCATGACTAAATTTTATTTTTAGCCTGTTTTCTGTTTCTTCTATTATTTGTGCATTATTTAATTTTATATTTTCTGTTTTGTTCTTTATTATAAATTCTGCAAAAACATATTTACCATATGTATCTTTAAATTTTTGTTTTTCTCCATCATAAATTATTTGACCTTTATCTAACAAAATTATTCTATCACATACATCTTCAATATCTTTTAAATCATGTGTGGTAAGAATGACTGTTGTTTTCTTTTCTTTGTTTATTTCTTTTATAAATTTTCTTATATTTTCTTTTACAAACACATCTAATCCTATTGTTGGTTCATCTAAATATACTATTTTAGGATTATGTAAGAAAGTTGCTGCTATTTCACATCTCATCTTTTGACCTAAACTTAAATTTTTAACTTGCTTATTTAGCAAATCTTCTAACTCTAATATTTCTGTGAATTTTTTTAAGTTTTCTTTATATTCATTATTTGGAATTTTGTACATTTTTTTAATTAAATCAAAAGATTCAATTACTGGTAAATCCCACCATAACTGAGTTTTTTGTCCAAAAACAGCACCTATATATTTATTATTTTCAATCCTTTTTTCATTTGGTTTAATTCCATTTACTATAACTTCTCCTGAAGTTGGAGTTAAAAGTCCTGTAAGCATTTTTATTGTTGTTGATTTTCCAGCTCCATTTTCTCCTATATATCCAACTAGTTCTCCTTCTTGAATACTAAAATTTATTCCTTTTACAGCTTGAAATTCACTATATTTTGGATTTATTAAGTTTTTAAAGTATCCGATTAACCCATCTTCTTTTTTTATAATTTTATAAGCTTTTACTAAATTTTTTACTTCTATAACTGCCATTGTTTTCTCCATTTTTTATATTTTCGATATTTTCAATATAGCACATACTACTTGTTTTTTCAAGAAAACTATATTAGTTACATTGTAACTTGTAGAACTAATTTATTTATTTATTAATTAATAGCATTCAGCAATCCTTATGGAACACTTGGCTATAACATATTTCAAATCTCTTTGCACTACTCTGATATAATAGATTGACAAAATAGATTTATTAATATTACTCTTGCAATAATACAATATAAAAAAATTTAAAAATGTGCTCGCTCAAGCTAAATTTCATACAAATTCTAAATTTATAAAATGCGCCTCTTTCACTTCTTGCCCATATATCTAAGGCAACGTGAACATCCCTCATTTCATAAATTAAGAATTTGTATATTCAATTTACTTTCGATACGCTTACATTTTTTCATTTTTATATTGTATTATTTGCAAACATATTTGATAAAATATATTCTTATAATCTCTTATTTATAGATTATTAACAAATTATATTATGAATGAAAG
>CASKJV010000012.1 GCA_949388605.1 uncultured Clostridia bacterium
TACAAAGCTAAAGCCTACGTTTCTACCGGCATAGCCGGAAGTTATCTTTATAATAGAAAGAAGAAGGTGTGTTAACCTTCTTCTTTCATTTGCATTATGGCTTCCAACCATAAGCTGGCGAAATAATTGGAACTTCAATACCTTTTTCTGCGCATACTCTCATATAAGTTTCAGGAGAAAGATTATCTCCTAAATGCTTACAAATTGCATGATGCATCTGCATACGATCTTTCAGTTTTTCATACACAGATTCAATAACTACGTTTTCATTAGCCATACCAACTACCTCCTTTATAAATTTAACATAATAGCAGGCTGTGATGTCGAAATCACAAATTAATAAGTTCAATTATATTATAATATATTATGCTAAAAAGGCAAATTTTATGTTAACTCCTTGTATCTTTCGTTTTATATTTATACTTATGTTTACTTAATTGCCACAAAATCCTCAAAACCGTATCAAAATCAAGTATTACATGTCTTGCTTTAGTTGTAGTACTGATATACATTCCACATGTTTTCATGTAAAAATTTTTTAATATTTTTTAGAGTATGTTAAATAACTTTAAAGCATTGAAATTCTAATAAATTTTACCATTTTTTTGATAAATTTTAACAATATCAACATTTCCAAAATTCAAGGCTTTTTTGTAATTATTTTTACTTTGGTTAGATTTTAGTTAGATGTTTTTAGACATAACAGAATATCTGCTATTTATAATATTAATTTATTCAATTCTAACAAAACATTATTAATTATTGAAAAAACAACTTCTAAAAATAAAAAAATATTATTTTTCTTTTTGCTTTAATTTATCACACAATTTTTTATTAATAAATATCTCTATAATACTTAATCCTAATAAAATAAATTCTATTACAATTAGCTGATAATACATTAATATTAATGTAAAAATAGTGCTTAAAATCAATGTTCCTAATCTTCTATAAACTTCAATTTTAATTATAATTTCTTGTTGTTCTTCTTTGTTAGAAATTGTTAATGCAACATCTTCTATATATGTTTGGAATGAATCTCTTATTGCTAATATTAAAAAAAATCCTAAAGACATAATTATTACTTTACAAATAAATATAGAATCTAAAAAGTGTCCTATAATAAGCAATAAAAATGCTAATACTAAACATATTGTTAGAACTATACTCATTTTATCTTTTATCTTCAAATATACTTTTCCAAATATTACATTTCCCAGTAATCTTGCAATCCTTGATACAAAAACTATTGTTGTTATGTAGTATGTTACCACTTCAACAGATAAAAATTTTTGAAAATCATATTGTATAAATAATTTACTATTGTTTTGTCCCATTTTTATTATTGAATAAAATACTGCATTTGATAGTATTACATATATTATTGTTGATGTTATTTTTAATTTTTTGTGTTCTTTTTTGATTTCTGGCTCCTCATTAGCTTTTACCTCATAATATAAAAATGCAGTTCCCACAACTAATACGTATATTATTATTGATAAATACATTGGTAAATACTGATTTACATTAAACATTTTTCCAGCTACTAATGCTGTAAATAATGTTATAATTGCATATATAATTTTTGACTGATTTCTTATTTTAAAATAGTCATCTTTTCTATTTATGGCTTTTAAATTATTCTTTAAAATTATTTCATCCATGTTCAAAAACATAACAGCTAATTCATGTATGCTTTTATATAATAACATTGCAATAAAGGATTTTCCAAATGTTAATATTAAAGATGCAATTAATAACATTATTGAGCCTAGTCTTAAAGAATTTACATTGCCTACCTTTTTTACAATATTTAATATTATTTTTTGAAATATAATGCATATTATCAATGCAACCATTGTCGTTGCTGTTATTTGACTTGCATTTAATCCTTTTACCAATGTTAAAAATAATGTATCTATTGGCACAAAAAATATTAAATCTCCTGTAAATGCTGCAAATAATGGATATATTTTTATACTTCTGTTTATTTTCTTTATTTCTTGTTCCATTTTTTATAATCTCTCTTTCTTTTTATTCACTATTATTTTTATATAACTTTGTTATTTTCTTTCATCAAAATATAAAAAACATTGTATTATTGCTTAGTCTTGATATAGTTTTTTCTAACTATACAACCTACTATTACTTTCATATATATTTTTCAATATATTAAAAAAGCTATTCTGCACTTTTATTATTTTAATCATTTACTTTATATCATAAAATACTAAATTTTCATAGTATTTATGTAAAAAATACACCGAAGTGTACGCACTCTGCATTTTATCCGCATAAAAATAATTTTTGTAGAGCATTAGAAAGCTTGTCTTTCTAAATTTTTTTAGGAAATGCTCTGCTTTCCTTATCCTGCCATTAAATTTTTTTGAAATTTAAGGGTAATAAAATTTTCTGATAAAAATATTATTGTTACACTTTTTAATGTTTAACATAATTTTTTGCAAAAACATTGCAAAATTCTGCAGTATACTTTTAAAAATTAACTTGCTATACTTTTCTTATAAATATATTTTACTTGTTGGAGGTATTGCAATGAATAATAAATACTATAAATCTATGTTTAAAAATTATCCTGATGTTGTAAATGTTAAAGAACTTCAATCAATGTTAGGTGGTATTAGTAAACAATTAGCCTATTATCTATTACAGAATAATATTATAAAGTCCATTAAAATTGGTCGACAATATAAAATTGCTAAAGCTGATGTAATTTTATATCTTACGGAAAAAAATTGCTCATAACTAGATTTTTGATTAAATATATGCTATTATAATTCCAATATTATAAATAGTAGGTAAATTCAATTCTGTTATGAACGAAAGGAGTTATTTATGCAAAATGTAACAGAAAACCTACGAAAACAAAATATAACTGTTAGTTTACACGAAAAAAATAATATATATCAAGCAATAATCAATTATAAAGATGATAATAATAAAAGAAAACAAAAATGGGTTTCCACTGGAATTAAAGTAGCTCGTGGTAATAAAAGACAAGCTTTGCAAAAAGCCGAAAAATATAGAGAACAATTTGAAAAGTCATTTAATTTACAAGAACGCATTAAAAAGGAAAATTATGAACAAGCTAAAAAGTATATGTTATTTAGAGAAAAATTGCATATAATGGATTCTCATAAAAATTATGATGAGAATATTCTATACTTTGACTACTTAAAACTATGGATTGAAAAGATAAAAAGTAATCTTGAATTAACCACCTATACATCTCACTTACAAATGATTAATTCTAGGATTAAGACTTATTTTGCTTTAAATCCTATTAAGTTATTAGAATTAGAGCCTATACATATTCAAAACTTTTATGATATTTTGTTAGCTGATGGATTAAAACCTACTACTGTTATTCGTTATCATGCTATTATTAGAAAATCACTTGATTATGCTTTTAAAAATGATTTAATTGTTAACAATCCTGCTGATAAAGTAAAACGTCCTAAGAAAAATATTTTTGTTGGTTCATTTTATTCTGAAAATGAATTAAATACACTTTTTGAAAAATCTAAAAGTGAGATCCACTTCATTTAGTTATTTTATTAACTGCATTTTATGGTTTGAGAAGAAGTGAAGTTTTAGGCTTAAAGTGGTCTGCTATTGATTTTGAAAATAAAACAATAACTATTAAACATACTATTGTAGAAATTAAGGTAAAAGGAAAATATAAAATTTTAGGTAAAGATAGAACTAAAACAAATGCTAGTCATAGAACTTTACCTTTGACAGATGAAATTATAGTTGCCTTAGAACTGGCTAAAAGGCAACAAAAATATTATAAAAGAAAATTTAAGAAAAGCTACAATACAAAATATGAAGAATATGTTTGCTTAAATCCTGACGGTTCTATAATAAAACCTGATTATGTTACAAGGCATTTTCCTTTACTCTTAAAAAATAGTGGTTTAAGGCATATTAGATTTCACGATTTAAGACATTCATGTGCTAGTTTATTGTTAGCAAGAAATATACCTATGAAAGCTATTCAAGAATGGCTTGGACATTCTGATTTTTCTACTACTGCTAATGTATATGCTCATTTAGATATAAATTCTAAATTACTATCTGCTGAAGCTATTTCTTCTGCTTTTAGTTTTGAGAATTTAAAAATCTAGCTTAGTATTTTTTCTAAACTAGATTTACTTACAATTTTTCATAATTTTTTTATATTTAATTAAAATTATACTTTGGTTAGATTTTAGTTAGATATAAAAAATAAATTTTCTAACATTTAATCTATCTATCCTTACAGTAGAAATAATTTCAAAGTTATTTTAAATTAAGAACTGCTACACATTCCACATGTGTTGTTTCTCTCTGGTTGCAGTATTATTTGAATGTTGTTTATCGCTTGTAGCAGTATATTTATCTTTGCAATTTATCTCTGTTCCATTTTTGCAAATAAACCTTATTGTATATGGATTTATTGCTCCATCTTCTAATGTTTCTCCTATAATTACTTTATCGATTAAACATTCAAACACATCTTTATCAAATTTCGGCATTATATCTATATTTTTAAATAAACTTTTAAACTTGTTCAATCTTAATTTAATGCTTTCTGTTCTATTTGTTTCTTTTAGTAGGCTTTCAATTTTGTTTTCTGTTTTCAGTAATTCTACATTTAAGTTATCAAATTTTTCTGTATATTGTTCCTTATTGATTTTGCCTTCTAAATTTAGCTCTAATAGATTAGCCAGTTTCTTGCTTATTTTTTCTTTATCTTTTTCTAGCTTTGTTACTATTGTTTCTGTAGTATTTTCTTTTAAGATATTTTCTATTTTATCTAAAAAGTTTTCTACTACTTTTCTGTTATCATTACAGAGTATTCTATATCCTTGTACAAAACAATCTTCTAGTATTTCTTCTGGAATTGCTTTACAATGTGGGCATTCTTCTTTTCCATGTTTTGCTCTTTTTATACATTGCCATACTGCCTTTGCACAATTTCTATTTGCATTCCAATTTCTTCTTGTAAGTAAGCTACCACAAAAACCACAATACAGTTTACTACTAAAAGGATATTTTTTGCTATAGTTATCATTTCTTCTCCCTGTTTCTCTGTTACCTGCTCTCTTTGTTCTTATTTCTTGAACTCTATCAAATAACTCTTTGCTAATAATTGGCTGATGATGTTCTTTTAAATAGTGCTTGTCTGCTTCTCCTAAATTGCTTAATCTTTTATGTGATATTGGATCTATTGTAAATGTTTTTCCCATTAGCACATCTCCAATATATTTTTCGTTTTTTAGGATTCCTCTTATTGTTGATTCGCACCATTTTGTTCCGCCTTTTGGTGTTTTAATACCTTTAGCAGTTAATTCTTTTGCTATGGTACTTGAGCCTACTCCTTCTACATATCTTTCAAACATATATCTTACAATATTAGCTTCATCTTCATTGATTGTTATTTCCTTTGTTTCAAGATTATAGTTATATCCATAACAACCATTATAACCAATTAGTTCTCCTCTGTCTTTTTTCATTTTTAAGCCTAGTCGAACGTGTGAAGATATGTTTTCGCTTTCTTGTTGTGCCATTGCACTTAATACTGTTAGCATAATTTCTCCTGATATTTGTAAAGTATTAATTCTTTCTTCTTCAAAATAAATAGCAATTCCTTTTTCTTTTAGCAGTCTTACATATTTTAAGGTATCTACTGTATTTCTTCCAAATCTTGATATTGATTTTGTGATTATCATATCAAATTTGTTTTGTGTTGCATCTTGCATCATTTTCATAAATCCATCTCTTTTGTAATCTAATGTTCCTGTTATTCCTTCATCTGCATAGATGCCAACATATTTCCAATCACTATTACTTTTAATTTTTTCTTCATAATACTTTAGTTGAGAATTATAACTGTTTATTTGTTCTTCTTTTTCTGTACTTACTCTTGCATAAGCACATACTCTTAAATTTCCTTTTATCTCTTCTCCTGTTGTTCTATTAATTCGACCTTTTTTCTTCTCTATAACTTGTACTTTCAAAATTAACCTCTCTTTCTCAAGTTTAGAGAATCTTTATGTGCTTATTATACATCAAAAATTAATATTTTCAAATACCTATATGAGTTAAATTATATTCTTGTAAAATATTTTGCTTTAATTCTAAATATCTGTTTTCTTTAATTAGTCCTGCATTAAATGTTTTGTTTAGTATTGCTATTTTTATACTGCAATTAAAAACATTTTCATTTAGTTTGATGTTTTTCGCATTATCAAAATTGATTTCATATAACATAAAAATTCTCCTCCTTGAATGATTTAAATTTCAAAAAAGGCAACAGAAAAAGCCAGTCGGCTAGCTTCGACTGACTTCTTGTTTTCACATTTTTTGATAATACGATTATATTATGCTGTTCTACAAAGTTCAATTCCCGTTTTTTTCCCTTTTTTCTATTAAAATTGATAAAGTATTGATTTTTAGCATAGTACACTAAGTGTACTTGTATAAAATTTTTTAAAATTTATTTTTATAATCTATATTTGAAGGTTCACTTAGTGTACTTATTGTTAATTTTATTGAAATCTCTAGTTCACTTGGTGTACTTGTTTTTTAATTTTAGCAAATTTTGAGTACACTTGGTGAACTAATCTCTATATTTTTATAAAATTTAGTACATTTAGTGAACTTTCGCACTCTGGTAGATATTTTTTAGCCATTCATTTGGTGAATTTTTACATCAAATCTGCTTAAAACATCTGTTCTTTTATTAAGTCTTGAAAGCTTGTCTTTCAATGTGTGTAGGCGATGTGTGAATACTCGCTTTCCTGCCCTCAATTTTAATTGAGGGATAAAGGATTTATTATATACACGATAAAACTAAAACACACATAAATATTCCTAATATCATCAAATATTTCTTCCAACTTATTTTTTCTTTTAATATCAATCTTGAAGCTAAAATTGTTATGATAATAGAACTTGTACTAATTACAGAAACAATTGAAACATTTCCATCTAATAATGCAAATCTATTAAATATGGAAGATGAAACATCTAATAATGATTGTAATACAAAATATCCTTTATTATTTATCTTGCTGATATCTATGTAATTCCAATTTTTCGTTATTAAGCAATATGCAAATATTCCTATTACAATTATTATTGCATAATTGAACATTACATATAATGGACTTTGATACTCTGTAATATATATCTTATTTATAAAATCTGAAATTCCATAAAATAATACAACTCCCCATGAATACATTATAGCTTTTTGTTTTGCTTTTTTATTTATTTCTTCCTCATCATTTTTCTTATCTCTTGCTATCATTATAGATAATGTAACTAAAATTCCAGAAATTATTAATTGTAAGATTGTAAATTGCTCTTTTAAAATCAAAATGCCTAACAAAAATGTTACAATTACTTGTGTTCTTTGTATTGATGATGTTATAGCCACCTTTCCATATTTGATAGCTGAAATCGAACAATAAAATCCTATTGATTGTATTATAATTCCAGGTGACATTTTAATTATATCTATAAAATTTAATCTCTCAATAATTTGTGGATTAATAATTAAACTAACTAAAATCATAGCACAATGATAAATTAACATTCCCATTATTGCTATTCTTTTTGGTTCATTATTTGAACATTTTTTAATTGCAATTGCAACAAATCCCCAAATTACTGTTGATAGCAAGCAGTAATATAACCACATATATTATTTCTCCTAATTTTCATATATATTATCATTTATTTTTAATACCATTCTTGTCCAATGTGTTTTAAATCCTAATCTTTCGTATAAATCTTTTGCAATATTATATCCAGATACTTCTAATGACATATCCTTATCTTGTTCTTTTGCCATGTCAATTAACTTATTCAATGCTATTGTTCCTATTCCTTGACCTCTATATTTTTCATCTATAAAAAATCGATATAAATATATTTCTTTTTCGTGATTTTTTATCCCTATAAAACCAACCATTTCATTCTTATATATAATTTTATAATATTCTTCGTTTTCTTCAAAAGTCAACTCTTCTGGTTTTATAATTCTTAATTGATATATTGGATCAACTGTATTATGATGTTTCCATTCTTCTATAATCCATTCTCTAAAATAATTATTGTTTTCTTTTTCTAATTTTATATCTAATTTTTCCATATATTTATTTTCCTTTCTATGTTTATCTTAAATAAATCAATTCTTTATCTTTTCATATATTTCTTCCCAACTATCAATTCTATCTAAATTTGTTTTATCTTTTATATTGCTTTTGCTATTAAATAATATGGTTTCAATTCCTAATTCATTAACTCTATTACAATTTGCAATAGAGTCATCTATAAATAAATCTATGTTTTCATTTTTGCAAACATTTGCTTTATCAAAATCACAAATTAATTTATCATAGTGAATATTATTGTTTTTTAATTCTTCAATAGTAGTTTTATATTCATCATTATATAAAGTTTTATCTCTTGCTGTAATAACTATTATTTCATGCCCTAACTCTTTAATTTTATCAATATACTCTGCGACTTTAGGTTTAAAAGGTGTGCTAGCAATAACTTTATCATAATATTTTTTTGCAAATTCAAGTTCTCTTTCTTTCATTTTCTTTGGTAAATTACTATATGAAATATTATTATCTTTCAAATATTTTATATCTACATCAAAAAATTCTGCTATATATGGCATTAAATAATCAAATGTATCTGCCATTGTATCATCTATATCTATTCCTATTTTCAACTTTTTCTCCTTTTCAAATTTATTTTATTTGTTTTACAAATGCTTTATCTCTATTTTCATCATATCCTAGTTTTCTATATAATTCATGTGCACTATTTCTATGAAATCCACTAAATAACCATATCCTTGTTATATTTTCTTGTTTTGCTATTTCTTCAGCTTTATTCATTAGTTTTGTTGCAATTCCTAATCTTCTATATTCTTCTCTTATTGCTAGATCCCATATAGTTGCATCTTTACCTGATGGCAATGTTAAAATATTTAAAATTACTGTTCCTACTAAATTATCATTTATATAATATCCTAATACATGAATATCTTTATTATCTTTAGATATTTTATATAAATTTTGCATTTTCTCATAACTTATATTATTATTAAAAACATTCTTTAATATTTGTTGTAATTGTTCTAAATCTTTTTCCTCTATATTACTTACTATGTTATCTCTTTTCATTTCTTACTCCTACTTTAAATAAATATCTTCTTTAATCTTTTCTTACTAATTTATATCATAGATTTACAATTTTTCATAGTATTTTGCCAATATTTACAAAACATATTTATCCTTACATTTGCTTAATTACCACAAAATCCCCAATAAAAATAATGTCAAGAGTGAACGAAGTGAGTACATTTGCTCTTGATATTATTTTTATTGGGGATTAGAACTTGTCTGCAAATGTATAGGACGAATTTTTTAATTTTTTCGTCCTATGATTTTTATAAGCCAGATTTCATTAAATTTTCGTCCCATAAAAAATAAGCATCAGTGCATATCTACTGACACCCATTTAATAAAGTTTCTCTATAACTCATTTTAATAAATTTCTTCTATCTATTGAAATATCTTACTTAATCTTATATCCACTAACCAACACAACCTATACCTGTTATGCCTACCATAGACACAATCGCAAATTATCTAGCATTTCAAACACTTTTCTCTATTTTCTAAAAATCCATTTATGTGTTTCCACTTACCACTTAAGCGACTACTTTCACTTTCACAACCAAATTTTGATGTTTTTCTTTTCCAAATCTGCCTTTCTCCTCAAAACTTATAATCTCCGAAACCATATCAAAATCAAGTATTACATGTCTTGTTTTAGTTGTAGCACTGCCACGCACTCCACATGGCTCACACATAGGCTGTAGTTTGTTTTTTACTTTTATATTTTTTAGTTCACTTAGTGTACTTGTTACTTATTCTTCTCTAAAGTCTAGTTCACTCGGTGTACTTGCTTTTTTATGTTTGTAATTTTCAGTTCACTTAGTGTACTAATCATTAATATTTTACAAAATCCAAGTACACTTAGTTAACTTTTTTAAGTTTTTAGTTTACCATTTTTAATTTTAACGAAGAATAGCGGGTTTGAGCCAGTTCACCGGATGGATTTTTACATCATTTTTACATCACTTTTTATCTCTTTGATTAATACTAGAAGGCTTGCCCTTCTATGTGTGCAGACATTGCGTTAAGGATGCTTTCCTGCCCTCATTTTAAATGAGGTGTTTTGCTCTTGAAAATGCTTATGTCTACTTAATTAAATATGCCTATCCTTAAATCCTCTTAATTGAAAAAGAATGTGCTTTTAAAATTAAGTGAAGGTTGTGCGACAGCACATTTATTTAACCTTGACTTAATTTTATAAAGCACATTAGAATACATTATGTAGGATTTCTTCTATTAACCACTTAATTTATTTTATCCTTTGTAAGTTCAAATTTTTCAAAAGTTCTTTAAATTATACTTTTTATCATATATATTTATATATTCTGGAAATTTCTTTATCCATTTATACAAATCTTGTGTATCGTGAAAAGAATATAATTTATATCCATCTTTTGTAGTATATCTCTGCTGCATATTTAAAAAACTTTCAATAAATTTTTGTCCATCCTTTGTTTGTCCTTCTGCACACATATTTAAAAACTTAATGCCATTTTTCATTAAATTTTGTATTTTTTCGTGCATGCCTTTTAGTAAATAACTTAATACTAATTTATCTTCTCTATATTCAATATCAATAGCTATCGCTGAAAACAATAAGTAATATGTTCCTTCTAATTTATATTGTAATAAAGTATCTTTATTTATTTCTGTATCTTCTAATTCATTTATCATAAATTTGTTAAATTGCTCTTTAGATAATGGTAATAACGTTATCTCTCCTACTATTTTATTTTTATTATTATCCCTTACAAATATATGTATATCTGAATTTTTGTTATCCCATTCAATTGTTTGTTCTATTCCTGCTATAGTTGATGGATTTAAATATTCATGTTCTATCTTCCAAACATCTTCAAAATCTTTATTTGTATGTTTAAACTCTACTTGATATTTCATTTTAACCTCTATTCTTGCTTTATTTTATAACTTCTATTTTTTAAAATTTGTACTAATTGTTTAATATCTTTTATCTCTACTTCTGTAATAATTCCACCTCGTGCCAAGTCATCTAACCTATGAAAATCTGAACCAGATGTTAATATTTTATGTTTGAATACTCGCTTTCCTGCCCTCAATTTTAATTGAGGGGGCTCGTTGAAATTTTATTTATGTTTACTTGATTCATATTGTCATTCATCTAATATTCCATCTACTAATTTTTTCAATTCATCTCTATTCGGTAAATACAATTCATATTTAGACACAAATAAATTACTATCCATTCCATAGGTAGCATATTCTACCAACAATTCATCTTTATTTCTTGTTAGTATTATTCCTATAGGTGGATTATCATCTGGCATATTCTCTTCTTTAGCAAAATATCCCATATACATATTCATTTGTCCGACATCCTCATGTTGAACAGAATTTATTTTTAAATCTATCAATACAAAACATTTCAAGATTCTATGATAAAAAACCAAGTCACAATGATAGTGTCTATTATTAACAAGTATAGGATATTGTCTTCCAACAAAAGTAAATCCTTTTCCTAATTCCATTAAAAATTTTTGTAAATTATCAATAATCTTTTCTTCTAATTCACTTTCTTCATAAATTGCTTTTTCTGGCATATTTAGAAATTCTAATGTATATGTATCTTTTATTATATCTTCTGGCTTTTGAATTTGTATTCCCTCTCTTGATAAATCTAATATTCCTTGTTTGTCTTTGCTAGCTGCCAATCTTAGAAATAATGAACTATTCATTTGTCTTTTTAAAGTTTCTATATTCCAATTCTCATTTTCAATTTGTTTTTCGTAAAAATTTCTCTCTAATTCGTCATCTAATTTTATTAACTCACAAAAATGAGACCAACTCAATTTGTCAGATATATTCTGACAAATTGGATAATATCTATAAAACTTTCTCATATTATTTAAATTTGGTCTACTATATCCTCTTCCAAATCTTAATTTTAAATCTTTTGATAAATTTGTTAATAATGCTTCTCCATATTTTGCTTTAAAAGATCCACCTTGTTCAAATTCAACAATATATTTTCCTATACTCCAATATGCTTGTACCATATTTGTATTTACAGATTTTGCTATATTATATTTGGCTTCATTTATAATATGTTCAATTCTTTGTATTAATTCTATATATTCTGAATTTTCTGTTAAATCATTCATATATAAAAACCTCCTTCAAAATTTGTCAGAAATCATCTAACAAATTCAAATATTTTATTAATTTAATTCATATTATCTATAATACTATCCGAATTAACTGCTAACACAGGTCTGCCAACATTATCATTTACATGTCTCAAATAACTCAAAAAATTTTGCTCTGCTTTCTTTTTTGTACATTCAATCTCATTTTGACTATAGTCTACTTTTATCTGTGTTATTAATCCTCTTATCATTGTGTCAATAAGTATTTGTTCATATTCTAATGAGCAATTCACTTTAAACAAATCTGCTATTATTTTATGTTCTAAGTCATCTTTAATATAAAATATTTTTTTGTCTTCATATAATATTTCTATCATATTATTTAAATATGCATCATCTTTAAATAATTTATAATTAGATATTATATCATGCATGCTTTCTATTAATTTTTGCATATATTCATTCACAGTATACCTGCCATTTTTAGTATCTTTTATTATCTTTGTTGACATATTTAACAAATCTTTTGTTGCATCTGAATTAATGTTATCTTTAAGAAATTTTATACATTCTTCGCTATCTGCTTCTAACTTCGGATTAGATATAGAAATTATGCTATTTATAAATGTTTCTAAAAACTTTCTCATATATATTGCTACTCTATATAAATTTTTCTTTTCAACATAACATATATTATTATTCGTTTCTATGTCTTCTAATAATTTATGGATTAGTTTACTTCCTAATTTTATATCATCCATAAAGATAAATTGTGTATCTATTCTTTCACACCTATTTGAGAATAATCGCAATAATTCAAAATGCTTTGTATATTTATCATTTTGTAATTGTATAACTGCATAATCTATGTTATGTGATAGAATTATTATATTATCTATTTTTCCTTCTTTAACATCATTATAAAAATAATCTTCTATAATAGCTTGAAATTTAAAAAAGTTATTCCAATCATTACTATTGACAGGATCATCTAATACAATAACTACTTTTTCATTTTCTTTCAAATGTTCTATTGTATTTTTTACATAGCTAAAGAAAATCGTTAATGCAAGAACATTTTTCTCGCCTTCACTTAAATTGTTTAAAAAGTCTTTCTCGTCTGATATTAATTCTATAGTAGTTTCTGCATTATCTGCTTTACTTAAATTAGATTTTATATTAAGTTTAATTCTTGGTTCATATATCCCTTCAAATGTACTTATATATTTTTCTATTTTCTTTATATATTCTTGTGTATCCATTTTTATCTTTTCTGATAACTGTTTTTCTTTTTTTATAATTTCATCTTTTATTAAAGTCTTTTTTAACTGATTTCTTAATTCATTAGAATCTAAATATAGTTGGTATGCTCTAACCTTAATTTCTTCTGTTTTTGTATCTTCTTTTATTAATATTTTCAGATAATCTTTCATAATATTGCAAAATATTTTTGCTTTTTCTAAATCCTTCACTATTCCCTTATAGTAATTTTTACTTTCATATTCTTTCCTATATAATTCTTTTATTATATTTACTTTTTTTACTATTATTTTTACAATTTTCGCTTCTTTTTCCCTTTTAGTTATTGTATACCAATTTTCTTTATTTATTGCATTAAATTCTTGTTCTATATTTGTCATTATATCAACTATGTTTTTTAGTTCCTGAGTATATTCTCTCAAACTACTTATATATGAATTTTTCAACATTGTAGTATAATCTTCTTTTATTTCTTCACTTATATCATTTCTACAATATAAGCATTTACTAAAATTTATTGGTTTATGATATTTATGTCCTTCATTTATCCATATATCTACATTTTTTATTTCTATATTCGTTCCTTGTAAAGTTTCATTCAGAAATAATTCTTCATCTTTTTGAAGTTTTAGAACAATTTCATAGTCTTTTTTCTTTTCTTCTAAATCCTTTACTATTCTATTAAAGTTGCCAATTTCTTTAATTATACTTTCTTCATTTATATTCTCCAATATTTTCTCGTTCAGTGAATCTATTCTCTTATTTATTGACTTTTCTTGCTTATTATAAGCTTCTTTTAAAAACTGTATTAATTCTTCTTTAATCTCTTTTTCACTATATGTCTTTTTTATATTTGGTAACTCTAATTCTTTTATGTATTCTTCATCATCAATCTTTGTAATATCAACTTCTATTTTTTCTTTACTTAAATCTCCTTGCAATTTCTCTACATATTTTTTTAAAGTATCATCATCAATATAATTCATAATAAACTTTTCAAAATCATCATTGTATTCTTGATTTTCTTTTAATAGTTCTTTTACTATATCTTTAAAATCATTTTTAAATAAATCTGGTTGGATTAATTCTTTATTATATTCTCTCTTTTTTACTCTTAATGTATTTAAAGTTTCATTGTCTTCCTTACTTGTATCTCCAAGAAATATTTGTTTTAATCTACTCCTATTTTTAGTATCTGCCTTATATCCATTGTCAGATGTAGAAATATAGATATTGTTATTAACAAAATCTTGACTAAACACTAAATGTATTTCTTTCACTCCATCAACTACTATTTCTTTATTATTTTCTATACTTCTAGCAAATGTAGTTTTTCCTGTTCCATTAGGTCCATATATAAAAGAATATTTTTTAGATATATTCACATTAATTTGTTTTTTTGTTTTTAAATTTTCATACTTATATATCATATTTTTCTCCATCCTCTAGTATTGTATTTTTTATTGCACATTTTTCTATATCATTCTTATAAACTTCATAAACACCAATCAGTAATAAAATTAAATCTCCTAAAACCATAAACCAACTTTTATAGTAAATATAATATGAACCATAAAATATTCCAGTTGTTATTCCAGAAATTCTAACTAATTTCATATCTGACTGCCATAAACAATATGTTCTAATCATTGAACCTATTGTTGGTAAGAGAGAAATCCAACCTGCCCATGATAAATAACAATTTATTATAATTATACTTTCAAAAAATAATAAAACAATTAAATATACTAACTTACTAAACTTTTCTTTGTTGATGAATATAAATGTCCTTATTAAATTTATTATACTTAATATTGCTCCTGTAAAAGCTGATATAATAAAATCATATACCGCTTCAAAAAAGCAATTTAATGATTGTACATATAATGATTTTTTTCTATCTTTAATACATATACTTACAAATAATGCTACAAATGCTAATATACTAAATATCATTTCTATTACTCCTAAAATTCATATTCTCTTATTTCACAATTTTTTAAATTTTCTGGTGGTAGCTCTCCATCTTTATCTATTCCATAAAAATATGCTTCAATGGCTCTAGCTGTTCCACTATGTGTTACTAAAAGGATTGTACTGTTTTTATAGTTATTTTTTATTTCTTCTAATAGATTATTAATTCTGTTACATAGTTCTACTACTGGCTCAATTTTCATTTTACTTTCATTTTTATAGTAATTGTAAATATCACCTTCCTCTGTTTCACAATCTTTTCCTTCAAATTCGCCTAAATCTCTTTCTATGAGTTCTTTTTTATAGATTATATGTAAATTTTTATCTTGATTAATAATTTCTGCTGTTTTCTTTGTTCTTTTTAACGGTGAACACATAATTAAATCTATATTTAACATATTAAACTTCTCTTTTGCTTCATATGCTTGTCTAATTCCTACTTCATTTAATTCAGTATCTTGTTTTCCCTGTATTTTTCTATCTACATTCCAACTGGTTTGACCATGTCTAAGTACATATATTTTCATTTTCTTCTCCCTTTTTTATTACAATTCCATTTTTATCAATTACAAAATTTCTATGAAATATCATATTTACAGTAATAAATTGATATAGTGATGATGTTACTTGTCCCATTCCTGTGCAATAGGGTGATCTTAACAATGACATTATCATTCTTAATATTCCTGCAAATAATTTATTAGATGTTACTTTTATTTCATATTCTTCTAACTGCAAATAACTTGTTTTTATACTATATATTGGATAAATTATAAAGTTAATTAATTCAAAGCTCAAATATATAGCTGTAATTTTCAAGTCTAAATCATAGTATTTTAAAGAAACTACAAGCATTATAAAAACAGTTGTAAGTAGAATACCTAATAATTTATATGCATTCATTTTATGATTTTTATAGTTAAATTCCTCTTTACTTATGTCTATTTTAGCAACTGTTTTTATAGCTTCAAATGAATCCCATTGTGTATCTGTTATTAATGCTACAAAATTTAATGCTAATACATATTTTTCTCCAAATTGTAATGCATTACTTAATCCAAATAAAAATATTAAGAAAAATAATATATTATTACATATCTCAACTGATTCATATTTTAAACAATTTATAATATTAATTTCAAATCTAAATTTTTTATATTGTTTTATTGTAACATATACAGTATATATCAATATTGCTATCAATGTAACAACCACAATTTGCATTTTATTTTTTAATATTATTGCAGATAATATCAATATAATAAAATTTAACAAATTTAATTGCATACAATATTTATTAGCCAATTTTTCTTTATCTTCAAAATATAATTTCTCTAATACAAAAGAAAATACTAATTGTATATATAATTGACAAATAGAATATAAAGCAAATTCTTTATAAACCTCATAATCCATATTCATAAACTCTATATATTTTCTTACATTAATTGCAAATATTCCAAATACAATAAATCCTACTATCATTCCTATTGTCATTCCTGACAAAACTGCATTATTATTTTTATCTTTTTCTTTACTTATATTAGCACCTGTTGCAAATATACTTTTCATTAATGCCCATATAAATTGTAGAGGATATGTTAATGTAAATACATTTATCAAATTTTTATCTACAAGTAATCCTAACATAAACCATGAAAGTATTGGTATTAATGAAAATATTGCAGAATTAAAACTTATTCGTAATAATCTTTTCATCGTTTTCTCCTATTCTTCTATTTTATACCATAAATCAACAATTTTTCATAGTGTTTTACCAATATTTGCAAAACATATTTATCCTTACATTTGCTTAAGTGTCACAAAATCTCCAATAGAAATAATGTCAAGAGCGAGTGATAACGAGTTCATTTTACTCTTGATATTATTTTTATTGGAAATTAAAATTGGTATGCAAATGTTATAGCACAGATTTTCTTAAATTTTCGTGATATAGAAATTCATAGCACGAATTTTTTCAATTTTTCGTGCTATAAAAAATAAGCATCAGCACATATCTACTGACACCCATTTAATAAAGATTCTCTATAACTCATTTTAATAAATTTCTTCTATCATTTGAAATATCAAGCTTTACCTCATATCTACAAATCAGCACTACTTATATCTGTTATGCTCACAGTAGATACAATTTCAAATTTTCCAGTATTTCAAACACTTTGCTCCATTTTGTAAAATTTTATTTATGTGTTTCCACTTACCACTTAAGCAACTACTTTAACTTTCACACCCAAATTTTGATGTTTTTCTTTCCCAAATCTGCCTTTATCCTCAAAAGTTATAATCTCTGAAACCATATCAAAATCAAGTATTACATGTCTTGTTTTAGTTGTAACACTGCCACGCACTCCACATGGCTCACACATAGGCTGTAGTTTGTTTTTTACTTTTATATTTTTTAGTTCACTTAGTGTACTTGTTACTTATTCTTCTCTAAAGTCTAGTTCACTCGGTGTACTTGCTTTTTTATGTTTGTAATTTTCAGTTCACTTAGTGTACTAATCATTAATATTTTACAAAATCCAAGTACACTTAGTTAACTTTTTTAAGTTTTTAGTTTACCATTTTTAATTTTAACGAAGAATAGCGGGTTTGAGCCAGTTCACCGGATGGATTTTTACATCATTTTTACATCACTTTTTATCTCTTTGATTAATACTAGAAGGCTTGCCCTTCTATGTGTGTAGACATTTCGTTAAGCATGCTTTCCTGCCTTCAATTTTAATTGAAGTAAAATTAATGACACCTGATTTAATCGTTAGGAAATATGTTTTTTAAATCTTCCTCTATTTTTTTAGAAACTTTTTTAAACAATGGCTGTTTATCAAAATATTCAAACATTGTTGATGAATTCCATTTTGTTATCTCCATTTCTGGTTTTCCCATCTCTTCTAGTAAATACTTCAGTTCTTTTTCTTTCTCATTAGTCTCGTCTCTTTCTACAAGTTTAATATATGGATATTCTACTGTTTGATTAGTTTTATATGAACTAATCAATGTTCCCATCTCAAACATATGCTTTTTACTCTCGTCTTTATATACATATCCAAAAAATTTTTTAGGTCCTCTCTCATAATTTTTCATATATTCCTTTATTTTATAAAATTTTTCTTCTACAACTTCTCTATAAGCAATTTCAGATAAATAATAATATTTAGAAACATACTTAAGTATATTTTCATTACTATATAAATCCCACTGATAACACAAATTAGGTCCTAAATCTTTTATATTTAAATCCGAATTTGTTAACATATAATTTCTGCAATTCTTTTCATTTTTAGTAAAAAATAACATCAAATAAAGCATACTATTATGATTAATTTTATTTTTTAAATAATCATATATTACCCTTGAATCATTTTCATATAAAGATAATTTTATTTCACTTTTCAAGCTTTTATGTAATTTCTTTAATTCTTGTTCTAACATTTCGTATATTAAAATGTTATCTTTACATATAAGTAGAAATCTATTGTTTTTTACTATATTTTTTAATTGTTTGCCTATATATTCAAAAGCGATTTCTCTATATGAATATATATTAAATTTACTATTTTTAAAATTATAAAAACTAATTGGATACATTGGATCATTTATTTGCAAATTACCAAATTGTATCTCTATATCGTTTCCATCTTTATCCTTCATATACATTTTTGGTTTTTCTTCATCTTCTTCAATAATTACATCTTCGTTTTCATCTTTCAATATAAAGAAGTGATAATGTAGACTATCATTAGTAATATTTCCTCTAATACCTATTTTATATTCCTTAATATTTCTGTCACTATATCTATCCCATGGATTTATAAGCTGTTTCAATTCATAAAAGTTTTCATCTATCACTCTTTCATACGAATCTTTTAGTTGTTTTAAAATTGAATATTTTAAACTTAAATCTATGTCTTTGACTTTTAATTCTTTATAAAAATTATATTTACTATCTAAGCATTTAGATAAAAGTTCTATGTTTTCTTTTTCTAATTCATTAAATATAATTTTTTGTTTTTCTTCATCTTTACACATTCCTACTAAAAATATTATAATTTCATAAAAATTTTTATCTTTAATATTTCTATTTATAAATTCATATATATTTTTATTATCTTGTCTATATATGTATTCAGCTATAAAATATTCTTTAAATGAATAATGATAGAAATCAAATTCATACTCATTTTTTATAATAATTCCTGTGTCTAAAATTTCTTCCTCTATTTCATCTCTAGTTAAAGTTCCTACATATTTGTCAATAATTGTATCCATATCAGTAGCCCAATTGAAGTCACAACAAGCATAATCCTGTATTATATTTCTTCTTTTCTTTGTATCTAATTTTATTTCCACATTTTTATTTTTAGGTCTCAAATCTATAAGATGCTCTAAAAACACCTTGTACAAAATTGCTTTATTTTTTGGTATTTCTTTATTATTATTTTTATAAACAAAAGTTATCATTGATAACAATAATGGATTTTTCATTAGTTCTCTAATCTGTTTATTGTCTGAACTATATATCCTATAATACTCATATTTTCCTATATTCTTTTCTATGTATTCTTTTATCTGTTCATCTGTAAGTTCCTCTAAGATATACTTTTTTAAGTATTCATCTAATTCGCCAAAGTAATTATTATTTCTACATGTACATATAATCTTAGTATTTATTCCTTTAGACAAATTAATTATTTCATTAATAAAAGATTTTCGTTCTTTTTTTATCTCATCAATTCCATCAATTAATAAAATATATTCACCATTTATCACTTTTTCTCTTATGGATTCAATAGTAATATAGGACACATTATATTTTAGTGCATTATAAATAGCTTCTTCAATTGAAAAATAATTTTTTTGCCATCCTTTAGCAGTAATAATTATTGGTATAGTATTTTTTTCTTCTTTAGCATATTTATTCAATATCTCTAATTCTATTAACTTTAATAAATATGTTTTTCCTATTCCAACACTACCTAATATTAATGCTTTATTTTCTTTTAATATATCTTTATATTCAATTTTTTTAGAATCTTCTAATGTTAAATTCATAAGTGAACATATATTATATAAGTCATTATCACATTTTAAGAATCGATTTATTCCTTCCGTTAAATAGCTAATATTTTCATTTAGTTTATTTTTACAATATTCTAAATATATCAATTTTTCATTTTTTATATCTGCATTATCTTCATTTTTTCTCTTAATGAGATTATTATAGTTTAATATTTCATTTAACTCTTGCCAACATTCTTCTAAATTCACAATTTTATTATTAAATAAAATCTTATCTGCCACATAATTTTGTAAGCTGTATATTATTATATCTTCTCCATTAGTTATAACGTATATAACACATCTTGACCACATTGCATAAAATGATGCTTGATACTTTGCATCTTCAAGCTTTTCTCTTGGCTTTTTTAATTCTATAACAATCAATGAATTATTCATAACCCAATCTATTCCGTTTTTATCTCTATGATCATTTGCATTATTTTGTTTGAAGGCTATAATATCAGCTCTTTTACAATTTAAATCTTTTCTCCCATCTTTTCCATAAATTGGGTACTCTTCTGCAATATTCTCACTTGGATACTTTAACAAATCTAACAAAGGATTTATTATTTTACTTCTCACTTCAGTCTCTTGAACTATATTCTCTCTTTGTATTTGTTTCACATATTCTTTTATATTTAATACACTCATATTTTTACTTCCTTAATGTTAATGTTATTTCTTCTAAAGCATGTATCGTATTTTCATAACTAATATCTTCAGCATAACTAAACTTGCTCTGATAGTTCTTCCAATGTTCCTTTAAAGTTTTACTTTCTTTTATAGCTTCCACTATCTCATCAATATTTTTCAAATTATCTATAGACTCTCTATATTCAAACTTCTTTACAATAGCTTGTCCTAACAATTCTTTATCAAAATTTTGCTGTTGTGTAGTCCAAAGTATATAAATATCATAAAAATCCCTTGCTCTCGTTGTATCGACATTTCTTGAAATTATAGTTTCAAGTTTATCTGCTATTACTGTTTCCATATTATATGCAAGTATTTCTATAGAACGATCTTCAAACATTAAATCAAAATTATAATTTACTTCTTTTGGAACAATTACATCTCCTGTTGTTATATCCAATTTCATAGGTACAACTAATTTATCAAATTTTGCCTCTAATGATACTCTATATCCTCCATATTCATCTTCTTGTCTTATTTCTTTTATGTTTCTAAATTCAAAAGTTACACCATCATTTAAGTCTATACTAAATATTTCGTTTAATATATTTTCAAGGTTATCTTTTTCTAAATCAAAACCTTTTATTGTTGCATCCATATCTAGTGTATTTCTCATATCTATTCCAACTATAGCTGTTATTAACATTCCACCTTTTAATACAAATTTATATTTATAATTTGATACTGAAATTCTTTCTAATAATCTCTCCAGCATATAGTTTTGTAAAATAATATTTTCATTTACATCAACTTTTGCTGACATGTTTTTTATCCATGCTTTTAATTGTGCTCTATTCTTAGCTATCATAGCAACACCTCCAAGTATTTTCTTACTTCATCTTCAACATTAAATAGTTTTGCATATTTATGTAGTTTTATCGAATTTCTATCTTTTCTTTCTGCATATCTTTTCATACTATCAGCAAATAATGCAATCTCGATTTTCTTCTTGTTCCTAATAATGTCACAAATTGTTCTTTCTAAATCATATACTTTCACTTTATTCCCATATGGTGTTTTCATTTCTGTTATACCTATTTCATATAGTTCATCTTTTAAATAGAAAAATTGATAGTTTTTATCTTTAATTAATACATTATTATAATAACTTGGTATTGTTAATTGATATTTTATAGGTGTCCTATCGCATAAATCGTGAAAATATAAAGCTGTTTCATGTGAGAATATCCCCTTTTTACAGATAGCTTGTATAATAAAATATTTATCTTCTAATGTGTCTGCACTTATATAGACTCCTCTTGAAACCCTTTCTATTATTCTTTTTTCAATCATTCTCGTTAAAATTTTACTATTAATTCCTATCTCTTCTACCTCTTTTGCTGTTATTATTCCATTATTCTTTTTTAATAATTTTTTTATTATATCTATATTTTCCATTTTTTCTCTCCTTTTTTGCCGGAAACTCTCGTAAATATCGTATCATTTACGAGAGTTTCCGGCAAGCATTTATATAAAATTTGTTAAAAAATATTGATTTTAATTAAAAATTCTATTATATTTTTATTAAATGATTGAGAAGGCTCATTTCTGTGAGCAGTTATGATTTAGAATGGAGCTTATATAAAAATATATAAGCCCCAGTTTTTGTTAAAAATCTTCGTAACTCTTAAATCATTTACAAAAATTTTCGATATACTTAAATTCTAACTCTCAAAATAAAATGCTAATCTTGAATTATTTCTAATAAATTTTTCTTCAAAATTATTATTTGTAAATTTTTTTATAGTATTTCTCCAAAATTTTTGAGCTGTTTCATTTTTTACTAATGTTCTAACTTCCCATTTTCCTTTATATAACTCAAACATTTTATTGGCCATAAATGTACCTGCTCTCATTTTTCTATACTTGTTAAGAATAAAAAATTCAGCTATTTCGTTCATATTTTCTTTATTAAATCTCTGTAAAACAAAACCTGCCAATTTATTATCACATTTTAATATATATGGATGTCTATTTCTCTCTTGCCAATATCTTTCCACATATTTATTCATTACATATAATCCAGAATCTAACATTGTGAATGTTGCAGTTTCATCTTCAAAAAAACTCAGTTCATATGTATATAATTGCATCAAATTATAAATTACATTTTTATCTTTTTCTTCTACTTTTATTAATTCAAATTTCATTTTCTCCTCCTAATTATTTTTTGTGTATTAAAACATGATAATGATATGAATCAAATAATTTTTCCTTTTCTTCATAATAATCTATAACTTGATATATATTAATAATTTCAAAATCTTTAAATAGTTCTTTTACTAAATTATAATCTACATAGAATTGTGGTATTTTATATTCTGGTCATTCTTCCATTCTCAATCTTGTATTTTCATCAATCAAAGACCAATCTTCTTGTTTGAATCCCCATGTATCTTTTGATCCTAATGTTAGATAGCATTCAATTCTTTTTCTTTATATTCTAATTTTACATTTTTATTTACATTATCTAATTTTTTATTCAAATTTTTCCATGCATTTCTAACCTGTCTATCAAACTCTGCATCTTCTTTAAAAATATCTTTTGCTCTATTTACATATGATAAAAAATTTCCTTCTTTGATCTTTTTTGTATTTGCTCCTAAATGAGAATATTGTTTATAAATCTTTCTTCTTCCTATATTCCTATTCAACTTATTGCTATATCTATTTATTGTCTTTACTCTAGCATACATTTTTGTATAAAATTTTGAAACTGTCTTTTCTATAATCTTTATCTTATTTCCATCATAGCTAAATCCCAAATAATCAATTTTTGCATTTTTATTTATTATTTCTAAATTTTCTTTATTTAATTCAGCTATGCTATCATCACATTTTATAAAATATTTAGTTTTATTTTCACTTAATTTTAAATTAGGGATACTATTCACTAAATCCTTTATTTGATTGCAAATAAGTTTTCCTTCTTCAATATTAGGAATTGCTATAAATATATCATCCGAATATCTTCTAAATATTCCATTATGTGATGTTATTAAGTTATTAATTAAACTATCAAATTTAATCATGTAAATATTTGATAATATAGCACTTATTGGAGAACCTTGTACAATTCCAAAATCTCCTTTATTATTATTCAATAATTTCTTTTTTATTTTCCTAAATTCTTCTATTTCAAAGAATCTATTAATTTTGCTTAATTCTTTTTCTTCTATATTAACTTCTTTTAAAATATCTTCTAGCTCTATATATGAAAATTTGCATACATTTTTTAATACCTTATATAAATCTATTGATATACTATCTTTTTCAACTACATATTTAATTTTTTGCTTTAAATATTTATGATTCAATGTATCAAAAAAATTTGAAAAATCTGAAACAATAATAAATGCCTCTTTTTGTTCTTTTAAATACCTCATTACTTCATGAGCAAAATGTATATTACTTTTATGAAGATTGGTTCTGTATGCTATTACCGCTCTATTCAATCCTAATTTTTTTACTTTTCGGTTATATCTTTCATTTAATAAATAACTATAATATTGATAAATATACCTATCTATATGAGAAGCATAATATATTTCTCTTTCTTTATACTTGCATTCTTCTCCATTATATTTTCTTCTTCTATCTGTATAATGTATGAATGGAAAAAAAGGATGCTTTGCTACACATTCTTTGTTCATTACATACGGAATATATTTTTTATAATTATTCTTTTTATTATCAAAATGAGGATAATTTCTTACTTTAAATACTTTTTCTTTTTTCATATAAAATCCAATGCCTGTCAGTCCAGTCCGATAGATATCTAATTGACTGACAGACCTGTACCTTCCTTATAATATAAAAACGATGACTCTTTTCTTATATTATAATCTATCTTTTTTCTCCTCACCATAGGAATTATATGGTATATTATAGAGGAGGGTGCAACGATGAACACAATCTTAACAGATATATTCAAAGTGCTTACAATTGCATTGAATTGCACTAATTATGAGAATATTATTGTAAATATTTCTTGTTTAGCACTTGCAATTGTTTCAATTATATCTCCCACAACAAATTTCATAGGACATTTGCATTATATCATCTTTTTTTACATTCTTCAATACTCCCGAACAAATTTTTCATTTTTTTAAAAAATAAGATGCTATTAACACCTTATTCCTAATTCAAGTTTTATCTCCAAACATTCATTTATTTTTCATTATCAATTATACTACTCCGCACACCATATCAACTTCTATCGTTACTTTAATTTTATTATTTTCTACTCGTTTAACCTTATTTTTTCCTTTTCTCTCAAAACTAATGAAATCCTCAACAGCAGTAAACTCAACTATTGTATCGAATCTTTTAGATATAGCACTGCCACACATTCTACATGACCGTGTAAAAGGAAACATATCACAAATCGATACTTCTTTTAAATCATATTTTTCTTCTAAGATTTTTAAATCTCTTGCAAGAGTTGCTGGATTACAACTTACATAAACAATTCTTTTTGGTTTTATTTGCATAAGAGTATCTAAAGCAGTTTTATCACAACCTTTTCTTGGCGGATCTACAAAAACAACATCAGGAGTTATATTTCTTTCTTTTATAAATTCTGGTAAAGTTTTTTCAACATCACCAACAAAAAACTCTGAATTTTTAATATTATTTATTTTTGCATTTTCTTTTGCATCTTCTATAGCCTGTGATACTGTTTCTATACCATACAATTTTTTTATTTTCTTTGATGCGAAAATTCCAATTGTACCAATTCCACAATATAAATCAAATACTGTTTCTTTTCCTGAAAGTCCTGCACATTCTACTACTTTACTATATAATTTTTCTGTTTGAATTGGATTTACTTGATAGAAAGACATTGGAGATATTTTAAATTTGAAATCACCTAAATAATCATATATGTATCCTTCTCCATAAAGCACTTCATTTTCTTGTCCTAAAATTACATTTGTATTTTTATTATTTAGATTTTTTACAATTGTTTTTATTTGAGGATATTTCGAAGTAATATACTTTACTAATTCAGATTCTTTTTCTATTTTCTTTGTATTTGACACTAATGTTACCATTACTTGATTTGTTTTTTTACCAATTCTAATTACAATATGTCTTATACTTCCTTTTAAATTTTTTTCATCATAAACTTTAATTTTATTTTTTACTATAAAATCAAAAATATCATTTGCTATATCTTGACTTAATTTATCTTGAAGCATACACTCTTTAGTTTCAATTATTGAGTGTGTTCTTTCTGCGTATACTCCCATTATTGGATTTCCATTATAATCTTTTCCTACTGGATATTGCAATTTATTTCTATAATTGCAAGGAGTATCCATTTTCAAAATATCTATGATTTGTACATTTCTTCCTAACGCTTTTCTTAAAGTAGATTCTACTGAATTCTTTTTTATTTCTAAAGTATAATCATAGTCAATGTGTCTTAAATTACATCCACCACATCTTGAAAATGTGTTACAATCTGATTCTTTTCTATATTTTGATTTTTCTATAATTTCTATCACTTTCCCATATGCAATAGAAGTTTTAACTTTTAATATTTTTATTTTTACTTTCTCATCTTTTATGGCTTTAGGTATAAAAACTGTTATTCCATTTATTTTAGCTATCCCTTCCCCTTGAAAGCCATTATCTATTATATCAACAATATATTCTTCATTTTTTGCTATCATTTTTTCCTCATCACTTCTTTATAATCTTTTATTTTTCTACTGTTATCTACTTCCTCTTGTTCTACCTCCAGATTCTCTTGTTCTTTCTTGTCTTGATTTATTTTTTTCCTTTTCTTTTACTCCACCATTTCGTTCACGTTCTTCTCTATTTAAGATCAAATCCTTTTCTTCTCTTTTTCGTGCTTGTTCTTTAAAATTTTTCAATACATTAGCTATTCTATTTAGAGTCTCTGTATCGCATCTCAGCCTATCTTCAAAAGATTGCCTTTCAAGTTTTCTCTTTTTCTTCTTTTTCAATTTTTCAAAATATTTTTCATCTATTATTTCATCAGTTTCTAGTTCTGAAATTACAGTTTCAAATTCTTCTACTGATTCTATCTTCTTTATTTTTTTCTTTATTTCTTTTAATTTCTTTATTTCTTCTTTACTTTTTTTCTTTTTTTGAATTTTATTTATTAATAAATTTGATTTAAAAATACTACTAAGTTTTTTCATAAAATTATTTTTTTCCATTTTTCATTCCTTTAATAATTTATTATATAAAACCTTTAGCAAAATTTGCAGATTTCTTAGTTTTTTGAGCAAAGCTAATTAGAAATAAGTTATGCATATTCAATATTTCTTAACTGTAGAATTTTAATTCGTACAAGTAAGTTATATAGTAAATTTATTAACTATACTTACATGAGGTGAGTTACAAATTAATATATAGCATAAAGAAGAGCTATTTAAAAATATATATTTGGTTTTATAATGTTAAAAACAACTCTTTTTCTATTTAAATTTATTTTAAAATATTGTTAATTTTCGATAAACTCTTCATCCTTAAAATACATGTCATATTCTACTTCATTTTTATCTGCTACTAATTCAAAGGCAATTTTTCTAAGTAATTTATTTGCTTCAATTACTCTAATTTTTACTTGATCTCCAATTTTAAATTTTCTATTTGTTCTTTCACCTATTAATGTTTTTCTGTTTTCATCATAAATGAAATATTCATTTCCCATATTTTCAAATCTTATTAATCCTTCTACTGTACTTTCTAGTTCTACAAACATACCAAAGGATGTTATTGAAGATACAATTCCAAAATATTCTTCTCCTATTTTACTTTCCATAAATTCAGCTTTTTTAATGTCTTCAGCATCTCTTTCTGCTTTTGTTGCTGTCTTTTCTGCTTCTGTTGATGTTTTTGAATATTTTTCTGCTTTTCCTTCTAGTTCAATCATTCTTTCTTCTGGTAACATATAATTGTTTTCTAAATACTCAGAAATAACTCTATGAATAAATAAATCTGGATATCTTCGTATTGGAGATGTAAAGTGACAATAATATTTACTAGCTATTCCAAAATGCCCTTTATTTTGGTTTTCATATTGTGCAAGTTTTAAAGTTCTTAGAATTAAAGTTGATATTACTTTTTCATATTCAGTATCTTTTAATTTTTCAAGAACTTCAGCAAAAGCCTTTGGTCTTATATTATCTCTAGTAACTTTTATTTTTTCTCCTATATTAAATAAAAATTTATTTGTTTCTATAATTTTATCATAATCTGGCTCTTCATGAACTCTATAAATAAATGGTGATTCTAACCAATAAAATTTTTCTGCAATAGATTCATTTGCAGTTAGCATAAATTGTTCTATAATTTCATTTGCAAAAGTTGTTTCATATTTTTTTACTTCAATTACTCGTCCATTTTCATCTAATATAATTTTACTCTCTGGAATATCTAAATTTAAATATCCTTGTTCAATTCTTCTTTTCTTTAATATTAAAGCTAGTTCTTCCATTAATTTAAAATTATTTATATATTTCTCATATTTTTTTAGAACTTCTTCATCTAAACCATTTATAATTTTATTTACATCTGTATATGTCATTCTTTCAGTTACTTTTATTACTGATTTATAAACATCTACTGATAAAACTTTTCCTTTATTATCAATTTCCATGCTACAAGATAATGCAAATCTATCTTTACCTGCATTTAAACTACATATTCCATTTGAAAGTTCAAAAGGTAGCATTGGTATAACTCTATCAAACATATACACACTTGTGCCTCTTTTTATAGCTTCTTTATCTAATTTACTACCATCTTTTACATAATAGCTAACATCTGCTATATGAACATCTAAAATATAATTTCCACTTTCATTTTTAGAAACACAAATAGCATCATCTAAATCTTTAGCATCTTCTCCATCTATAGTAAAAATTATATTTTGTCGTAAATCTCTTCTGTTTTTTATATCTTTTTTATTTATTTCTTGAGATATTTTTTGTGCTTCTTCTTGTACAAATATAGGAAATTCATTTGGTAAATTAAATTCTTTTATTACTGAAAGCATATCAACACCTGCTTGATTTATATTTCCAAGAACTTCAATAATTTCACCTTCAGCATTTTTCCCTTTTTCAGGATATTTTATAATTTTGGCAATTACTTTATCATTACTTTTTGCTTCTTTACATTTGCTTTTAGATATAAAAATATCTGTACCGAATTTTTTATCATCTGGTACTACAAATCCAAAATTTTTAGATTTTTGAAAAATTCCTACTATTGTTTCTCTTTCTCTTTTTACTATTTTAACAATTTTGGCTTCTGCTCTTTTTGTTCCTTCTTTTTTCTTATATATATTTACTTGAACTGTATCTCCATCTAGAGCTTTATTTACACTATTTGATGGAATAAACAAATCTTCATCTAAACCTTCTACTTCAACAAAACCAAAACCCTTTTCATTTGCTCTAAAAATGCCTTCAATTTTCTTATTTTTCTTTTTACTCATATCTCTCCTTAAATTTTTTATACATTTAAATATTTCTATTTAATAGTATTACCAAATTTTATTCCTTTAGTTTCTACTATAGTAAATTTTTCATTATCATAATCTAATACTGTAGTAGCTACATCGTCAATTTTTTCTATTTTTCTATCTACTTTTAGTATATTTTTAAATATACTTCTATGTACCCCTCCATGTGTTACTATTGCAATTGTATTTAGTCCTTCACTATCTTTTATAATAGAGAAAATTGCTTTTTTCACTCTGTTATCAAATTCTCTAATATCTTCTCCTCCTAGAAATGTCTTACCATAATAATATCCTATGTTATTATATTCTTCTTTTTCAAATACATAAGAAAATATTTCCTTAGCTAAGTCTTTATTTACACCAGATAAAATACCATAAGAATTCAATTCTCTTATGTCTTCTATAACTTTTAACCCTACTTTTATATTTTCATTAAGTATTTCTGCTGTTTGATATGCTCTTTTATATGGACTAGTATATATTTTTTCTATTTTACAACAATCTAACTTTTTTGTATTTTCTTTTACTTTATTTTTTCCATTTTCTGTTAAATCGAAATCTGCAATTCCACCATAGCAATCTTCTATATCATCTATAGACTCACTATGCCTTATTAAATAAATTTTCATATTATTTTATAATCTCCTTATTATTGTTTTACAAAATTCAAAAAAAGATTCATATAATAAAAATTGCATAACCTTTTCCTATTATATAAAAAAAGCAGCACAAAAAATGCACTGCCTCGTTTTATCTTTTTAAACAACATATAAAATTCCTATTGTAAGTGTTAATATAGCAAACATAACCATTAAAATTATTGTGGCTTTTTTTATTTTTCCTTCAGTTGTTTTTCCTTTATTTTTTTCATAAAAATTATTTGCAGAGGCACCTACAATTGTTCCTGAAGCTCCACCATCTTCTTTATTTTGTTTTAATATTAATCCTATTAAAGTGAAAGAAACTATTGCATAAATAGCCATTAATACATATTTTAATATATTCATATTCTGTATTCCCTCCAATTTTCTTCTGTTATTGACTATTTAAGTTTAACATAACAGAATTTAAAAATCAACTATTTTATAAAATATTTTATTCCATAATTCGCCATTTTTCGACTTTTTTATCAACATTATTTATTTTTTGAACAAAAGAATCACTTTTAGAAGCATAAAATCTTTCAAATAAATTTAATTACTCCATATTTTCTTTTAACATATATTTATATATCACTTATTTATTTTTCATACTATTATATATATCTATGTGATTATTTGTTATCACTCACAAATTTACATAATTTCCATATAATATAATATATAACTCAAAAGGAGGTATTTTTATGTGTAGTTGTAATTGTAATCGTAATTGTAACTGTGAGCGCAATCACAATTGTAACTGTAATCGCGATCGTAATTTGAATTATAATAATTCTTTTTATGAAGAGTATAGAGTTTCAAATATGAATTGTTCTCCATTTCCTATAAATTATTTATATGGTCATGCTTATACTCCAAATCAAATCATGAGTAAGACTTATGATCCAGCAACAGGACTTCAAAATGGAAGTATTTTTCCAGAACTTATAAGTCCTTATTGTCCTGGTCAATCAATAGATTTTATAAATTATCTAAGAAATGGAGGAAATTAAAATGGCAAAATGTTGTAATAATGGTTGTAATAACCACAATAAAGCTAGTTTATTACATGAAATAATGTCTTTAAACTTTGCAATTAATGATTTAGTATTATATTTAGACACACATCCAACTGATTCTAGAGCAATAAATATGCATAATGAATATAGCGAAAAAGTAATTTCACTAACAGAACAATATCAAAATTTATATGGACCATTAACAGTCAATTTTTCTTCAGAAACTTGGGATTGGATTGACGAACCATGGCCTTGGGAAAGGGGTGCTTATTAATGTACTATTATGTAAAAAGCTTACAATATCCTATAAATATAAGAAACAGAAATCCACAGTTAGCTAAAAATATTATTTCTCAATATGGTGGTCCAGATGGCGAGCTTGGTGCTTCACTTAGATATTTATCACAAAGATTTGGTATGCCTGATCAAAAATCAAAAGCAATATTAAATGATATTGGAACTGAAGAATAAGTAATAAAATGATGTCAATATTTAAAATCAATAGTTATAGCCTTAGTAGTGAGCAAAACTTGCACTTTTATGTAAATTGTAGTATAATGTAAATAGATTCAAGGTTGATATATACAACATTTTCATTGCAGTACAGTGGAAGGAGAACACATAATGAAAACAACTTATCAACAATTACAACACGAAAAAGACCCTAATCTCTCATACCTCAGATACAACTCTGCTCCCTATAAAGGAACTGAGTTAGAAATCATTTATCGGAAAGCCTATTATGACGGGCTTGATGTAGAACCTGGTAGAAGTTTCCCGTTGGAAAAGCTCACCGGCGCGAAACGGGCAGCTTATCTTCATGGATATTTCACAGGAGATTATGAGTCGTTATACGCAGATGATTGATATCGGAAAAGTTCCCTGGTGACAGTTTACCAGGGAGCTTTTTCGATAAGTAAAAAAAGTTACTGGCTATATGATTTACATATAGCCAGTAACTTAGCAATAAAATTAATAATTTTAAGGATTATATTTCAGTAAAATATCTTCATTATCTACCCAACTTCCATTTAGATTTCCATTGGGATGAAATATCATTTCATAAACAATATCACTATTAGCATCCTTCTCTTTCTTTTGAACTCTCAAATCTGCTGATTCGGAGCAGACAGCGACACCTTTGTAATTATAGATTTCTACATAATAGTAGTATCCTAAAATATTTTTCTCTGGTTCGAATCTCTTGTCTTTGTCTACTTCTTTCCAAACAGAATTTAGCCTTACTTTATTATCCTGACAATACCGCATTTTTTCAAGATTTATCATTGTTTTTTCATCGTAATCCATAAGTTCTCTAAAAATCACATTATCAATTCCAAATTTTCTGTAGAATTCTATATAGTCAACCATTCCTGGAACATCATGAATTCCCTCTTTTAATAACAAACAACTCAATCTTGGACGAAGACCTTTGTATAAAGCATATGGAATAATAACTGATAAATCCTCATTGGTACAGCCTTTTTCACCACATGGATATGGCATAAGTTTTTGGTTTATTGAGTCATCGTAATGAGCTTTACTGATATTTAGATGATCAAACTTTGCATCAATCAAATAATCAATAATTCTTTTACCAGCAATTTCTTTTAGTAAAACTGAGCCATTTGTTGTAATAGTTTTTTTCCTAATATTATATTTATTGAGAAGCTTAACTATTCTAACAAATCTTGGAGAAATAGTTGGTTCTCCACCTGTAAGTGATACACTTACATTCAGAGGTGCAATTTTAGCAAGAACTTCTTCCAATCTTCTGAAATATTCATCATCATCTTCAATTTTTTCTTTTTTATATATTTTGCTTTTATTTTCATACCGAAGCTGTGCAACACAAAATTTGCAATCTGCATTACAATAATCATCTACAAAAATTGATAAATTACAATTGCCATATACTTTTTTAGGCATATCAAACTGAAAGTCTATAAGTTCTTTATCTTTAATATCAAAATCTGCTTGCCTTGTGTATCGAATTTTTTCAAAAGTACTGCTCATAATATTCTCCCTTCCTAAAACAATAGTGTCTTAGAAACATCATTCCAATTAGTATTTACTAATCTACCATCTGCATAAAAAATTAAATCTCTTATAATTTCCGGATTAGCAGTATTTTTTTCTAAATAACATTTTACAAGTTTATCTCTATAATAAAAATGCTTGACATTATAATACAATCCATTAATTGTATATGCATATAAAAAAGCCGACCGATGCTCAATAGCATGACAAATTTTCGAAATATCTACAAACTGTTCCTGATAATTCCAATATCCATCCTTTTCAGGATCAATTGGAACTGGTTCTCTAAAAATCACCGTATCAATTCCCAATTGTTCATAATGTTGGCAATACTGTAGCATCTGATCTAAATTGCTCATAAAACTTTTTTGTAAAGTACAACCCATACGCGCTCTCATATTATGTGCATTACAGAACTCAGCAATTTCAGATATTTGCTTTTCTGTTAAATCACCTTTTGTTTTCATTATACGATAGTTATCTTCTGGTGAAATTGCATGTCGACTAATATTTATATTGTTCAGGAAACCATTTTCATGCATATGCTCCAAAATAGATTTTCCATCAACAATGTCAAGAAGTCCTGTACCATTAGTGGAAAATGATCTAATTTTGTATCCATATTTATGTATAAGTTTCATAATTTCAGGTAAGCGTTTAGATTTTGTAGGTTCTCCTCCTGTTATCATGATAGATGGATTAAGTGGTTTTAAATACTGTAGAATGTAATCCAATCTTTTTAAATACTTCTCGTCATCCATAATTTCTTCTGAACACAAGAAATTGTTCTCATATTTATTCATGCAAAAAGAACAATCAGAATTACAGGCGTTAGTCACGTAAATTGTAAGCCCCACATTACTGTAAATATCATACATTTGGCCAGCGATTTCCATTTTCTTTATTGTGTATTTTCCTACATCATGAGTTTCTGTTTTGGGACGTCCAACTGGTTCAAATTTTATTGTATTCATTCTGCTATTCTCCTTTTCTCATAATCACTTCTTGCTACAAGGTCTTTACCAAAACATGTTCCATCACATGCATAAATAAACCAATCATCAATATTCTGAACAATAACTGGTTTAGAATATCCCTTTTCATTTTCATATTTACCATAACTTTGCAAATAGAAAATATTGGATATTTCTTTCAAACCAGCCTCTTCTACTAAATCCACAATCCAGTCATCTCCATGACGAAGTCTAACATTTAAAATAATATCAAAATTTGGATTATCTTTTGATAACTCGTAAAAATCTTTACATTTTTTTACAATTTCATTATCAATTTGATATAACCAATAATTTACGCTAATTTTAATTATAATAGGAATATTATTGGATTTTCCAAATTCTACTAATTTATTAAAATGTTCATCAAGTAAAAATCCATTTGTAAGAATAATTACTTTTAAACATCGTCCTGTTTCAACACCATATTGTAAAAAAGAATACATATCTTTATGTAGTAATGGTTCTCCGCCTTCAATTTGAAGTTCAAAAGGATTTTCTTTTGAATCAATAATTTTTTTGAATTCTGCAAAACTCATATATGTACTGTTCTTTGAGCTCGACCACATACAGCAAAATTCACAATCAGCATTACAGCTATTTGTGATATTTATATATTGCCGTATTTTCATTTTCGTATCCATAAATACCTCCTTTAAAATTATTAATTTGTCAATGTACTCACAATGACTTATTGCCAATATAATTCTACAATAAATCGAGCGTATTATATCATGGTTTACGTAAAGTTTCAATGTTTTTTATTAATTTACATAAATTAATTTTCTATTTTATTTATATATATAATAATTTTCTAAATACTATTCAATTTAATATAAAATCTGACAACTTCTATTAAACTAACTCTATATCTTTGGAAAAATATTAAGTTCGAATTCAGTTGAATCAGATGTTTTTTTTATACTTTTTTCTCTTTTTAAATATGTGATTTTGAAAACTAAACTTTTTAATAAAACATTTTTTTCTTCAGCATTTTCCAACTTTTTATATAGTTCCATAATATTTTTTAATTTAGGTATTTCAATTCTTTCTTTATCAGATTTTAATATAGTTGTATTGTATTCATTTAATCTATTTTCCAAATTTCGAATATTGTTTTTTATCTTTTTCGAACGACTAATAAATTCCTCTTTACTATAAATATTATTTTCTAAAAGTTCATATATTTTATTAAGTTTAGAATTTTCTCTTTCTAATAATTTTTGTAATTCAAGAATATTATTTTCAAGTATTAAATTATTACTAAACTTTAAATTTTCTAAAACTTTATAATCAATAATATAGTTTTGAAAATATATTTGCAAAGCTTCAATTACTTTATTTTCAACTATATATAGTTTTGAGCTTATATTATCACATTTTGAATTAGAACACATAAGAACTTCTGGTTTATTATATTTGTTATATGGTCGCCTTTGCATTGGTTTACCACATTTTTCGCAAAATATAATTCCTACTAGTGGATTTTTAACAATATTATTATGCTTTACTTTTGGAGTATTTTGTTTTCTTTTTTCTTGCACTAATTCCCAAATTTTATTATCAATAATTGCTTCATGTAATCCATCATAAATTAAAAAATTAGAATTACGTGGTCTAGTAATTATAATTCGTCCATCTTTTGTCTTCTTTTGTTGTTTCCTTCTATTCCAAACAACTTTACCTATATATGTGGGATTAGACAATATATCTTTAACAGAAGAAGCTGTCCACTCTTCTGCAATTCTAGGCTTTACTCCCATATTATTTAATTGTTTTACAACTGAATTTATTGTATTATTTTCAATTAAATATAACCTAAAAATTTCTTTTACAATACAAGCTTCGTTTCTATCTATTGCTAAACTATAGCCTTTAGAATTTTTTAATTTTATTCTTGTATATCCAAATGGAGGAATATTTCCTACAAATTTGCCTTCCTGAACTGAAATTTCGCGTCCTCTTTGTAAACGTCTATTAATTGTTTTGTATTCTCTTCTAGACATAAATAACCCAAACTCGAAATACTCTTCATCAAATTCGTTATCTGGATCATATGTTTTTACTGGTGTAATAATTTTAGTATGAGAATACTTAAAAGCCTTTAAAACCTTACCTTGATCACTGGTATCACCACGAGCAAGTCTTTCTACTTCAACAACTAAAACACCTGTCCATGTTTCATTTTCTACATCTTGTAAAAGTTTCTGCATTTCTTTTCTTTCATTAATTGTTTCACCACTTACAACTTCTCTATAAATTTTACCAATAGCTAAATTTCGTTTTTGAGCTAAAGTACTTAATATTTTTTCATGTCTTGCTAAAGTCTCACCTTCTCCATATTTTTCAGCTTCAATATCCTCTCTTGATTTTCTTAAATATATTGCATATGTTTCATTTGGCATATCATTCTTCCCCTCTATATTTAATAGAAATTGCTTAGATTTCATTATTTATATATATTTTTTATTTATTAAGTTAATTATAATGTTATCTATATATTCTTTTTGAGTAGTAATATTCTCAACAATATTATCATTATAAAATTTTATAGTAGTTCCTTCTAATTTATATTCTTTTAATATCATTTAAATCACCTCTATAAACTTTATGAAAAAAATATGCAAACAGAATTGAAATTTTCTAAATCACCCAAATTTTATAACTATATTTTATTGAGTTTTTCTTCGCTATCGCTCGAAAATTCCTACAATAGAACCAAAGTAGATGTTATGATAATTACAAAATACAAAAATTTACTAAATCGTCCACGTATTTGTTCGAAGCGCCAATTTTGTTGTACAAAATTGTGTGCAAAAATTAGCGAAGCTTTTATTTAGTCGGAAGTGCAGAGTACTTTCCTACTAAATAAAAAATACTCAAGACTAATTGTCTTGAGTATTTTTTATTATTATACTATACATATAATAATTTAAATTTTATTAAAAAAGTTCAATATGCCTAATCCAATTTATTTGTATCAGTCATTTTCTTCTTGATGATATTAATATCTAAAAACAATATTTATAATCTTTGCTATTGACAATAAAATATTAATTTTTATTTAGTTTTATCATTAATCGTGCATAATATATTATTGCAATTGAAACGCAAATTAATAATATTTTAAAGTAAAGCATGTTATTAAGAAAACTAATAGCAAAAAGTATTGTATAACCAATAATTCTAGCAATATTAAGTGAGACTTCAGATATTACTTGATGTTCTGCTAAATAATCTTTAGTTATTACTTTATAATTATTAATTATGCTATATCGTTTTTCTTCAGCATTATTAACTAATAATATTAGAAATATGTTATTTATTAAATTATATATAATTACAGTTGCTTTATTTATATTAAATAATAGAAGTATAACTCCTAATACAGACATAATAGTACTTATAATTAGTACAGTAGTATTATTTTCTAATTTTCTTTGAAATATGTATACAGAAACTATTGAACAAAATGAAAATATGCTTGTTAAAACTCCTAAGCTAATATTAGTTTTAAAAGTAAGTACAATCATTATTGTTACTAATGTCTCTAAGAGATAATGAATAATTCCTTCACAGAACATTATTTTATAGAAATCTTTTATTTTTTCCTTTTTAATCTCTTTTAAATATTTAACAAAACTAGTTAAACTATATTTTTTTGTTTCAGTTAAATCCTTTTCTTTTATTAGTAGCGAAAAAGAAAACTGTATAATAGATAAAATTACTACAACTGTTGCTACACTTGAAAAAGATGTTAATTCTATAGATGCTCCAAATATAAATGGAAAAATAATCTTTAATGTTTTTGATAACATAGACTTAGTAGAAACAAATTTATTCGAAACATCATTTGCATATTCATTTACTAATAAATGACCTGATGACCATAAAAAACCTTGCACAATTCCATAAATAATACCAAGATAAATGTAATAATTAACTATGTTTTCTTTTAATATTGAAATTGTTAACACATATATACAATATAAAACAATACCAAACCTAAAAATAGGTACCTGCATTTTATTTTTTATAATTTTTCCTAAAGTTAGAAAAGTAAGTACTATAAATATGAAAGACATTATATAAAAAACAGAAATTATTTTATAATCATAATTAGTTAGTGTATAAAAATAAGCTACCATAAATGTATTAATAAACATATATAATATATTATTTATTAATAAAGATCCCATAAGACCAATAATACTTCGTTTCTTTTCCATATTTCGACTCCTTCTGTAATTTTATATCATATACTGTTTAAAATTTCTATATTTTAAAGTAAAAAATTAAATTAATTTAGGTATCTTAAGATATATATGTAATTCAAAATTAGTAAGCACAGAGTCTTTTATAGATTTTTTTTAATATGTAATTCAAGCTTCATCAGCTGACTGCATTTAAGAAAAATTTTGGGTATTAGTATTTTTATATATAGATTATTCTAGCAATTGTAGCTTTAGATTCTTGATTTTTTATTAATTTATAAAAAGAATTATAATTCTCACTTCCTATATTACATATAAAAGAATTACCTATGGCAGGAACTGTTATTATCATATTATTTTCTCTAGTTAATACTATATGGAATGAACCATATATAGGACTTATTGTATTAATTTTAAAATGCTGATTAAGATTTATACTGGTATTATAATTTAAAGAAATATCTGTATTACTAAAAATAATATTTTTAAATTCTGTATCATGTATATTAAAAAAATTAAGATTTATATTTTGTTCAAAAAAATTATGTATATAAATATTTTTCGTATAAGTTATACTATTAAGAGAAAGATATTCATCCAAATTATACATATCTATTAATTCCTTTAAAGTATCTGGTTTGCAATATGAATTTAAATATGTGTAGTAATTATTAGTATTTTCAAATTTTAATGCAATTGCTACATTTTCAGAAATATTTTTTATTTTATGAATATATGCAGTTGTATATATTTCAGCATGGATAAATTCATTAAATTCTGTTAAAGATACTTTATTTATATAATTATCTATTAAATTCTCATTAATTTGACTAGAACTAATAGCTTTATAAATATTATTATTAAAATTTATTTCTGAATACTGGTTAGAAAGATTTGAATTATTACACTCAGTATAATCATTTATTTTTGAACTTATTTTTATTTCTTTATCAATAACAGTATATTTTAAGTTATCAATTTTTCCTTTTTTTAAAATAATAATATTATTTTTAACTAATATTACTATAATAATTACGATAACTAATATAATTAGATAGTAAAATTTTTTCATTATCATTCCTCGCTTTAAATATCTTCCCCTTTCTCTTTTTTAATAAAAACATTTTTCAATTATATAGTTATATAAATTGATATTTATATAGCAAAATATAGAATTTTAATTTGAGTGACATCATCAGCATAAGGAAGAACTAGCACATTGATGATGTCAATAGCCAAAGACAGTGATTACAACTTTTGCTATTGACTGTAAAATATTAAATTTTATCTAAAAATCTTTTATATTCTAGCTCTATTTGTTTTGTATCAGCAACTGGCTTATCCCAGTGTTTACCGAAAATATGTATTATAATAATCTAACAATAATTCTATTTTTAACCATTCTTCTTTATTAATTATTTGTAATAAACCAGCTATTCTATTTACCATAAACTTGTTTAATGTTTTCATATCTTCTTGTGATAATTTTCCTTCGCTATGCATGTCTTCTACTGGTCCATTTCTAAACAAATAATGTGTTAAAGCAATAGAAATAGTATCTATATTATCTTTATTTAGCAATCTCTCTTTAGAACCTTGATTTAAATTTTTAAATAAATTTTTGTTAAAATCTTCACTAAAGAATTTTTTTAGAGTATAGTTAATCTGTTTTATGTCCCATTTTTCTCTTTTACTTTTTACTTGTGATTTACTTACATCATATAAATCTGCTATCATGTTGTCTGTGTGTTCTTCAAAAAGTTCTTCTAATTCTTCTTTTGTTATATTATTCCATTCTAGCTTTTCGCCTTTATTTTTTCTTTCAACTAATTCTTGATATAAATTTTTTTCCATTTTCTAATCCTTTCTTTTTTCTTATATTACTACAATTTATCTGAATTTTCAACAAATATAATTAGAACATTTAATATTTAGGTATTTTAGGATATATATGTAATTCAAAATTACTAGGGTCAGAGTCTTTCTTTATAGCTTTTTCTATTTTTAAATAAGTAACTTTAGCAATAATGCTTTTTAACAAGATATTTTTATCTTCAGCAGTTTCTAACTTATCATATAAATCAATGATATATTCTAATTTAGGTATCATCATTCCTTTTTCATTTTGTATTTCATAATTTTTATTTAAGAGTTCATTGTATTCTTTGAATTTACTTTTTAAACTCTCAATATTACCAATTGTACTATTCTTTTTTATAAAATTATAATAATACAATTGACAAAAGAACGAATGTTTAATAATATGTAACCAATAAGAGATGAGGTCGATATTATATGGATAATAAATTAATTGGAAATGAAAAAAACTTGTTAATTTACAAAAATGAAGAAGGAAATATAATTGTAGATGCCATATTTAAAGATGAAACATTATGGCTAACACAAAAAGGAATGTCAAAAGTATTTGATGTGCAAGTACCAGCTATATCTAAACAATTGAAGAATATATTTAATGATGAAGAGTTAGTAAAAGATTCAGTTGTTTCCAAAATGGAAATAACTGCAGATGATGGAAAAAGATATAATACAGAAGTATATAACTTGGATGCAATAATAGCAGTTGGATACAGAATAAATTCTAAAAAAGCAACTCAGTTTAGAATTTGGGCAACAAAAATATTAAAAGAATATATGATAAAAGGTTTTGTATTAAATGATGAAAGATTTATTAAAGGCAATAAGTATGATACTCAATACTTCGATGAATTACTAGAAAGAATAAAAACAATTAGAGTAAGTGAAAGAATGGCTTATCAAAAAATAACAGATTTATTTATAGCAACAGCAGTTGACTATAATTCAAATTCAGAAGAGGCATATACATTTTTCAAAATTGTTCAAAACAAATTGCATTATGCCATTTCTGGACATACAGCTGCAGAACTTATTTATAATAGAGCTGATTCAAATAAAGAACATATGGGACTTACAAATTGGAAAAATAGTCCAGATGGCTTAATATATAAATATGATGTAACAATAGCTAAAAATTACTTAAATGAAGAAGAATTAAAAAAATTAAATGATTTAACTAATTTCTTTATTGTGTTTGCTGAAGATGAAACAAGGGAAAGACATATAATGACAATGCAAAATTGGATTGATGCAACAGATGATTTATTAAAATTTAGAAGAAAAAAGATACTAGATAATGCAGGTTCTATATCACATAAAGAAGCTATAGAAAAAGCTGAAAATGAATACGAAAAATTCAAAGTAAAACAAGATATACAGTACATTTCTAGTATGGATGAAATGTATCAAAGATATTTAAATGAGAATAAAGAATAAAAATATACACAAGTTCACTTAGTGTACTAAAGTTCACCGAGTGAACTTATTAATTTTACAGCCAATAGCACTAAATTTTTATTGACGACTTATCGGCATATAATGCTTTGTAATGTCTAAAGCCATAACACAACCATTTAAATTGACAACGTCATAGTACCGAAGAACTAGCACATCTTGAAATGGTTGGTACTTTGGTTCATCAATTAACAGATGGAGCAAGTCCTGAAGAATTAGAAAGAGCTGGTATGGGTGCTTATTATACTGATCATGGTTGGGGTGTATACCCTCAAGCTGCTTCTGGATTTCCTTTTTCTGCTTCAGTATTAGCTGTAAAAGGTGATCCTATTGCTGATTTAACAGAAGATTTAGCAGCCGAGCAAAAAGCTCGTGCAACTTATGAAAAATTAATTGATTTATGCAAAGATGATAGTGATGTTGTAGATGTATTAAGATATTTAAGAGAACGTGAAGTCGTTCACTTCCAAAGATTTGGAGAAGCATTAAATGGAGTTCAAGAAAAATTATATCAAAGAAATAAATTTTATTTGAATAATAATAACAGTAATAATAATAATAGTAATAATTCTTGCAATTGTAAAAATTAGTTTTATATAAAACGAAAGCCTTCTAAAAAAAGAAGGCTTTTACTTTTAATAATTTCTATTATTTTTTATAAGTATATAAAGTTTTTATTGTAAAATGAGAAATCTCATTTAGTCAGCAAATTTATATTATCTTATTTTATATTATAAAATAAAAAATGTGATACTATATAATATACAAGTTACATTATAAATCTTTATATATTATCTTATAAAATTAGTATATTTTTTAGAATTTTCTGGATATTCAATTCCTGCTTTTTTCCCAGCTTCAATACATTTTAGCATCCAAGCCATATTCTTTCCTAAATTATACATTGTTTGAATCCCTTCTTCATCTTGTGATGTTTCTTCACTATTATTTCCATGAATTGTATTCCAATATGTAGATGAAACAACTGGCATTTGATTTATTGTAAAATATTTATTTAAAACATCAAAAGAAGCACTTGTTCCAGCTCTTCTTGCACAAGCAATTGCAGCTGCAGGCTTAAATTGAAATGCCTTCTTTCCTGCATAAAATACCCTATCTAAAACAGATAAAATTCTTCCAGTTGGATGAGCATAATATACTGGTGTTCCAAATATAAATCCATCACATTCTTCTGCTTCTTCTATAATTTCATTTACAATATCATCATTAAAAATACATCTATTTGATTTACTTTTTACACAAGCACCACATCCTATACAATCATTAACTGGTTTATTTCCTAATTCAAAAATAATTGTATCTATTCCTTCTTCTCTTAAAGCTTCTGACACTTTTTTTAAAGCTGAATATGTTCCCCCTTGTCTAGGACTTCCATTCACTAATAAAACTTTCATAATATTTCCTCCCCAATTTATAGATATTTTTATTATTAATTATATATTATACCATAATTAAATATTTTGTGTTTTCAATTTCGAATATTTCTATAAAAGAAAAGAGAAACTTTTAACGCTTTCAAATATTTTAAATATATTTAAGTGCTAATCATTCCTGTATATAACTTATATGTAGTTCATTCCACACAATTAAGAAATATTTTTACAAATTAAAATTTTGAGCAACGTTTCTCAAAACTTTATATTATAAAAGTTACTATAATATAAAAAACTATAAAAGCCATTTTATCGAATGGCTTTTAAGTAATTCATATTTTATCCCAAACTCACATCTAATATCATCATTATCAAAAATCCAATTGTAACACCAATTGTCCCATATTTGGATAAATGACATATGCTTTGAGATTCGGGAATCAATTCATCGACAACAACATATATCATTGCACCAGCTGCAAAAGCTAATAAATATGGTAATACTGGCACAACCATACTAGTAAGTAAAATAGTAATTATTGCAGCAATTGGTTCAACTATTCCTGATAGAACACCATAAATAAATGCTCTTGTTTTTGATACCCCTGTACTTTTAAGTGGCATTGAAATAATTGCTCCTTCCGGAAAATTTTGAACAGCAATTCCTATTGCTAAAGCAAATGCAGCTGCCATAGTAATTCCAGAGCCTACAGTTAAACTACTAGCAAAAACAACACCTACAGCCATGCCGTTCTGGTATGTTATGCAATGTTACTGCTAAAATAAGCATTGTTGTTTTATTAAGTTTAAATTTTTTAATTCCTTTAACTACATTATTTTCTAAATGTGGTACTATTACATCTATTAACATTAAAAAAAATATTCCTAGAATAAATCCTATAGTAGCAGGTATCCATGCAATTACCCCTTGCTCCTCTGCCATTTCTATTGACGGGATTATTAATGACCATACTGAAGCTGCTATCATAACTCCTGAAGCAAATCCTAATAATATTTTTTCAACTTTAGGATTTATTTGGTTTCTCATAAAAAAAACCATTGATGCTCCTAATGATGTTCCTATAAAAGGAATGGCAATTCCTAATGCTAAATCCATTTTTCATTCCTTTCTAAATCTTATTTTGAAAAAACGAACATTTTATATTAGATAAAAAAATCCACTTCAATGTTCGCTATTTTCCTTATATATACTATTCACTAGACAAAAAAATCGTAACTATATTATGTATTTTTAATATCAATATTTTAATTTTTTCTACATTTATTGCAATATTAACAGCTTGACTATTCATTTACTCTTTTATTTATTTTTGCGTAAAAGTTCTAAAAAACAAAAAAAGCTCCCCAAGGATAAATATCCTTGGGCAACCTTTTTTATTTTATCAGTAGTAATTAAGTTTTTTTCTTTTCTGACTACTTAGCATACAAATTAGTATTGCAAAAACATCTCTCCTTATCATAATTAAAAGGAATTAAATTACCTAAAATTATTCATTCCAAGAACCATCCAAATAGTCGTCCAATTCCTCATGGCACCAAGTCTTGTTGTAATTTCCATTAGGATAAACTTTTGGCACTGTCGGTTCATCAATAATGTTTGTTTCACCATGTATACATTTCTTTATTCTTACTCCTTTATAAAATGTATACATATATGAGCCATTTCTCTGCCATTCTAAAGTATCCAGCAATTCCCAAATTTCTGCATTTTTGCAGAGTTCCTCAAAATCTGGTGTGAAATACATACTGATGGATCTTCTGAAAAATCCCTCTGTGTATTCTATAAAGTGTTCCAGCTTTTCCATAGTAAGATCAGCATCACCAGATAACTTGATGTTTATCTTATCTGACCATTTCCGCCAGAAGTCGATTTCCTCATCACTGTTGACAGTAATCTGTATCGAATCATAGTATGGAATTAACTGGATTATCTTATCCTTAAGAATTCCGTTGGTGCTCATCATGACAAGAAATCCTTTGCTGTGAACCAATTCAGCAATAGCAATCAATTTGTCTGTTGCCAAAACTGTTGGTTCTCCCCCCAGCAATAGCACTTCCAACTGCTCGTCTGTATGGCTTCTTATAAGGTTTAGAAACTTATCAATTGTTTCCAGCGAAATTACTTTGTTGGACGTTCTAATGAACTTATCGATACAATGTTTGCACCGATTATTACATATATGTGATGTAACAATGTCCACATGATCCAGTTCGACTCTTCCCATTGGTAATTTAATTTGATCCATACTTTATTTCCTCCTGTTTTTTATAAATTTGTTAATAAGATCAAAATATATACTTATAAAATATACGTATGTTAATATTATAATATATTGACATAATATAGTCAACTATGATGATTATTTTTTCTATAATATTCATTTTGTAAAAAAATAAGGCTCTTTTATTACAAAAAAGAACCTTATTTTTCTTTTGTTTTAAGCAAATAATATATATATTATTCTTCTACTTTTTCAAACATTTCTTTTCCTACACCGCAAAGTGGACAAACCCAAGAATCTGGTAAATCTTCAAATTTTGTTCCTTCTACAGCTTCATCATAAATATAACCACATATTGTACATTTATATTTCATATTATTTACCTCCTATTAAATATATATATTATTATTATTATATTTTTAATACCTATTGTCAATATTTTTTTTATTTTTTCATCCAGTTACTTTCTTTTTTTCAAATAAACTATTTAATATTTGTTTATCGTTTACTACATACTTTTTCTATAATTATAAGACTTATTTTACTTATATAACACCAACTAAAAAGATATTGATTTTTTAAATGTGCCTTTTTTACCCTTTAATACAAATAATAAAATCCCTGAAATTAAAAATGTTACAGTATAAGTAATTAAAATTACACTCCAGTTTCCATATAATATATTACTTCCTGCTATTGTTGAAGATATGATTGAAGGAAATCTAGCAAAAGTTGATATTAATAAAAATTCTATTGGATTAATAGGAAGTAATCCGCCAATATACACAAATATATCTTTAGGTAATCCTGGAATAAAAAAAGCAAAGAATAATAACATTCTTATTTTATTCGGATTATTCCACATTTTACTATTTTCTATTTTAGAAATTTTATCTTCTGAAACAAAGGTACATATAAATTCTCTTCCAAATTTTCTAACTAATAAATAAATTAATAATGTAATAACAAATATACCACAATATAATACTAATAATCCTCCCCATGTCCCAAAACACATTCCTGCAAGTAATTCTACTGGTTCACCTGGTAATATTGGAAAAAATATTTGTGCAAACATTAATCCAATTATCATAATAACTCCTTTTATTCCAGTATTTTCTATATTATTTTTAAATTGAGTTCTTCCTTCTTCTGTAGATATATTCTTAAAAATTGGTAAAATTTTTATTGTCATAAAAATCATAATTAATAATATTACTATTAAAATACTTGCTCTAAAAATTTTTATTTTTTTATTCTTCATATTTTACTCCAATCTTATTAATACAATTAAAACTTAAAATATTTTCTAAAGTAATATTTCTAGTATGTTCTATTCTTTCCCATTTTGTTTTCTTTTCAAACAAGGCAACTATATTTATTGGTACCCATGATAAATAAAACAAAGGTAAAAAAATAATTCCTTTAATATAGTTTTTTATTTGTTTTTGATTAATTTTTACAATTCCAGTAACTAATATTATATTACTAAAATAATATAGTATCAACAATATTATTTTAGATAAATAATTAATTTTTCTATATGTAAAAAAGTCTACCATCACTTGTAAGACAATATTAAATGTTCCTATTAATTGAACTAATGGAGCAGTTAAAAACATTATTGATTCTAGAGAACCAAAATTTCTATTTTTAAATAAATCTTTAAAAATCTTTCTCCAATATACTTTTAAACATTGTAAAGTTCCAATAGACCATCTTTTTCTTTGTTTCCAAGAAGCGTCAAAACTAATTGGTTGTTCATCATAAGTTATTGCTTTTTCTACAAAAGCAATTTGCTCATTATTTAGTCCACAATTTACATTTAGTTCTATATCTTCTGTAATTGTTAATGAATTATATCCATTTTCATTTAAATATTCCTTTGATATCATAAAACCTGTTCCATTTACAAAACAAGATTTATTTATATTCATTCTTGCTCTATTCATAAAGTAATTTTGAATCATATAATGAAGTGAATGAGAACTTGATATCCATGTATCAGATGGATTTTTACTATCTCTATATCCTTGAGCAACTCTATACCCATTACATAAAGTATTGTTCATTTCACTTATAAAATTAGGATGTACAATATTATCTGCATCAAAAATCAAATATGCATCATAATCCTTTTCTCTTAAATATTTAAATGCATATCTTAACACATCACCTTTAGAATTAGTTATTACATTTTTGCAATCTATTATTTTAGCATTAAAACTTTTGGCAACTTCTTCTGTATTATCATCACAATTATTTGGAATTACAAAAATATCATATTTATCTTTTGAATAATTTTGATTATTTAATGTTTCAACAAGATTACCTATGACTAATTCTTCATTTCTAGCAGGTATAAGTATTGCAAATTTTTTCTTAATATTATTTTTATATTCATTTCTCTTTTCTCTAAATGCGAATATTGCAATTAATACATAATATAACATATAGGTTATTGATATAAAATTGATTAATAAAATTACTGTTTTTAACAAGTTCATAATATCGCCTCTTTAATAACTTTCATTTTCTATTGTTTTCATTATATAAAAACTTTATTAAGAAAAAAGATATAATTTATTAAGATTTTATTAATGTAGTATTACGAATCAGCAGGATTTTCTTAATCATCAAATTGCAACAAAAACTGTATCTGAAAAGCAAAACGCCGAGCTTAAAAACTCGACGTTTTGGGTTTTATAAAATCTACATTTTATTTGGCATTTCTATTCCAAGTAAGCTCGCACCTGTTTTCAAAACAGTTCCTACAGCTTTACTTAAATACACTCTAGCATCTTGAATATCTTTATTATCATCTATAATTTTATTTTCATTATAGAAATTACTATAAGCTTGAGCAAGTTCTATTAAATATCTTGCTAAAAGTGATGGTTCGTTTTTTTCTACAACTGACATTAAAATATTTTCAAAATTATAAAGAACAGAAATTACTTTTAGACTTTCTTTGTCTTGTAAAACTTCAAACTTTACATCTTCTATATTTGGAATATAACCTGCTTTTTCTAAAACGCTTTTTGTTCTTACATATATATATTGAATATATGGTCCAGTTTCTCCATTAAAATTTAATACTGTATTCCAGTCAAAAACTTGATCTTTAATAATTGTACTACATACATTATTAAAAATAACAGCTCCAATACCAATCTTTTTAGCTTCTTCTTCTTTATTTTCCATTTCTGGATTTTTATCTTCTATTACTTTTTCAACTCTATCTATAGCTTCTTGTAATAGCTCATCAACTTTTATAACAGTTCCCTCACGTGTAGACATTTTTCCAGTTGTTAATCTTACCATTCCATAAGCAACATGTTCTAATCCATTTAAACATTTCTTTGGTAAATCTAAACACTTTGCAACTTCAAAAATTTGTTTAAAATGAAGATTTTGTTCATACGCAACAACATATAAACATTTATCAAAATCATATGTTTTTGCTCTATATAAAATTGCTGCTAAATCTCTTGTTGCATAAATTGAAGACCCATCTGATTTTTTTATTATGCAAACCCCAAGACCTTTATCTTCCAAATCTACAATTTTAGCTCCTTCTGAATCTTTTAAGCAACTATTTTCTTGTAATTTTTCAACCACTTCATCCATCTTGTCTGAATAAAATGCTTCTCCATTAAATGAATCAAAAGTTACTCCTAATAAATCATATATTTTTTGAAATTCTTTTAAACTTAAGTTTTTGAATTTATTCCATATTTCAACATAATATGGATCTCCATCTTCAATTTTTTTAAAATTTTCTCTACATTGTTCTAGAACACTTTCATCTTCTTTACAAAGATTATTTATTCTAACATATATATCCATACATTGATCTATAGGATTATTTTCTAAATCATATTCTGTTCCCCATCTTTTATATCCTTCAATCATTTTTCCAAATTGAGTTCCATAATCTCCTAAATGATTAATACCAATTGCATTATATCCTAAATATTTATATATTTTATATAAAGCAGAGCCTATAACAGTATTTCTTAAATGTCCTATATGAAAAGGTTTTGCAATATTAGGTGAAGAATATTCTACAATAATAGTTTTATCTTTTCCTGTTTCATTTGATCCATAATTGTCATTCTTCAAATCTATTTCAGTTAACACACTTTTAGTTAATTCTAATTTGTTAATATAAAAATTTAAATATCCCCCAACAATATTTACTTTTTCGACATTATTATCTTCTTCAATTTTTTCTTTTAATTCAGTGGCTATAACTGGTGGTGCTTTTTTTAATACTTTTGCAAGTTTAAAACATGGAAATGCGTAATCTCCCATATCTTGATTTGGCGGTATTTCTATATAACTATATATTTCTTCTAAATTTAAATTAGCAGCTTTTGCAATTTTTTCTGCAACAATCTTTTTAAAATTAATCATTTTTTACCTCTTCACTTTCATTTTTAGCTTTGTTCACAATCTATTATTATCAGTATTACTAATACAATTTTCTAAATTATATTAGTACAAAAGACAATTATTTACTTTTTTACTTTCTTCCTTTTGTAAAATAGTATTTCTTTTATTTTCAAGATAGCCAACATTCCACAAACACCAGTCGAAAATCCTAAAGAATCTAAATATACATCAAATACACTTCCATGCCTTCCATCTACCATTAATTGATGTATTTCATCTATTGATGCATACCATATTCCTAAAGCTATTGATATAACAATAACTTTTCTATCTGACCATTTATATGTAGCAAATAGTAATGTAAATAATATTCCACCTAGACCATATTCACTAAAATGAGCAAGTTTTCTAACATATGGTTCTACAATATCTATTATTTCTTCATTACTAGTAAAAAATTCCACTAACTTTCTACTAGTTCCTGACGACTGCCCTCCATCCTGTCCAGAAAGTCCAAATACTAATATTGCCCATGCAATTATTAATAACAATAAAATTAATCTTTTTTTCTTCATAACAAAACTTTAATTTTCCTTTACGCTCAATTTAATAATTAAATCCATATTATCATCTTCTGCAGCTTTATTTCTTCTAATAGCTCCACATTTTTGGCATTTAAAAATTATTACATATCCTTTTCGATTATTTATATCTAACCCTATTGGCTCTAAGATTCCATGACATTCTTCTAGTCTATCTCCTGGATTTATATCTACATGTTTTGAATGTAAACAAACAGGACAATGGTTTCTACAAGAATACCCTAATTTTTTCACTTTATTGCCACAATTTTCACATATAAATTCTTCGTCAATTACAATAAAATTTGCCATTTTTATAAATTTGTTAACATTAAAGTTAACTCCTCCTTTTGATTAATCTTCAAATATACTGCCCCCAATAAATTCTCGTAATAACGAATTATTTGGAATCATTTCTGATGGCATTGTTTCGAAATATTTAAGTAATACTATTAATCTTCTTGCTTCACTATATTCTCTAGAACTTTCAGGTATTTCTTCTAATAATGGCATTGCATATTTTTTTAATACAGCTAATTCATATACAATTGAAGAATTAAACATACAATCAGCTTCTTCTTGATAAGGGAATATATTTTTCTGTTCTCCTCTATTTACTGAATACCATGTTTTTAAAGTATGCTCTGCAGTATAATTTCTAAAATTATAGTCTCTTACAATTCTTCTTATTAATCTTGTATCTGTAGTTGAAATTCTATTATAATAATCTATATTTAATACTGTTAAATCACTAATATATACTTTAAATTTATTTTCTTTAGGGATTAGATTAGTTAATTTATCATTCATACAATGAATTCCTTCTATAACAAGAATTTCATCTTCTTCCAATTTTAAAGTATTACCTCTATATTCCTTTTTACCTGTTGTAAAATTAAATGTAGGAAGATTAACTTCTTTTCCAGCTAATAAATCAACTAATTGACTGTTAAATAATTTTAAGTCTAATGCTTCTATGCATTCAAAATCATAGTTACCATTTTCGTCTTTAGGTGTCTCTTCTCTTTCAACAAAATAATTATCAACTGAAATTGTAACTGGTTTTATTCCATTTACTTTTAAACTCATTCCTAACTTACCAGCAAAAGTTGTTTTTCCTGATGAAGATGGTCCTGCAATTAAAACCATTCTAACATTTCCATGTTCCTTTATTTTTCTAGCAATTTCAGCAATTTTCTTTTCATGTAAAGCTTCTGAAAATAAAATTAATTCTTTAATTCCATTTTCTTCTCTTATTTTTCTATTTAATCTATTTACAGTATTTATTCTCATTAATTTGTTAATTTCAACATATTCGTCCATTGCAGAAATTAGCTTTAAAGATTCTTTTGTTTCTTGTAAGCAGTTAGGCTCAGCTTTACTTGGATATTTTACTAAAAATCCATCTCTATATTTTACAAAATCAAAAATCTTTGCAAATCCTGTAGAAATTGGCATAGTACCATAAAAATAATTATAATAATCTTCACAATAATATAAAGATACTTTATCTTTATCTATAGCTGTTTGAAGCTTACCTTTCATAGTTTCTTCTTTTTTATAAAATTCTTCTGCTTCTTTTTGTGTCATTATTACTTTTGTAATTGGTAAGTCTTTTTCAATTATTTCTATCATTTTTAATTTTACTTTTGCAACCATTTCTTCTGTTACTTCCATATTATCAATAGTTCCAAACATTGCATTTGATAATTGATAATTAACTGTTAATAATGCTTCTGGATATACTTCTGAAAAAGCTTTACACATAACAAAAAGTAATCCTCTTATATATATAATTCTTCCATCTTTATCTTCTCTATTTATAAATTCAATTTCACCACCATGAGTAATTGGTAGATTTAATGATTCTATTGTATTATTAAATCTAGCCGCAATAATATCTTTAATTTTACTTTTTTCAATTTGTTCTTTTAAAGCCTCTTTTATTGTAAGACCTTCTTGAACTTCTATATTATTATTTTCATAAGTTATTTTCATACAAATTCCTCTTTTCAATAATGTATTTTTTAATTTGCAATTTAGTAAAAAGCTTTATATTAAAAGCCATCTATGGTTTTCGCTAATACATAAAATAAATTAAAGTTCCGCCAACTATAGAAAGTAAAAATCCAAAGATTTTTAAACCTAAAGTTGCTTCATTTTTATCTCCAAAACCAAAATATTTTTTTACTATTGGTCTTGCATCATATATATATTTAACACCTATTGCTAGTGATATAGCTCCTATTAATAGTAAAAATAGTCTCAATTCTAACATCCTCTTTTTCTTAAATTTTAACGTATATATTGTATAATCTTAAGCCATTTTTGTCAATTGAATACGGTGAATTCTTTGTGAAATATAAAATATCAATCTAGTTTATTTCGTTTCTTGAAATCTTTACATAATTGTGCTATAATAATACTAGCTTTACAAAAACTATATATCAAATGGAGGATGAGATAATGACTATTATCAGACCTATTGAAATCGAAAAAGGATCCACTGAAACAGTTGCAAAGCTTCTTCAGGCTGAAATCAATAAGATTGAAAAAGAAGAAAGCGGGAAATTAATCTCTGTAGTATCAATTGGAGATGGAATAAAATTAAACCTTTCAGCTGCAACACCATGGGAAGCCGAAGTTAAAATAAAACGGTTTCTTGCTGTATTTTCAAAACAAGAGGATTGGTAAACACCAATCCTCTTGTTTTTTATATAACAGGAAATTCTCTTTGGACTTCCTATTTTTAATTGTTCAAATAAAACAAATTAGAAATAAGTTATACGATAAATATAAATTTTATATTTCAATTCTATCCTTAAACTTCTCATCCACTAATTTTCTTAATGGCATATTTTCTTCTTTTTCTAATAATGGATCTTTTCCAATTATTTCAATTGCTATTGCTTGTACTAATTTTAAAAGGTTTATATCTTCAAACAAATTAGCAATTTTAAATTCTGGAATTCCATGTTGTTTTGTTCCAAAAAATTCTCCTGTACCACGTAATTCTAAATCTTTTTCTGAAATAATAAATCCATCATTTGTACTTGAAATTACTTTCATTCTTTCTCTTATAATTTGTGAATTTCCTTGATATTTTAAAATACAATACGACTGATATTCACCTCTTCCAACTCTTCCTCTTAATTGATGAAGTTGTGCTAAACCAAATCTTTCAGCATTTTCTATAATCATTATATTACTATTTGGGACATTTACTCCAACTTCGATTACAGTAGTAGAAATTAAAATATCTATATTTCCATTTTTAAATTCTTCCATTATAGAATCTTTTTCTTTTTGTTTCATTTTTCCATGTAAATATTCTACTTTATAATTTGGAAATATATTTTTTTGGTAATTTTCATAAATTTCCATTACTGATTTTGCATTTATTTCTTCATTTTCTTCTACTAATGGACATACTACATAACATTGTCTTCCTTCATTAACATTTTTAGCAATAAAATTATTTACTCTTTGTTCCAATCCTTTAGTAACCGCATAAGTTTCAATTTTCTTTCTATTTGGTGGAAGTTCATCTATTATTGAAATATCTAAATCTCCATAAAGAATTAATGCAAGTGTTCTAGGAATAGGTGTTGCTGTCATAACTAAAACATCTGGATTATTTCCTTTTTCAACAATTGTACTTCTTTGCCTAACTCCAAATCTATGTTGTTCATCTGTTACTACCAATCCTAATTTATTAAATATTACATTCTCTTCTAAAACTGCATGAGTTCCTATTAAAATATCTATTTCGCCACTTTTCAAACTTTCTAATATAGCTTCTTTTTTCTTTTTAGTTATACCACTTATTAAAAGTTCACATCGTATTCCAGAATCTTTTAAAATATCATTAAATGACTCTAAATGTTGAGTTGCAAGAATTGCCGTAGGTGCCATTATAACTGCTTGATATCCAGATTTTACTGCTTTGTATGCAGAAATTAACGCAACTATCGTTTTACCAGAACCAACATCTCCTTGTAAAAGTCTATTCATTGGCTTGGAAGTTTCCATATCATTATCAATTTCTTCTAATACTCTAAGTTGTGCTTTAGTTAGCTTAAATGGAAGAGAATTTATAACATCAGACATTTTAGCTTCTTTACTAAATTTAATTCCTGGTTTATTAGTTTCATATTTATTTTTTAATCTTAATAGTGCAAGTTGCATTGAAAATAATTCTTCAAAAGCCAATGTTGTTCTAGCCTTATTAAAAGTTTCAAAATTATCAGGAAAATGAATTTGTTTTATTGCTGTATTATAGTTATACAAATTATATTTTTCTAACATATATTGTGGTAGTACTTCTTCTAAATCACCATTCACTTCTGAAAGTCCAGCTTCTATGATTTTTCTAATTACATTTTGGCTCAAATTATATGTAAGTGGATATATAGGTATAATTTTTCCAGTATTTTTATTTGAATCTTCTGGTTCATATACTGGTGATTGCATTTCAATTCTTCCTGAAACTCTTGAAACTCTTCCATAAAATTTGTATCTTACATTAGATTTAAAAACATTTTTTAAATATGGTTGATTATACCATGTAATTTGGCATGTTCCAGTTTCATCTCTAACAATAAGTTTACATAGCATAAGGTTTTTTCTAATTCTTAATTCATTAATTCTTCCTACTGGATACGCACAAATTAGAGCTTCCTCACCATGCATCAACTCGTTTATTTCTTTTACTTTTCCTCTATCTTCATGTTCTCTTGGAAAATATGTAATTAAATCTTTTAATGTATTTATTCCTAATTTATTTAAAAGAGTAGCACGATTAGGTCCTACTCCTTTTATGTATTGAATATTTTTTTCTAAATCTATCATAATTCCTCTTTTACTATATTTATTAGCTATTTTATAGAACATAATAGTCACTTTTAACATTCTCAAATATTTAAGTGGCTCATCTTTCCTCTGTATAACTTCATTAACATATAATTTTATTTTATAAAATTATTGTTCCAAACAATTTAGATATAAAATCTTTGTTTTTTAAGTTTTGTTATGTTCAAATTTTATCACAAGTATATATCTTTTTCAACAATTAAAATAAACATACATTTAATCATATTTTTTATGATGCTTTTCTACTTTATTATTAAAAATACTATTAATAATTAAAATTTATTTTTATAAATAACATTTAAACTTTTACTTCTATCTTTTTATTTAATACTATTGTTTCTTCTTTTATTAATTTTTTTCTTATATATAATCTTAAATAGATTGTTCTAATAATTCTATCAATTCCACAAGCAACTGACAATCCAATTAATCCTAAATTAGCATATTTTACAATCATTACAAGTGGTATTCTAACACATATACCTCCTATTAAAGCAATATTTCTAATTGCTTTTGTATCTTTTTTTGCCGATACATATGCTTGATAATTTATTGTTCCTACACTTGCAACAAATTCAAGTGCATATAACCAAATATATGGATTACAATCTTTCCATGGAATTGCTCTTCCAAGTAACCACCAAGTTGGATATATAATTACTATTGATATAAAAATAGAACACATAATACCATATACTTCCATAGTATCAACTTTGTTTATTAGCTCTTTTTCTTCATTTTCTATATCATTAGAATATATAACTAATAATCCAGAATAATATCCTTCTGCAATTTCAGTTATTGTATCTGATACTGTTATACATGCACAATGAATTGCATAAATATTAGTTCCAAAAGAGCTTGCAATTCTTGTATATACAATATTTACTATTCTTTGAATTACTTTATTAAAGATTAAATCTTTAGAATATTTTATAATCTCTTTAACATATTTCATAGATACTTTTCCAATATTAAATTTAAATGCAATAAATAATAATATTGTACTAACTAATGTAGATATTAATGTTGCTACATAAATTCCTACTTCATTGTATCCTAATTTTATACTAAGTAAATCACCTGTAATATTAATAAATGAAGTAATTAAAGTAATAATAAATAAAGTTCTATTCTTTTTATTTATTTGAAGATCACTTCCTGGAATATATCCTATTGAATAAAATGGAAGTTGTATTGCTTTCAATTTTAGAATAATAGTTAATATATTTCTAGCATCTGATTCTAAATTATATATATATGTAATTTTTTCAGCAAATAAATATATAAATAAACTTGTTATAATACCTAAAATTAATTCTATAGCAATTCCTGTAGCATTTATATCTTTAGAATTTTCTTTATCTCTTACCAAAACTATTCTATGTGCACTTGCAATACACCCTTGAATTGTATTAATTGCCCAATTTAAAGTAATAAATGAAGAAAATACAATAATTGCTGTTTTTCCTATAGAATTAGATATTGATCTATCTATAATTATTAGTACTGTATTTGTAAATTCAACAACTATATATGGAAGAACAAATATTAATGCTTTTAGTATTTCTTTTTTGGGATACTTTTTTTTATTCATTTAATTTTCCTTTTACAATATTAATTTTGTATTTGCATTTTACCACAAATACCATTTTCCTACAAGAAATTACTTATTAAATAATAAAAGTAAACATCATATAATATATACAATATAACCTTTATATTGAAATTGGTTACTTCATGCCATATGTTTGTAAGGCTTTATATAATAGAAATACTTCTAAATTTTGGGTTATGTAAAAAACTACTTATACATAATTAATGCATAAGTAGTCTTTTATATTATTTATATTTTTATAATTCTCCTCCAAAAGTCTCGTCATCTTCAAATTCTTCTTCAACTATTTCTACTGGTTTTGATTTGATTTTTTTTATTAATTTTCCCTTTTTAGTAACTGAATTTTTTTGTTCTTTATCTTTCGGTTTATCTTGATTATCTAGTGTTTTGTCCATTATACTGTCTGCTTTTTCCATTAGGTCTGGTACATAATCCATTAATTTTTCTATTGCTGAATTATGTTCTATAGGTAATACTTTTATTGAATCTTTTTGAACAATTACAAATGCTACTGGATTTATTGAGATTCCAGCACCACTACCTCCACCAAAAGGTAATCTATATTGTACTTCTTCTTCCTTGTCTTTTTTCTTATATTCATCTACTGTTTCTCCTTTAAATTCACTACCTCCAGCAGCAAATCCTACAGATACTTTTGAAATTGGTATTATAACCATACCATTACTTGTTTCTATTGGTTCTCCTATTATAGTATTAACGTCTATCATATCTTTAATACTGTTCATAGCAGTTTCCATTAATCCTTCTATTGGATGTTCGCTCATAAATAATTCCTTCTTTCTTACTTTAAAATACTTTAATTTTATTATCTACAAATTATTTTAAAGATATTCAAAAGAATTAAATAAATTGTAATTTGTAGGGTAGATTTCATTTTCAAAGATTATTAATATGTATATAAAAATTTTATTATAATATTTTTCTTACTCTATATCATAATTATTAACAAAATTATATTATTCATATCCAGTTCCTAGTTCAAGCT
>CASKJV010000013.1 GCA_949388605.1 uncultured Clostridia bacterium
AGGAAAATATATAGATAGAAATAATAAAGAATCTATACAAGAATATATAGATTATGTAAAAAGTTATGTAGAAAATCTTTATGATGGAGATTGTAGACAAGAGTTAATAATGCATATAGGAGAATATATAGATAAAGATAATAAAGGAGCTATACAAGAATATATAGATTATCTAAAAAGTTATGTAAAAGAATTTGAAGGTATTGATAATAAATTAAACTTAATATATTTTATAGGAAATTACATAGATCAAAAAGATAAAAATAGTGTACAGAAATATATGGAATATTTAAAAAGCTATCTAAAGGACGTATATTTGTATGAAGACTATAAATTAGAATTAGTAAATTATATTGTAGAATTTGGAAAAAGTGAAGAAGAAGAAGGTATAGAACATTATATAAATAATGTGAAAAATATTTTAGAAGATGAAGAATTAAAAGACTATATAAATTCTTTAAAATTAATAAAATTACCTTTTAAATATATAGTTGATAATCAAAAAGATTTTGTAAAGTATATAGAATTTGTAAAAGAATGTTTTTTGAAAAAAAATATTAATTTATCTAATACAGATAAATATTATATAATTAATAATATTAGTCTACATATGAATAACAAAAATACAGAAAATGTGAGAGAATATGTAAACTTCTTGAAAGACTCCATAAGGAATAAAGAACTTATGCTAGATAGTAATACAAAAAGTTATTTAATAGCTCTTATAGGATCGTTCGTAGAACATGAGAGTGATGATATAAAAAATAAATATGTAGATTATATAAAAAAATGTATAGATGATAAGTCATTAGGTTTAAACGATGAGTCTAAGAATTACTTAATAAGAAGGCTTGAAAGATATTATAAAAGCGATGAACAAGCAAAATATATAAAATTTATAGAAAAATATTTACAGAAGAATTCAGCAAGCATAAAAAATGATTGTAAATTAGATTTAATAGGACATATGAGTAATTTCTTAAGAAATAAAGATACAAATAGTGTAATTGAATATCTTAATTTTCTAAAAAATTATGGTTTAAGTGAATGTGCAGAATTTGATTATTATCAGAAAAACAGATTAGTAAGTAACATAAAAAATTATATTGAAACTGAAAAAGTTAAATATAAAGCATGGGAAGTTATACAGGCAATCTTTCCAGAGAAAGAAGATGCTATAAAATCTCTTGTTAGTTGGATGAAAGGAGAACAATTAGAAGAGAGTAATTTTACAGATTCAGAAATGAAAATAGATTTACCAGAAGGAATGACTATAGGTATTGAGATAGAATCAGAAGGATTTATTGGAGAATTTGTAAGGGGAAATCTTTTGGGATGGGAAGCAAAAGAAGATGGTAGTATTGACGGAGTTGAAGTTGTATCTCCCAGACTTGTTAGTAGTGAAAAGGATAGCCAACAAATATTTCAGATATGTAATATTTTAAAAAATATTGGACAAAAAGTAACACAAGTGTGTGGAGGACATATTCATATAGGTGCAGATTATTTAAAAAGTAATGAAGCATATTTAATATTATTAGAGCTATGGTCAAATGCAGAAAAAGTATTATATCAAATAAGTAACAATGCTGGAGAATTGACAAGAGAAAATGCATTAGATACATATGCCCCACCAATTTCCAAAAAAATCGAAGAGGCTTTAGAAGAAGGATATGTTGATTTATCAGTTGAAGATTCGTTTGACTATTTTGTATATGATTTAGAAACTATTCAAGAAAATGATAGATATAGTGGAATAAATTTTCTGAATGTTGGAAGTGATGTAAAAAATACCATTGAATTTAGGTTATCAAATGGAACTTTAGATGCAAAAACTTGGATTGAAAATATAAATTTATTTGGACGGTATAATAAAGGCAGCACAAGAGTTGTCAGAAATATATAAAAGAAAAATTGAAGAAAGAACAGAAAAAGATAATAATAAAATAGCGATATTTGAAATGCTTAAACATGAAAAATTAGATGAAGATAAAATATTAGATACTATTTTAGATTTAGCCGTTAGTGAAGATAAGAAAGAAATTTATTTAAATCGTTATGCATGTAATCATAGACTTTTAAAGACAGAAAAAGGAGTAGAAGAAATGTTAGATGATGGAATAGTTCCAAAACCAATTAGATTAAATGCAAAAGATATTGGTAAAGCAGTACTAACAGGAAAAAATTCAGTAGATTTAATAACAGTTATGGGAAGTACAAGAGAAGCAATAGAAAGAGATGGTAATTGTGAAGAATATAATTATAAATAATTATTCAAAAGCATATAAAGAAGTATATGAAATACTAAAATGTATTTCAGAAGAAGAAAGAAAAAAGATATCTCCAGAATTGATACATACAATAGAGAAAAATATGGATAAGAATTATGAGTATCATTTAAAAGAGGATATTGAATTTGGCAAACAACAAATGCTAGAAGAAACACGTAATATATTGGCACTTATTTATATCGATTATTGGGCAGATATTAAAGAAAAAGACGCTATAATGAGAAAGTATAATCATGATTTACAAAAATTAGAAGACAATAAATATACTTATGTGAATATAATTCAGAAACATGAAAAGATATCTAATGAAAAAATAACCTTAGTAGAAAAAATAGAAGAGAAGTGGTATCAGAAATTATATAAAAATATAAAAGAAAGTATAAAAAGAATATTAAATTTATAATTGTAATTAGAGAAGATTTCTTATTTTCTCAAACAAAGTTACTATAGCAGATATAAATAACTTAGTTGTATAAATTTTATTTAACAACTAAGTTATTTTAATTTAGGATAAGTATAGATTTGTAAGTTATATAGAATAATTTTAGTATAGAAAAGTTTTTTTCGTGTATTTGTTTGTAGCATACTTATAAAATTATGTAAATTTGACAAAAGTATAGAAAAGTAATATAATAAATAAGTATTTTTATGTCATATCTAAGGATATGACTTGTAGGAGGTTTCATGCCGAATTCGAATAATAAAATATTGGTTAGCATAAATTTAAGAAATATAATATATGTAATACTTATAGCTGTTCTTTCTATAGCTTTATGCGTATATGACTTAAGTTGGATAATACCTTCAATAATTATTTTTACATTAACAGTTATATATACATTATGGAGTAGTGGGAAGAAAAAAACTGAATTAGAAAATCATATACAAGATATAACTTCAGATGTTACTACAGCATCAAAGGGAAATTTAATAAATACACCCATACCATTAGTTTTAATAGAAACAGATGGAAATATAGTTTGGAGAAGTAAAAAGTTTGTAGAAAATTTCCAAAATTTAGATATAGCAACAAACTTAAATCCAATTGTAAAAGAAATTAAACTAGACATAGAAAAAAATGGTGAAACAATAGAAATTATAAAACAGTTTAACATAGATAAAAAAGTTTATAAAATTCTTGGAAGTGTTGTAAAAACTAAAAAGAGAAGTAAAAAAAATCAAAAAGAATATGTTCTATCATTGTATTTTATTGATGAGACAAAATATAATGAACTATTTGATTCATATAACAAATCAAAATCATGTATTGGTGTTGCAATGATTGATAATTATGATGAATTAGTTCAAAGAATATTACCAGAAAGAAAAATAGAACTATTAGCTAAAATAGAAAAAGAAATAATAGAATGGATAACAGCAACAGGTGGATTAATAATAAAAACAGAAAGAGACTATTTTGTTTTTATTTTTGAGCAACAACATTTAACTGAATTTGAAAAAGAAAAATTTAATATTTTAGATAAAATAAAGACTATAGAAGTAGATAGCAAGCTTCCAATTACTTTAAGTATAGCAGTATCAAATGAAGGAAAAAATAGTTATGAAAAGTATAAGTCAGCATTAAGTGCAATGGAAATTGTATTAGGACGTGGTGGAGATCAAGCTGTTGTAAAAAAAGAAGGCAAGTTTAAATTTTACGGAGGAAAAACTTTAGAAGTAGAAAAAAGAACTAAAGTTAAAGCTAGAACAATAGCACATTCAATATCCACAGCAATAAGTGAATCTGAAAATGTTATTGTAATGGGGCATAAAAATATAGATATAGATGCTTTTGGTTCAGCATTAGGTATGTATAGATTATCTAAAACTTTAGAAAAAGATTGTTATATTGTATCTGAACCTAAAGGAAAATCACTTGGAAAATTTTTAGAAGTTTTAAAGGAAGAAGATTACAAAGATGCTATTATTTCTGAAAGTGAAGCTATCGACTTAATTAAAGCAAATTCATTATTAATAATTGTAGATACTCATAAAACTTCATATGTTGAATTTCCAGAATTATTGGACAAAGTAGAAAGAAAAATAGTAATAGATCATCATAGAAAAGCTCCAGACTGTATAGAAAATGCATTAGTTTCATTTCATGAAGTATATGCATCATCAACTGCAGAGCTTGTAACAGAAATTGTGCAATATGCACAAGATAATGTAGAATTAAAACTTTTAGAAGCAGAAAGCTTATACGGCGGGATTATGGTAGATACAAAGGATTTTACATTTAAAACTGGAGTAAGAACATTTGAAGCTGCAGCATATTTAAGAAAATATGGTGTTGATATTATAAGAGTAAAAAAATGGTTTCAAGCAGATTTAGAAAGTTATAATATTATTTCTAATATAGTTAGAAATGTAGAAATTCATAATGATACAATAGCTATTTCAATCTTTGAAGATGAGAATGAAGATTCAAACTTAATTATTGCAAAAGCAGCAGATGAATTATTAACAATTAGTGATATAACAGCATCATTTGTTATGGCCAAAGTTCAAGATAAGGTATATATTAGCGGACGTTCAATTGGAGATATAAATGTACAGTTAATTCTAGAAAAACTAGGCGGAGGAGGACATATAACATTAGCAGGAGCACAATTAGAAGGTTTTAGTCTTGAAGATGCCAGAAATGAACTAGTTATAAGAATAAATGAATATTTGCTAGAGACAGAATAAAATGAAAATATAATAAAATAACTAAAGACTAGAGTGTTGATATATGTCAGCACTCTTTTGTTATATAATAGAATGTTGCTTTGCTAATTTTTGCACACGATTTTGTGCAACAAAATCGGCGCTTCGAACAAATACGTAGACGATTTAGTAAATTTTTGCATTTTGTAATTATCATATCGTCCACTTTTGTTCTAAATACTTGAAATTAGGCAAAAAATAGTGTACAATATGCTTTGATAAAATAAGGAAAAGATATATATAAATAAAATTTATATAAATACAAAAATCTTCGTCCTTTAGTAAGAATGGAGGATAAATTTATGAAAGTTATTTTAAAACAAGATATTAAAGGTGTTGGAAAAAAAGACCAAGTAATTAATGCTGCTGATGGATATGCTAGAAATTTTTTATTTCCAAAGAACTTAGCTGTGCCAGCAGATGCTGGAAATATGAATAATTTAAAATCAAAAAATGAGTCTGTTCAATATAGAAAAGGTGAAGATTTAAAAGAAGCTCAAAAAATAGCAGAAAAAATGAAAAGTATAATAGTAAAAATTTCTGTTAAGGCAGGAGAAAACGGAAGATTATTTGGTGCTGTCACAGCTAAAGAAATAGCAGAAGCATTAAAAAAGGACTTTGGAATAGAAGTAGATAAAAAGAAAGTATTACTTAAAGAATCTATAAAAGTTGAGGGAGTTACAAAAGTTGATATAAAATTAAATGAAGGTGTAATAGCAAGTGTTCAAGTAATGATTATACCAAAATAATAAAAAGAGGGATGTAATATGGATTTGGGAAAAGTTCCACCACATGATATAGAAGCAGAACAAGCAATTTTAGGATGTATGTTAACAGATAGAGATTCCGTAATTAGTGCTATAGAAGTACTAAAAGCAGAAGCATTTTATAGAGAAGATAACAAAGCAATCTATTCAGCAATATTAGGACTGTATTCAAAAAGTGAACCAATTGATATAATAACTGTTAAAGCAGAATTAGTTGAAACAGGTAACTTTGAACGAGTTGGAGGATTAGAATATTTGGCAAGTCTTCCTGAAAGAGTTCCAACTACAGCGAATGTAGAAAAATATATCAAAATAGTAGAAGAAAAATCAATGCTAAGAAAATTAATTAATACTTCAAATGAATTAGTAGCATTAGGATATAATGAAACAGAAGAAGTAGATAATATAATGGATATGGCCGAAAAAAAAATCTTCGACTTAGCTTCTAAGAAAAATACTAAAGGGTATACAGCTATTAAAGATGTTTTAGTAGAATCATTTGCAAAATTGGAAGACTTATATAATAGTAAAGGAAGATTAAGTGGTACTTCAACAGGATTTACTGATTTAGATTCTAAAACTTCTGGATTACATGATTCAGACTTAGTTATAATAGCTGCAAGACCTGCTATGGGTAAATCCGCATTTGCTATAAATTTAGGAACAAATGTTGCATTACAATCTGGAAAAGGTGTTGTAATTTTTAACTTGGAAATGTCAAAAGACCAAGTTGGTAATAGAATTTTATGTAGTGAAGCTATGGTTGATAGTAATAAAATCAGAACAGGCCTTATTGAAGATGATGATTGGGTTAAGCTTGCATCTACATTAGGTAGACTTTCAGAAGCACCTATATATATAGATGATACAGCAGGTATATCTATTATGGAAATTCGTGCTAAATGTAGAAAGTTAAAATTAGAAAAGGATATTGGATTAATTGTAATAGATTATTTACAGTTAATTCAAGGAAGTGGAAATAAGAATACTAGTCGTGAACAAGAAATTTCAGAAATTAGTAGATCTTTAAAAGTTCTTGCAAAAGAATTAAATGTTCCAGTTATAGCCTTATCACAGCTTTCTCGTAGTGTTGAAAAACGTGATGATAAAAGACCAATGCTTTCTGACTTAAGAGAGTCTGGAGCGATAGAACAAGATGCTGATATTGTAATTTTCTTATATAGAGATGATTATTATAATCCTGATAGTGAAAAGAAAAATGTAGCAGAAGTAATTCTTGCTAAGCACAGAGGTGGGTCAACAGGAACTGTAGACTTAGCATGGCTTCCAAGTTATACAAAATTTGCAAATTTAGATAGAAGATTTTTTGAAGAACCAGGCATGTAGACTTTCTATGTGCCTTTTTTATAAATATAATAAATTAACAAAATAAATTTATTAATATTACTTTTGCAAATAATATAATATGAAAAATTCAAAAATGTGCTCGTTCAAGCTAAATTTCATACAAATTCTAAATTTATAAAATGCGCCTCTTTCACTTCTTGCCCATATATCTAAGGCAACGTGAACATCCCTCATTTTATAAATTAAGAATTTGTATATTCAATTTACTTTCAATTCGCTTACATTTTTTCATTTTTATATTGTATTATTTGCAATACAAATACAATTTTAGACTTACTATTTAATTGTACTTACATAAATAACAAATTTAATTAAAAAAAGGAAAAAAATATATGGTTGAAAAAGAAATTTTAAATACAATTAAGAAATATAATTTAATTGAAAATGGAGATAAATTAGTAATTGGTGTTTCTGGAGGACCAGATTCAATTGCATTATTAAATTGTTTGTATAATTTAAAAGAAGAAAACAAAATTAATTTTGAAATGGTTGTAGCACATATAAATCATGGATTAAGAGAGAATGCTAAAATTGATGAAGAATATGTTATAGAATTTTGTAAGAAAATTAATGTTCAATGCTTTGTTTTACATGCTAACATAAAAGAAAAAGCAGAAAAAGAAAAAAGAGGCTTAGAAGAAACAGGTAGAAATGTAAGATATAATTTTTTTAATGAAATACAAGAAAAAACAGGTTCTAATAAGATTGCTATTGCACATAATAGTAATGATAATGTAGAAACAATAATTATGAATATAATAAGAGGAAGTGGTTTAAGTGGTTTAAAAGGAATAGAAGCAATTAATGGAAAATATATTAGACCACTTATTGAAACATCTAGAGCTAATATAGAAACATATTGTGAAGAACAAAAATTAAATCCAAGACATGATGAATCAAATGATGAAAATATTTATACTAGAAATAAAATACGTAATATAGTAATTCCGTACATAAAAGATGAGTTCAATCCAAATATAATAGAAACAATTACTAGACTTTCTCAAATTACGAAAGATGATTTGAATTATCTTGAAGCTCAAACAAAAAATGCTTATGATAACATGATAATAGAGGAAAAAATTTCAAAAGATAATGTATATTATAATGAAAAAGAGGCTAAAATTATATTAGATTTAAAGAAATTTAATAAAGAAGATAAGGCGATTGAAAAACGTGTTATTTTATATGCCATAAATAAACTATTTGGGAATACAAAAGGGATAGAGAAAATTCATATAGAAGATATAATTAAATTATGTAATAATAATATTGGGAACAAATTTTTAACTCCAAATAAAAAAACAAAGGTAGAAATAAAAAATAAAACAATTGTTATAAAACGCGTAAAATAACGTTCCGTAAAAGGTTTGAAAAGTTAAATATTACAAAGATATTTCTTTTTTAAAAACGGATTGAAATCGTAAATTTGCTATGCTATATTGTAGGCATACATAAAGAATATGGGAGGATAAAAATTTGAAGAGTGGATTTAAAACATTAGCTACTTGGCTAATAATAGGATTAATAATCATTTGTGCATTAAGTGGATTATTAGGAATGTCAGATAATAAAATTAGTTATTCTGAACTTATTAATAAAATATCATCAGGAGATATTACAAAAATAGTAATAGGTGCAGATGGAATATCAGTTACAGCATATGCTAAAGGAAAAGATGCTTCAACTGCTACTAAAAATGATATAAGTACTTCTAATATTCCTAGTTTAGATTCATTTATGGAACAAATTTCTGAAAATATAGTAAATGGTCAAATAGAAGTTGAGCAAAATGAAGAATCTTTCTTTGTTGAAATAATGAGCTTAATTTCACCAATACTTTTACTATTAATATTCTTACTATTTAGTTTTGTTATTATGAACCCAAATCAAGGTGGAAGCAAATCTATGACTTTTGGAAAAAGCAAAGCTAGAGTACTTAATACTACAGATTCAAATAAGAATAAAATAACATTTAAAGATGTTGCAGGTATAACTGAAGAAAAAGAAGAACTTGCTGAAATAGTAGAATTTTTAAAATCACCAAAGAAATTTACAGACATGGGAGCAAGAATTCCAAAAGGTGTTTTACTTGTAGGTCAACCAGGTACTGGTAAAACATTACTTGCAAAAGCTGTTGCAGGAGAAGCAGGTGTACCATTCTTTATTATAAGTGGATCTGATTTCGTAGAAATGTTTGTTGGTGTGGGTGCTTCAAGAGTTAGAGATTTATTCGAACAAGCTAAAAAGAATGCCCCTTGTATTATATTTATAGATGAAATTGATGCTGTTGGTCGTCAAAGAGGTGCAGGTCTAGGTGGAGGACATGATGAAAGAGAACAAACATTAAATCAATTGTTAGTTGAAATGGACGGATTTGCAGCTAATGAAGGTGTTATAGTTATAGCAGCTACAAACAGACCAGACGTTTTAGATAAAGCTTTATTAAGAGCTGGTAGATTTGATAGACAAATTGTTGTTGGAGCTCCAGACGTTAAAGCAAGAGAAGAAATATTAAATGTTCATGCAAGAAAGAAAAAATTATCAGATGATGTTGACTTATCAACAATCGCTAAAAATACAGCAGGATTTGTTGGTGCTGATTTAGAAAATATTTTAAACGAAGCAGCTTTACTTGCTGCAAGAAGAGATAAAAAAGAAATTGGAATGGCAGAAATAGAAGATGCAATGATTAAAGTTACAATGGGACCAGAAAAGAAAACAAGAGTAATAAGTGATAAAGAAAAGAAACTTGTTGCTTTCCATGAAGCTGGTCATGCTGTAGCAAGTCACTTCTTAGAAACACAAGATGATGTACATCAAATTTCAATAATTCCAAGAGGAATGGCTGGTGGATATACAATGTATAGACCATCTGAAGATAGATCATTTATGAGTAAATCAGAAATGGAAGAACAGATTATATCATTATTAGGTGGTAGAGTAGCTGAAAGCTTAGTTTTAGGAGATATTTCTACTGGTGCAAGTAATGATATAGAAAGAGCTTCAAAAATTGCTAGAGCTATGGTTACAAAATACGGTATGAGTGAAAAATTAGGAGCAATAACTTTTGGCTCTGGTCAAGAAGAAGTATTCTTAGGAAGAGACTTTACTCAACAAAAGAACTTTAGTGAAGAAACATCAGGTTTAATTGATGAAGAAGTTAAGAAAATAATTGATACAGCATATAAAAGAACAGAAGACATTTTAAACGAAAATATGCAAAAGCTTCATAATGTAGCTAATGTCTTATTAGAAAAAGAAAAGATAGATGGAGACGAGTTCGTAGAAATAATGAATTCATAAACTTCCGAAAATCTAATCTAATTAAATACTGCAAAAGCTCACTCTGAAAAGAGTGAGCTTTTTGCATGTAGAAATAAAAAATTATTTCTTTTGAGTACACATCCACTGATAAGCATTAATAAAATCATCATATTTTAAAAGCTCAGAAAAATTAGATTTACACTAAAATCTACTTTAATTGCTTTTCTATTCTTCTACGAATTGTATCTTTAGGAACGCCAAGTTCAAGTAGTTCTTTAATTATACCAGATACTGAATCGAGTTTACTGTTTATATTATCAACATGTTCTTGTTTTTTGTTGTTCATAATATCATTGAAGTCGATAAATACATATTCAGAAGATATGTCGTGCCTGTCACAGAAAATAAAGCTTCCCTGACCAGCCATTACTCCAATTTTATAACCAATATTATTGAAGCTTATAAAAAGATATGTATCAAAATCTTCGTGATAAATAGGGAGAAAGTTCCGATAGGCATAAGCTTTTATGGCATGAAAAAAGTGTATAAGATCATCCACTTTTTCTGAGTCATCCTCACTAATATTATCATGATTATAAAGCCAATCCGTATCTGAAAATGATGGATAGGTACTTGTAAAATGCTCTAACCATAACATATAGTCTGTATTAGATATAATAGTCTTTTCCATTTCTTCTGCGTGAAATAGAGTTTGAATTACTTTGTAGAATGATGGATCTCTTTGTGCTGTCTGTTTCAATTTTACCTCTGAATTAAAGTTCATAATGTTTACCTCCTAAATGTTTTTTACAGTGGCATATTTCGGGAAACTTTCACAGTTTTATGCTATTTACTTAACTTTACTTTTGTAAAATCCCATACATATTTAATTATTATATACTATAGTTATAAATAATAATTAAGGAATTTATACTAATTAAATGTCTCATGAAAAAAAAGCATATACTGATATACAATACCTGAATCGATAGGGTAAATAGTGTGATTTGTATTGTCTTTATCAAATACTTCTACATATATTACACTTGTCATAAAAACACCTCCAAAAGTATTTGTAAGATGCATTTTGATACAGTTATAAAGTTACCAAAAAATTATAGCACATATTATGTAAAATAGCAATAAAAATAACGAGTTTATTATTCATTTACATATTTAGCAATATGTCACATTTCTGTGGTATTTTATCTCCTGTAATATGTTTAATGTTAAATGTGTATTTGACTTTTTTGTTTTTCAAACGATAGACTATAAAATAAAAAAACAGTAGATTTACTTTTCTACTGTTTTTGGTGGGCAATCGGGGGGGCGAACCCCGGACCTTCTGATGAAGAGTGGGTAGTTCTCTTAAAAATCATACTTTTCTATATTTATTGATATAACTAATGAAATAGTTAAAAGTGTATATTTTAATATTGTTTACGAAAAAAATAAGAATTTATTATAGTTTAGAAAAGTTTAATAAGATTTAAATAAATTTAAGAAAAATTTCCAAAGTGGTGCGAAATTGGTGCAAATTTTTGGGTAATGCACGAGTTTTGAAGATAAAATAATCGTTATAAAATTTGCAAACAAATCGGTTTTTTGTTGAAAAAAACCGATTCGTTTGTTTATAATAAAAAGGGGGTTAAAAAATGTTATATTATTTTAACGAATTATTAGAAAATGGATTAAGTAAATGCAAAATAGAAGAAACAGAACTATTTATATATGATAAAGAAAGATTGTTGATAGAACTTGTTAGATATAAAACAAAATCACCATATGAATTATATAAAGAAGTTATAAACAATTATCGAAAAATTAAAAATGAACTAGACTTTATGAAAGTTTATAAATATGCTCATGTATTTAATAGGCCATATATAATACAAACTATCGAAAAGAAAGTAATTTAGTGAACAGTCTAAAAGAATGTATTGATACTATTTAGAAACAACCAAAGATTACCTAAAAAGTTTAGAAAAAATAAAAATTTAACCTTAGAAGGAGTATTTAATAATGAAAGAAATAGAGTTAAGTAATATAGAAGCATTTTCAAAAATTTATAATTCTAATGTTAATAATAAAAACATAGAAAAAAAGATTAAACAATATGGTTTAGATAAAGTTTGTATACAACAAAAAATTATAGATGAAAATCCACCTAGCTTTAATCTTGAGTTAGAAGAAACAAAAAGATATGATCAAAAGGATAGTTTAAGATGTTGGGCATTTTCTGGAATTAATGTAATTAAACGTAATATGGCAAATAATCTAAATATGGATATTATGCAATTTGAATTGTCTGATAATTTCATTGCTTTTTTTCATAGATTAGAAAAAGCTAATACTACTTATGAGAAAATTCTTACAAGCAAAACTACTGATTTAAATAAAATTGTTAAGAAAAATATTTTAAAAAATCCAGTTGAAGAAGTAGGAAATTGGAAAACTTTTGTTGGTATTGTTAAAAAATATGGACTTGTACCAATGACTGTTATGTCTATTACTATTGAAGGAGAAAGTGCTACTAAAGTAACAAATTTATTTTCAGAAACTGTTAGAAATAATGCAATTAGTTTATTAGAGTTTAAAAAACAAAATAAAAGTATAAAAGAATTACGAAAAATAAAATTAGGAATGTTGGCAGATAATTACGAATTTTTATCAAAAGTTTATGGCGAACCAGTAAAAAACTTTAACTATGACTATATAGATAAAAATGGAAATAATATTAGCTTAACAAATATTACTCCAAATCAATTTGCAGAACAATTTTTAAGTATTGATATTGATAATTTCATATTTATTTCAAATGTTCCTAAAAAGAATAGAAAATATGGAGAAAAATTAAAAAATCCAACATCAATTAATATTAATAAAATGAAATATGTAGAGTTTTTACATCTTTCAATTAAAGAATTAAAAGATTTATCTATTAAGCAATTAAAAGATCATATACCTGTTATGGTAGGAATTTATATTAGAAAGTTTTCAGATAAAAAGTCTGGTGTTTTAGATACAAGACTATATGATTATGAAAATTTAGTAAAATATAAAAATCTTAATAAAGAAGATGGAATGTTACTTGGAGATATTGAGCTTCATCATTGGATGACAATAACAGGAGTACAAATTGAAGACGGAATTCCAAAAAGATGGAAAGTTGAAGATAGTTATGGTGATAAAGAAAAGATAAATGGTTATTATATTATGAATGATAATTATTTTGATAAATATGTATTTACTGTTATTATTAACAAAAAATACTTATCTAAAAAACAATTAGAATTATATAATCAAAAAGGGATTATTGAAGAATGCTAAATATTATATAAGATAATAAAAAATACCTATTTTAAATTTACTTTAAAATAGGTATTTTTGGTGGGCAATCGGGGGGTCGAACCCCGGACCTTCTGATTAAGAGTCAGCTGCTCTACCAACTGAGCTAATCACCCATATTAAATTAATAGTTGCTGATAATTATAATTTGAAATTTTAATTATCAACAATGATTATTATAAATCAATTTGAGTAATTTTGTCAAGATATTAAAAAATAAATAAAATTTGAAAATATGTATAAAAAAGGAAAATATTGAAATAATACAGTTTAAAAGGAAAAAATTCCTATAGTACTTAAGAAAGGATGGTTTATATGTCAACATTAAATCAAATGGAACTACAAAATTTAAGACATTTTATAGGAGAACAAGAAAATGCTTATTGCAAATTTACACATTATGCAGATAATGCAGTAGATCCACAAATTAAACAAATTTTAAATAAAGCTGCACAAGATTGTTTAAATTCTAAACAAAAGTTGATTTCATTTTTAGGATAGAAAGGAGAAACAAATGGAAGAAAAATCAATAGTTAATGATGTCTTATCATCAACAAAAGCATCGTTAAAAGATTATGAAGGAGCAATAATAGAAACTGCTAATATGGAGCTTAGACAAACATTTCAAAATTTGAGAAATGCTTCTGAAAGTTTTCAATACGAGTTATTCAAACTTGCTGAATCTAAAGGATATTATACTCCAGCACAAAATGCAACACCAGAAGAAATATTAAAAGTAAAATCAGAAGTTTCAAATTAAATAATATTTATGGAAAATTTTATATAGAAAATTTTTTTGTGGCATTCCTTAGGTATATGCCACTTTTTTCATTTTAGAATATAAATTAGCTATTGACATTAGAAATTAAATATTATAATCTATAGGTGATAATAAAAATACAAAGGGGTGGTGGCAATTACTAGTATTTTAAAAAACATTGTAATTTGTTTAAGAGCATGGATAAAGTTAATAATTATGCTTCTTATAGGGCTTACAATAATAGGTTTTATAGTTTTTGTCGTGTATAAACCAATGTATAGTGTATCATTAAATGGAGAATTTATAGGTTATACAGAAGACAAAGGAAGGCTTCAAAAGAAACTTAATGATTATATTAAGAGTGGAGATAACAATACAGTAGCTTTTGTAGAAATAGACAATTTACCAGAATATAATCTTTGTTTATTACAAAAAGGACTTAATGCTAATGATGATGAAATCTTTTCTAATGTAATTAGTACTGGAGTACCATACTATAAGTACTATGCTATAACAGATAATAATGAAGAAAAGTATTATGTACAGTCTTATGAAGAAGCTGACGCCATTATTAACGAATTAAAATCTAAAAATAGTAAAAATCAAGAAACAGTTACTTATACCTTAAAATATGGAACTGAACTAAAACAATTTACGGATCAAGCAACAGCAGTATCAGGGTTATATCAAGAAATGCCTGTAGTTAAGAAAAGGTCAAAAGTTGTTACTTCTAAGAATGTTGATTATAGTAACACAGCATTAGGTATTGCATTAATAAGACCAGTAGGAGGAACAATCACTTCTAGATTTGGTAGAAGAAGTAGTGGAATTCATACAGGGTTAGATATAGCTACATCATCAGGAACACCAATAAAAGCAGCTTCGTCAGGAAGAGTAATTTATTCTGGATATAAAGGCTCATACGGATATTTAGTAATTATTGAACACACAGATTCAGTTCAAACATACTATGCTCATTGTAGCAGATTATATGTTAATGTTGGACAAACAGTTAATCAAGGAGATACTATTGCAGCAGTTGGTTCAACAGGAAATTCAACAGGTCCACATTTACACTTAGAAATTCGTGTAAATGGAGTTGCGAAAAATCCTCAAAATTACGTATACTAAAATTAAAAGAGCAATTTTAATATGAATCAAAAAAAACGGTATAATTTATTTTATACCGTTTTTTTTTTTTGCAAAGAGCAGTTATACCTTTTAATTTCTTTACTTAGTAGTTGAATAATGAATGAGATAAATTATGAAGAAGAACAATGTTTAGTGCAGGGATATTAAACAATTATACAAACTAATACAAATTTATGTAAGAAAGTGAAAAAGGTCGTATTGGAGAAAAGGATATTGAATGAATGAGCATTGACAGAATAGTAAACTTGTTATCAAAAGAAACGTTACCTGTCCATCTTTTCAATTGATAAAAAGTAAATAAAAAATAAAATAAAATATATATATAAAATAGAATAGTTATAATAAAAAATCTAATAAATTACTTGAAAAAAAGTAGTTATCAATATATAATATAACAGTGAAAATTAGATTTCCGTAATTAAAAATATATTTTGTAAAAAATATGGGGGTAAATATGGCAACAAAAGAAAAAAATTTTTGGATTTTATTAGTATTTTTACTTTCAGGGCTAGTATTAGGAGGTTTATTGGGAGTTTTTGCAGAGAGTGTTGACTGGCTATGGTGGTTAGCATATGGAGAGAGCTTTGGACTTTCAGAACCCGTAGCACTAGATCTAAGTATATTAAAAATTTCATTTAGTTTTATGATAAAAATAAACATAGCTAGTATTATAGGAATGGCTATAGCAATATTTATATATAGAAAAATTTAATTTTATAAAACAGGCATAAAACAGACAGAAAGGAAAATATGGGTAATATAAAAAATATGCCAACATCTGAACGACCTTATGAAAAAATGCTTATGTATGGAGAAAATACACTTACTAATAGCGAACTTCTGTCTATAATAATAAAAACTGGAACAAAAGAAAAGTCTGCAATAGAAATTGCGCAAGAATTAATGAATGAAAATATGGATAATTCAAATAGTCTAAGATTTTTACAATCCATATCAATTCAAGAACTAAGTAAAATTAATGGAATAGGAACAGTAAAAGCTATAGAGTTAAAGGCTGTAGGAGAAATAGCCAAAAGAATTTCTAAGCCATTAACAATAAATAGATTAAAAATAAAAACTAGAGATGATATTGTTAATCTATTTATGGAAGAGCTTCAAAATGAGAAAAATGAAGTATTAAAAATTGTTATGTTAGATAATAAAAATATTATTAAGAAAATTTCTTGCATAGCTGTAGGAAATGAAAGTAATATTTTTACAAATGTTAAATCAATTTTATCAGAACCAGTTAAACTTCAAATTCCCAAAATAATTTTAATACATAATCATCCAAGTGGTAATCCAACACCTAGTAATCAAGATATCCAATTCACAAGGAAAATTTACAAATCAGCTAAACTGTTAGATATAATGCTATTAGATCACATAATTATAGGTGATGGAGTTTATGAAAGTGTAGAAGGTTTATAGGTATCCAAAAACCTAAATAACTATTTAAGGAAGATATAAATGAATAGAAATAAGCAAACTGAAATTTTAGGTGTTATTATAACTTTAGTTATATTAATACTATTAATTTTTCTTTCAAATGTTGAAACTAATAAATTGTCTTATTTAGAAAGTGTTGCAAGCTCTATAGTTAATCCAATTCAAAGAATTGCAATAGATATTAAAAATAAGATTCAAGGGAATAGTGCTTATTTTTCAAATATGGATAATATAATTGCTGAAAATGAAGAACTAAGAGAAAAAAATAGTGAACTTGAAACACAACTAAGAGAACTAGAGAAAATTAAGGCAGATAATAATACATTAAAAGAATATATGAATTTATCTGAAAAATATTCTTCATATGACACAGTTCCTGCTTATGTAATAAATAAAGATGTTAGTAATTATAGTAGTACACTAATATTAAATGTTGGAGCTAAAGATGGAATTACTGAAAATATGACAGTTATAGCAGATAAAGGTTTAGTTGGACATGTTATTTCTGTAGCTGAAAAAACATGTAAAGTACAAGTTATAATAGATTCTGCAAGTACAGTAAGTTCTATGATTAGTACAACAAGTGAAAGTATAATTTGTAAAGGAACATTAGATAATGATCAAATTTTAAGAGCATCATATATTCCTACAGGAGCAGAATTAATTCAAGGGGATAATGTATACACATCAGGTGTTGGAGGCATATACCCTAAAGGAATAATAATTGGGACTATAAAAGAAATTATTACAACAAGTAATATAACAGACAGATATGCAATAGTAGAGCCATCTGTTGATTTTTCAAAAGTTGATTCAGTATTAGTAATAAAAGAATAAATTTAATAGAATATTTAATAAGAAAATATTTTAAATATTCTATTAAATAAAGACTTATATTCAATTTGTACACAAATTTAATTTTTTTCCAATCAGATTTGTGCATTTAGAAAGGAACAAAAGTAGAAATGAAGAAATTTACAATAGTAATTAGTTTAATAATATTTTTTTTCATAATATATTTTCTTCAAGTTAATATTTTTTCTTCTTTTACAATAGCAGGAATTAGTCCAAATTTATTTGTTATATATGTTCTATTTATAGGTTTATATGCCAACCAATTTTGGGGAATAACATTAGGAGTTATTTTTGGGCTAATTATAGATTTAATATTTGGAAAAACAATAGGAATTACTGCAGTAATGCTTTGTGTAATTGGATTTTTAGGATCTTATTTTGATAAAAATTTCTCTAAAGAAAATAAATTAACAATAATCTTTATGATAGCAGGAACAACACTAATATATGAATTGGGAGTTTATTTTTTAAATTCTATAATACTAGAATTTGATAGAGAGTATTTCTATTTCATTAAGATATTAATTATTGAAATAATTTATAATATTTTATTAACAATAATTATATATCCATTAATTCAAAAAATAGGATATATAATAGATAGAAATTTTAAACATAATAATATATTAACAAGATATTTCTAAATTTATGAATAAATAATAAACGATTTTATATTCGAGGAAAATTTTCTAAACTGCCTATAATATAAACATTTAGGAAAATCTTGAGAAGAGAAGATAATATAAAATGGAAACGAGGTGAGTTAGCTGAAAAGTGAATTAGAGCAATCTAATTTTAGATTTAATATATTAACAACATTAGTATATTTAATAGGAATAATAGTACTAATGCAACTATTTAATCTACAAATAGTAAATGGATCAGAATATAGGAAAACATCTGATACAAAACTTACTCGTGAAGCCAATATAGAAGCAGCTAGAGGAAGCATAATGGATAGAAGCGGTAATGTGTTAGTTAGTACAGAAATGCAATTTTCACTTGAAATGTATAAATCTAAAACAGATGATGAACAATTAAATAGTTCAATATTATTAATGACAAATATCTTGGAAGCTAATGGAAACTCTTATATAGATAATTTTCCGATAAGTATTGACCCATTTGAATTTCATTTTGATACAGAGGATGAATTAATTAAATGGAAGAAAACTTACAAAATTCCAGATGCAGCTTCAGCAGAAGAAGCATTTTATTTGTTTAGAGATAAATATAATATAAATAGTGAGAACATTAAAGGAATAAGACAAATTTTGGCAATTAGATATGCAATTTCAACAGTAGGATATTCTACTACAAGATCAATTGAAATATCTGATGAAATATCTAGAGAATGTGCAGTTCAACTTCAAGAGAACTCTCAAAATTTAACAGGTGTTAATATTGTTGTTGAACCTATTAGAGTATATCACACAGGAAGGTTAGCATCACATATAATTGGATATATGGGTAGATATTCAGATACAGATAAAAAAAGTTTTGAAGAAGAAGGCGATACCTACGAATACGAAGTAGATGACAAAGTTGGAAGATATGGTATAGAAAAGGTATTTGAAAACTATTTAAGAGGTCAAGATGGAATAAAGCAAATAGATATGTCAGTTGATGGAACTGTAACTGGTGAATATACATCACAAGAAGCAATTGGAGGTTCTAATGTCGCATTAACAATAGATGCAAATCTTCAAAGAATAACAGAAGAAGCACTTGAAAGAAATATAATGAAAATTAGACAAGGAGGCTTCTCAGAAACTCATCCAGCAGAAGGTGGAGCAGCAGTTGTTGTAAATGTAAATACTGGTGAAATTTTATCAATGGCAAGTTATCCAAACTTTGAACCAGAATTATTTTATAATGGTATTTCACAGGCCAAAATGGATGAATATAATGCACCAGAATCTTTAAAGCCTTTATATAGTAGAGCAACACAAGGAACATATCCACCAGGATCAATATTTAAAATGGTTACAGCAATTGGAGGCATAGAAGCTGGAGTAGTATCAACAACAGAAAAAATAAATGATAATGGTCCATATATAGTTTCAAATTCACCAGGATATAGAAATCCAGCATGTTGGTATTATAATGATTATGGTAGAGGTCATGGGCCATTAAATGTTGCAGGAGCAATAAAAAACTCATGTAATTATTACTTTTTTGAAGTATCAAATAGAATGGGAATAGATACATTAGATTATTGGGCAGATTACTTTGGGCTTGGTAAAAAAACAGGTATAGAGCTAAGTGAAGATCCAGGTATTTTAGCACAAAGAAGTTTAGTAGAAGGAAACTGGTCTGCAGCATATACAGCATCTGCTTCTATTGGGCAAAGCTTTAATGACTTTACACCTGCACAAATGGCAAAATATATTGCTATGGTAGCAAATGGAGGACATCCAATTAATCTATCAATTGTAAAAAGTGTAATCAATTCAAATGGTTCACAAGTATCAAAAGAAGAATTAAATGAGTACGTAAGTAAAAAATTAAATAGAGAAATTGTAGTTACAGAAGATAAAAATATTAGTGAAGAGACAATTAATGCTGTTCACGAAGGAATGAGGGCTGTTGCCGAAGATGCAGGAGGAACTGCTTATACCATTTTAAAAGATTTTGAAATCGAAATGGGTGGAAAAACAGGTTCTGCCGAACTTACAAATGATAAAAATTCAGATGAAGTTATAGCTTGGTTTGCGGGATTTGCTCCATATGATAATCCTGAAATTGCAATTGTTGTTATGGTTGAAAAGGGTGGACATGGTTCATACGCAGCAGAAGTTGTAAGAGATATAATGTCTGAATATTTTGGAATGAATTTGGAAGAAATAAGAGAGGATATGTCTGCTATAACAGAAATAGAATCTTTTAGATAATAGGAGGAACTATGTTAAACAACAGTATAAAAATCAGCCAAACTACAAATGAAATAATATTAAATATAAATGTAATTGCAGAAATTGATGAAATAATTTCTGAATTGGAAGAAAAACTTCCAAAACTAAAAGATTTTTATCAAACATCTACAATACCAATGAGAATTACAGGGAGACTTTTTACAGACTCTGAAATTGAAAAGGTAAAAAGCTTAATTAATTCTCAAATTAAAGTAGATATTAAGTTTGATGATGTATCAGATTTATTAGGATTACATGCAATTAAAAAAACTTTTGAGGTAGATACAGATATATCAGAAACAAAATTTATACAAAATTCATTAAGATCTGGCCAAAGACAAGAATATTCAGGTAGCATAGTTATTTGTGGTGATGTAAATGCAGGAGCTGAAGTTATAGCAGGTGGAAATATAATGATTTTAGGTTCTTTAAGAGGATTAGCTCACGCAGGAGCTAATCGGAAATAAAATGGCAATGATATCTGCTAATTATATTGATGTTACTCAAATAAGAATTGCTAATTTAGTTAGAGAAGTTGGAGAAGAAGTCGATAGATGTCCAATATGTAAAATAGAAAATAACGAAATAATAATAATTTAATTAAAATATAAGAAGAATTAGGGTTATGATTAAAATAAAATCATAGCCTTTTTCATTTTCGTTAAAAAAATTAATATTAATATTCTGGCTTTCTAAAACAGTTAATAAATTAGCAATCTTCATATATTGTTCTAACTTTTCTTGCTTTGTCTCCTCTAGATAAGGTCTTAAAGAGCGAAGAAGTTTATTTCTAGGGCAATCACGATTTTGATTAATTTTAGAAATCATATCTTTTATTTTTAAGATTGTATCTATATCCAAAGAAAAATCTGAATTTCCATTAGGAAAATCCGAGTTACAAGATGAATTAGAGTTAGAGTCTGAAGTGTTATTTGAGTTTGAATTAGAAGTAAAATTATTTAAGTCAATATCTTTTTCTTTAAGTATATTTTGAAATTTAGAGAAAATTTCTGAAAAGTCTTCATTCATAATATTTATCTTCTTTCTTAAATTTTTTTCATTTTACAACTAAAAAATTATTAATTTTATAAGAATAACTAAATGTGTTATATAGAGTAAACAGGAGCCACTTAAATTTGAAAGTGTTAAAAGTGGCTCTTTTGTTATATAATCAATAATTTTTTTATTGTAATAATTTATTGTTTTGAATTATTATTAAAATCCCTTTTTAGATCTGAATGTTCTAATATTTGCTGTGCCTTTTGTAAATTTTTTTCTAATTCTGCTTTATCCATTTTAGATATAGCAGCTAGAATTTTATTAATATCCATGTTATCCAAGAGAGATACCTCCTATAAATTATGTTGTATTAAACAAAATATGAACTTTAATATTAAATTTTAAATTTTAGTAAAAGTGCAATTTTGTTTCTAATACATGTATATGCTAAACAAAAGATAAAATTGCAAAAAACTTACGGATTTCCACAAAAAGTTAAGAATATGTGGAAAAGATTATAGTCGAAAGAAAAATGTAATTAAAATTTAATATATAAAAAGGTATAAGTTTAAGCTTAGATTTCCGTAAAAAATACGTTTGAAATTCTCTAAACGCTTCCAAATACTGGAGTTTACAAAAATAGATATACAGAGTAATATAATATAGTAATATAAAATAATTAGGCGTATTATATTTGATTCTAAAGAAAAGGAGTGAATTATGGAGGCAATAAAAACTAGAAAAAATAAGTTTTTGGTAGTATTAATTGTTTTTATGATCTTATTTTCTAACTTCGGATACACAATAGCTGCAATAGCTACAAGTGATGAATTCGAAGTTGTTAATAATGGTTTTTTCAAAAAGGAAGAAGTAAAATTTAATGCTTATTTTGAAGATGAAAATGGAAAGAAAATTAGTGAGATCACTGAAAACGTAAATCGAAAAATAAAACTAGTAGTTGAAATTTTACCACAAATTGAAGGTTATTTGAAGAGTGGATACATTAAAGCTGTTTCTAGCAATGATGATGATTTAAATTTTAAATTTACTAGTGTCACGGAAAATCTTTTAGATGAAAGAAATGTAGATGTTGATGAAGATTTGAATAATGTTTTAGTAAAAGATGAAGAAAAAATAGATGATGCATTATTAAATCAAGAAGATAATGTACCTCAAGATGAAAATAAAATTTCAGAAGGTACAACAAATACAACTTCTACAAATTTACCAGAAGAGAATGTAGTTGAAAATACTAATTCTTCTTTGTTGGATGCATTAGTAAATTCAGATGTTAATCATTTATCAGAAGCAGCTAATTCAGTAGAGGGAACAGAGGTTAATGAAGAAGAAAATGAAGTATCAAGCAATCCATTAATGGATGCTTTAGAAAATTCAGAAACTAATACAATAGGAACTGAAGCTGTAAATCCAGGTAACAATGAAAATAAGACAGATGAAATTAATTCATCAGAAGTTACAAATCAAGAATTACCTACAACAGAAGAAACAGTTGCAGAAGAAGATAAATTAGTAGATGAAGAAGCAATAATCGAAGAAAAAACAGAAGAATCTAGATTAGATGAGGAAATAAGAAATGCTATTTTAGATATTAATCTTGTTAGTGATAATGAAGTTAGTTTAAGTAATATTATAAAAGATACGAAAATTGAACTTGAACTTGAGTTTGTTCAAAGAGAAACACTAAATGTAGAAGATTTATGTAAAAACATAAAATTACAAATGGGTGGAACATATATAAATAGAGATCTTGAGGAAATAAAAATTGGTAAAGAAGAAGAAGTTACAGTTGGATGGGAATACACAAAAGACTTTTCTTTAGAAAGTGAATATACAAAATTTTCTCCTTTTGAACTTGAAAATATAAAAGGAACAATAGTAGAAAACAAAATCACAGTTACAAGAGATATTGAAGATACAAAATATTTACCATTAAAATCAACAAGATTAGAAGTTGTTGCTCCAAAAGTGAATGGGAAAAATCCAATTGAAGTTGATGTTCTAGCAAGTAAATTAATGGCAACAAGAGGTGAAGATACAGGAAATACTGTATTTGAACCTAAAAATTGGAAATATGATCAAACAAATGGATTAATAAATGTTTATGTAGAAAATGAGAATAATATTTACTCAAAAGGATCAGATGAATATGTTATTATATATAGATATGAAGATTATATAAATGAAGAAAATTCTAACTTATCAAATAAAGTAAAGGCTACAGTTACAGAATATAGTGGAGAGCAAAACAATACTTTAACAAAAGAAATAAATAATTCACAAGATATACAAGTAGACTTAGGAGAATTAATTACTTATAGTATTGAAACAAATCAAGATAAAATAAATAAAGCAAAAATATATGCAAATTATAATTCAGAAGAAGCATTATATGAAACTTTATTTACAAATCAAGTAAATGTAAATATTTTAACAAGTGATATATTAGAACAATTAAAAATAGATTGCTCTAAAGAAGTTTATAAAGATAGTAACAATGTAGAATTTGAAGCACAAGGTATTGAATATAAAAAAGTAAAATTTAATTATTCAGAAATTAGTTCAATATTAGCAGAAGGTGGAGAAATTGTAATAACAAATACTAATAATGAAACATTATATATTTTAAATAAAGATGTTATTACAAAAGAAACTGATTGTGAAATTAATTTAAATGGTGCTAATGGAATTATTGTTTATGCAAACAATATTGCTAAAAATGGAACTATTAATTTTGAATTAACAAAAGCAATAAAGAAATGCAATTATGATAAACCAGTATTTAAAAGTATTGCCAAAATAGAAAGTAGAATTTCAGCAGAAGTAAAATATTCAAAAATTGAAGACAGATTACAATTACAAACAATATCAACATCAAAAGATTTTGAAGAAAGCCAAACTTCAGCTACTTTATCTATGAATAGAGATACATTATCTACAATAAAAACAAATGGTAATGTAGAACTAAGAGTTGAATTAAATAATGACAAGGAAACTAGTGATTTATACATAAATCCAAGTTTTGAAATTGTATTTCCAAAATATGTAACCTCAGTAAGAATAGATGCTATAAATTTATTAAATGACTGTGGTTTAAGAGTAAGCGATTTTGAAACTTATACAGAAAGTGACATTGTAAAAATGAGAATTGAGCTTTCTGGAACTCAAACTAAATTTAGTGAAAACTCAATCACAAAAGGTACAAATATTATCATAAATGCTGATATAGAAGTTGATGACTATGCACCTGCAAAAGAAGATCAAATTAAATTATATTATTGTAATGAAGGTGTAGCAACTTATCAATCTCAAACAAAATGGAGTATTAAAAAGAATATACCAAATGGAATATTAAAAACAACAAATGGTTTTGATGTAGAAGTAATAAAATATCAAGCCCCAACAGGACTTATAGCAGTAAATGGAATAGTAAATTATGATGGAAATTTAAGTGAAGTAAAATCTGTAAAACAAGGAACAGTGTCAAAGCAAATTCCTATAAATGCTCCATCAAGAATTGCTACAATGGAATTATTAGCTTTAAATAATACAGAAAACACATGCTCAGATATTACATTATTAGGTAGAGTGCCATTCAAAGGAAATAAAGATGTTATTTCTAATGAAGATTTAGCTACGACAACAGATTGCAAAATGTTAGATAGCTTAAAAGAAGATATACAAAATGGAAATACAGCAACAATATACTATTCTACAAATCCTACAGCTAATAAAGATTTAACTGATGGGAATAATGGATGGGTTACAACTATGCAAGATATGTCTACAGTGAAATCATATATGATAGTAGTAAAAGGTGAAGTTGAAGCTGGAGCAGTTTTAAGATATACATATGATTTTGAAATTCCAGAAAACTTACCTTATGAAGCTAAAATTACAGGAAGTTTTGGTGCTTTCTATAATAATAGAAAAGAAGAGGCTGTTGTTTATGAAACATCTAGTGCTGACCATGTTGTTTTGGAAACAGAAGCAGGTCCTAAAATTGAAGCTAAATTGAGTGTAGATATTGGGGACGGAAATGAAGTTGGAGAAGCTAGATTTTTAACATATACTTTAAAAGTAACTAATATAGGAAGTATAGATGCAGAGAATCTTAAAATCACTGCGCCAATTCCAAATAACACAATATTATATGAATATGATAGTGCTAGTGTTGGAATGGGAAATAATAATTATGTTCCAACTTTAGAACAAAAAGAAAATTATTGGGAATTAGAAGAATTAAATGCTGGACAAACAGAAGAATTCGAATATATGGTAAAAACAAAGACAATTAGTAATTCAGAAGATGTATTTATAAAAAGTAAAGCAAAAGTTGAAACAGAAAATTTAGGAATTGCAATTGAAAGTAATGAGACTTCAAATCAGATTAAAAAATCTAATTTGGATTTGACAATATTTACTTATACATATGGAAGTGAAAAAGTAGGAAAAGAGCATTCATATAATATAACAGCATTAAATATTTCAGGATATGAACAAAATAATGTAAAAGTTTCATGTAAATTACCAAATGAAGTTAAATATAAAGAAACTAAATTACTTATACCAGAAAATTGTAAATATAATAGTGATTCATTAGTATATGACGAAAGTAATAATACAATAAATTTTGTAATAGAGAAGATGGCAATAGATAGTTTAATAAATATAGAAATAGTTACAGATGTTATTAGAGGATCAAACAATCAAACTAATTTTTATATGAATTTTATTACAGAAGATGGAAAAGAAGAAAAGACTACAAATTGTCCTATGATTTTTGAAGGCCCAATATTAGAAGTAACACAAGTTGCAAATACAGAAAGCATATTAGAAGGAGAATATGCAGAATTTGCAATACAAATTATAAACAATGGTAGAGAAAAAACATCAGGATTAATAATAAAAGATGAAATTTCAGAATATTTAGATAATGTAGAGGCTAGATATTCTGGAAGCTCAACTGGAATGGTTACATTAAATGAAGATAATAATATTGAAGGTCATATTATAGATATACAAGCTAAAGGAAAAATTGTATTAACAATTTCAGGACAAGCGAAAGATTTAAAGGAAGGACTTAAAGTAGATAAAATCTTAAATAGAGCTATTATATCAGGAGACTATATAGATGAAATTGATACAGGTATAGCAGAAATTACTTTAAAAGAAAATCCAAATAAACCTGTAGAGGAAGAGAAAAAAGATGATTTTGAATATATAGTAAATGGTGATGTTACAGATAATGAAATAACTGATGATTCAAATAATAATACAGATAATCAAAATCCAATTAATAACAATGCAAATAGTGAAGATAATAGTTCATCTGTTAATAGTAGTGAAAATCCAAATAGTACTACTGATAATGTTAATAAAGAAAATAATGCAATTCAAAATTCAGTTACTGTTAATCAACAAAGTAATCAGACATCAGATGAAAATACTAATTCAGAAAGATATAGTATTTCAGGAAGAGTCTGGTTAGATTCAAATCAAGATGGAAAGATTGATGAAGAAGAAGAAAGATTAGCAACTATAAAAATACAATTATTAAAAAATGGAAAAATGATTAAAGCTGTTACTTCAGATGGAAATGGACAATATGAGTTTAATGTTCTTGAAAATGGAAAATATACTGTAATTTTCTTATATGATGGAGAAAAATATACAACAACACATTATAAAAAACAAGAATTTTCAGAAGATATTAATTCAGATGCAATAGAAGTTGAAGTAGGAAAAGCTATAACAACAGATATGGAATTAGAAAATTCTAACTTAACAAATATAGATTTAGGATTAAAAATCAAAGATACATTTGATTTAGCAATAGGAAAATATATTACTAAAGTTTCTGTAAAAACAGATAAAAATGAAAAAGAATATAATTTTAAAAATGAGAAATTGGCTAAAGTTGAAATAAGAGCAAAAGAAATTGATACAGCTATAGTTAATTTTGAATATAAAATTATTGTTGAAAATGTTGGTTTAACAGAAGGAAGAGCAACTAAAATATTAGATAAATTACCAGAAGGAATGAGTTTTAATGAAAAACAAAATGAAGGATGGTATTTAGGATCAGATGGTGACTTATATAATGAAACTTTAAAAGATTATGAAATGAAACCAGGAGAAATGAGAGAACTAAAATTAGTACTTTCAAAACAAATGAATGGAGAAAATACAGGAGTAGTAAGTAATAAAGCAGTAATTAAAGAAAGTTCAGGAATAGAAGGACTAGTAGATAATGTAGATAATAATGTTTCAACTCAAGAAGTTATTTTAACTATATCAACAGGTATGGAAAAATTATCAATAGTTATTTCAATAATTGTAGCAATATTACTATTAACAATATATATAAATAAAAATAGAATTTATATTTCTTTTAATAAAAAATACAGCAATGATTCTAATACAACAAAGAAAATAAAAATTAGGAAAGTATATAAGTAAGGAGGCGATTAATATGAAAAAAATAAATAACAAAAATACAATTTTAAAACTAAGTATATTAATAGTAATATTAATTGTTTCCATACTAAGTTGTTTTATATTTAATTCTTTAGCAACAGAATTAAATGAAAAAGTAAATGTTGAAGATATCAAATTTTTATCAGAAGAAAATGCTAATATAGTAGATCAAGTGTCTGGTAGAAGAGAAGAAAAGAAATGGACAGCAAGTCATGTGATAAGTAAGAGCAGTTTTAAATCAGAAATAAATTCACATGCTTTTACTGCACTTTCAAGCAATCGTGCTATATATTGTTTATTACATGGAGGAAGACTATTCAATCAAGGAAGTCATAGTACATTAGTTCGTTGGCACGATGGGAATGTTGATATAGAAGGAGAAATTGATGATAGAGGAAACCCTAACCCTATAAAATATGAAGACTATAAAGAAGCAACAGAAAGTGGAAGTCAAAAAACAGAAACACATTTAGTATATAAAGACCCAACAGAATTTGGACTTAGTAAAATACAAGCATATGCTGTAACTTTTAATAATGATGGAGATGCTTATCATAATTCTGCTCAAGAAGTAATATGGAATATGAGAAATTCACTATATAGAGCAGGTAGTGCAGTACAATCATTACAAGAAGAATTGAAAAATAGAAATTCAGATCCAAATGTTAATCCTATTAAAAATGGTGATGATGGTTGTGGAACTAAATTAGTGGAAAGTGATCAATATTATAGAATTGGACCGTTCAAAATGACGGATTATGCGTATGTTGTATCTAAAGATGCTGCAAACTACTCAGGAAAAGGATTAAAATATCCAGAAATTGTAGGAGGAATAGTAGGAGGAAAAATAACATTAGATAATGGTAAAGAACTTGATTTTGATACTCAAGTTCAAATAGAGTATGAAGGTGACATAGATAATGATAGAGGTTCATCAGGTTCATCAGGTGTTGATTATTATCGTAAAGATAATGGCAAAAAAGTAGAAATAATTGTCGAATTAGAAGAAAATAGTATAGTAACTTATTATAAGAATAGTAGTGGAAAAAAAGTAAAAGTTGAAATTTATGAAAAAGATGGAAAAACTATAATGGAGAAAGCGGACGGAACAAAGATAACTTTAGAGCTTAGAGAGACAGAAGAAAAGGTAGATTATTGGGGAAGTCCAGATAGTACAACATATAAATATCCATGGCCAAATTCTGTATTTTATATAAAAGTAAAAAGAAGTGATTGTGGAAATGCTACAACATTAAAAAGTATGACATTTGATTATAGAGAAACAGATGCAAGTGGAACAGGATTAAGAGCAGAAGGAACATATGTAGAAACTAATTTTACAATAGCAGGTGAAGATACAGGATGTACAACATATTCTGCTAACCATGAATATCATGGGAAATCGCTTACAGTAACAAATAGCAAAGGTGGTACACATAGTGTTCAACATACACACAAATGTACAGATTGTTCTATATGCTGTACTATTGCATGTTGCAATGTACATAATCATCATGTTTGTAAGGATGCTGATGGAGTAGAATGTAATGAAGCAGACTGTGCTGTGCAAGGACCACCACCACCTAACTGTCATTGTGCGTGTAAAGGTCATAACATTGTTTGTAATGCTCCATTAGAGTTTAAATGTGAGCATAATCATATAGATTGTAAAGTTTTCAATTGGAAAGGAGTAAATATAGTAAAAAAACCTCAACCATTATTAGGTGTGAAAGAGGCAAATGTAACAGTTTATAGAACTCCTTTTGAGAGAGATGTTAATGTAAGATTAACTACAGATTTACAGATTAACAAATATATAGTAAAAGTGGATCATGTTGGCGAGACAATAAATTTATATAACAATAATACAGAAAGAAAAAGAAAATATTCTGGAGAACCAGATATAAAATGGAAGAAAGACAATACAGTAAAAGTTGAAAGAGGAGATATCGTTACTTATAAAATTGATATCTTAAATACTCAAAATCAAAAAGTAAAATGTAAAATACAAGATATTTTACCAGAAGCTTCAGCCAATGCAAGTTTTACTCCTAAAATAGATGGAGAATGGTTAGAAGTTCCTGCAAATGGTAAAAAAACAATAACTGTTACATTAAAACCGACAGCTGATACAGGTATACATGAAAATACAGCCAAAATTGTAACAAGTAATAAAGGTTTAAGTCTACCAGATTCACCTGATTACAACAGAACTGTATATGAATCATCAAATCCTAGAAACAATGGACCAGTTGTTAATATAGCAGAATTAAATGGTGGAATTCTAAAAGATAAAGACTTTTACGAAATCAAAGAATATAATGTAAACATTGAAAAATACATTTATGATGTAGAACATAATCAATCAAATATAGGTATAAGTGATATAGATACTACATTAAAAGCAACAAATGAAAGAATGAGAAGAAATTTATCAGAAGCAAATAAGGAATCAGCACCAGTATATTCAGAATATGGAGATACAATTACATATAAAATTGTAGTACATAATACAACTAAAGGAACAGGTTCAGGTTTTGATGTAGATAGAGCGAAAAAGCCATACTGGAATCCAGATAAAGTATATGTAAGTATAAAAGATACTTTACCTAAAAAGTATTCTAATCTAAAAGTAACAATAGATAGACCAGTAGAAACAGGAAATGCTTCACATACTATTTCAGAATTACCAGTATCAAGCACAAATGGCGGTACATTCACAATTACAGATTTAATGGTACCAGCGGGGAAAACTAGAACAGTAACAGTAACTTTAACTGTTGAGGAATATTCTAAAGGAACTATAGAAAAAAATACTGCAGAATTTGTAGGATCTATAAAGAATATTAATAGAGGACCACGTGCAGGTTCTACAGTAGCTAATAAATATTGTGTAATAAAAAATAATGCACCTTCAAGTAATTTAATATCAAGTGATTGGTATAAAATAAATAACTATAATACATTTATGGACAAATACATTTACAAATACGATGAAAAAGTGCAAAAGCAAAATAATAGTAATGGTTATACAAGTGGTGGATTAATTACAAATGAAGACGGAACATTAAAAACTTCAAGAGAAAATACAAATACAACAACTTCAACTGTGAGTGATGGAAATGTAATTGATACAATAAGAAACCATAATGGAAAAGATAGTTATAAAAAGGAACATCCAGTGTCTGCAGAAAAAACAGAAACTTTAGTATATGCTTTAAAAGTTTCAAATGAAGCTACAGATGTAACAAAAGAAATTACTAGCGGAGCAAAACCAGCAACTCAAGTAAGAACAACAAAAGTAACAGATTATATGGAAGAAGGATTACAATTTAAATCTGTTACAGCAACAATGTATAATAAAGATGGAAATATAATTACAAGATATAATGAAAAAGGTGAAGTTGCAGTTAAAGTATCAGAGCCAACAATTGTAACAATTGATGGTAAAAATTATAATAAATATGAATTCACTATTGGAAATGAAACAATTTTAAATCCAGGAGAATACATAATTTATTATGTAACAACAGAAATTATTGAAAGTAATATGTATTTAGATGAACTAGAAAATAGATCAGAACTTACAACTTTAACTAATATAAATAATACAGATACAAATATTAGAGAAATTAAAAATAAAGATCATAATGAAAATATATCTATACAACAAACTTCAAGTGATTATGTAAGATTAAAAGATTTAGTAATTGCTGGTAAAGTATGGCTAGACTTTAATAGAGATGGTTATATTAATGATGAGTTAAGAACTGATGCAGACAAGGCATACTATAATCTAAATAATAATGCAATGAAAAGAGATGTTGTTGTTAGATTGTATTCAGATAATGGAACATTATTAAGAACAACAAAAACAGATGAAAATGGTTTATATACTTTTGGAAGAGATTCTGGATTTAAGTATTATGGAACATATAATCATGATACAGGATTTTCAAAAGATGAAACTTATCAACGTGTAGACAAAGCATCAAATAAAGATAATAATGGAAATTATACAAATGAAAGTAAATATTTAAACTATTATATCGAATTCGAATATGATGGTATAATTTACAAGAGTACAGAATATTATTCTGGAATGGATAATTTAAATGGAGATAGTAAATCAGCAGATTATGGAAAATATGATATAAATTATCCAATAGATTCAAATGCTGCAGAATTTAAAGACGTAAGAGAAAAATTCAATGATACATATGAATATATTTCTTATGATGTAGCATATGGAACAGATTTAGAACAAAAAGGACAAACAGTAGATCCTCAAACAGGAGTTGTAACAACAGCAACTGTAGAAGATAATACCAATTCATCTGCAAGATTATCATTTGACAAAACAGGTCATACATCACAATTAATGGATGAACCATCTAGAATAATGACAGCAAGATCATTCATTAAAAATACAACAAGAAAAGACTTAGTTAGTCAATCAGAAAATCCTGATGGATGGGTAAATAATGAAATTAAAAATTCAAGTATTGAAAATACTAATTTACTATGGTTATTTAAACATAATGAAAATACAAACAGTGAAACACCAGCTACTGAATACTTGAAATACATAAACTTAGGATTAGAACTAAGAGAAAATGTAGATATTGCCTTAACAAAAGATGTTTATAAAGTAAAAACAACAATAGATGGAGAACAGATTGAATATACCTTAAATCAAAATAATGGTTTAAATGGAGACATGCCAAATTACGACTACAATTCAGGTAATGGTGAAAATGGACCTTCAACATATTTAAATAATTATATTTGTCCAGCTCCTTATGGATTAGATTTATACGAATCTGATTATAAGATGAGAATAGAACAATATAAAGCTAATGCAGTAAAAGCTTATAAAGGGCTAAATGCTGAGAGTGAATTAAATGTTGAAGTAACATATAGAATTACAGTTGCAAATAAGGCTATTAATGATGACCAATCTGTAAATGGTAATAATGTAAAAGATACAAAATTAGGTGTTAAAGTTCATGAAATTTTAGATTTATATGATGAAAACTTCATGCAAATACAATTTAACCCTGATGGAACTATTAAAACTGGAGCAATTCCAGCTCATGAAATAAACTCAAAAGCTAAAACTAATAGTGGAAACTATAATGAAATAACAGTTAAGAATAAAGACGAAAATGGATATTTAGTAGATGCTAAAATTGCTATTGGTGAAGCGTGGTATTTCAGAAAAATAGAAGAAGGAAGTAATGTAGCTCCTGAAAATAGATACAGAATTGATGAAAATAGTAAACTTCCATTAACATATAATAATGAAATTGGTCAAACAGTTGATGTAGAAAGTAAACAAACTCAAAGTAAACCAGTATATATTCAAGATGTAAATGGTGAGTATGAGAAAGTTCCACTTGTTTTAAGAAGTCAATCTTATAGAGATGGAAAAGGTAAATATTCATATAAAGAAAATAATGATGATTTCTCAGCAGACGGATATAACACATTATACATATCAGGAATGGGAAATGTATTAATAAACGAAGGTGAAGATTTAGATATATATGTAAAATATGTTCTAGACAAAGAAGCCATCGAAATGGAAAATACAAATGAAGACTATGAAGAAACTAAAAATACAGAAACTACAAGTTCAAGTTCAAGCACTACAACTGGAAATACTTTAGTAACAACAGTTGAAAATACTATTAAAGAAACTTCTGAAAAGAAAGTTAAAATTGATAGATCTTTGAAAATTGCAGAAAGAATTTTAGGAGTAGTAAGTAATAAAAATACTGAAGTTGATGGAACAGCTCCAAATGTAGTTGCTAGAAAAGATTCTGGAAGAGGCTTAGAAGGAATTGCAGAAGTAAATGCATATTCTGTATGGTATGCAGATGGCTCTGAAGCAGCATTGGTAGATATGGATTCTAATGCTGGTAATATAGGAAATCAAAATAGTAATTTAATAGATAAATTAAAAGACGAAAAAGATACTTCAGCTAGAAAAACTATTTTAGATACTTCAAAAAATGAAAAAGCTTCTAATTATGTATCAGGAGACGAATATACCTATTATGAAGATATGACTTATAAAACAGGTATAGAATTGACTGCTGATGGTACAGAATGGACAAAAGAACAAGTAAACGAAAAATGGAAAAACAAAAAGATTAAAATTATAACTCAAAAAGTAGAAGACAAAACCATAAGAGAACTTTCTGGTATGGTTTGGGATGATACAAGATCAGAAACTTCAGGAGTAGCTGGAGATACACAATATATAGGTGATGGTATTTACGATACTTCAATAAAAAAACAAGAACAGGCATTAATGAATGATAATATTGGTGTAAATTATAAGAACAATAAAGCACAAGAAATATTGTATAACTTAATTGGAAGAGATAAAAATAAAGAACTAGATGAAGAACAAGATATTAAAGTAAGAAATGCCAAGGCTGAATTGGTTGAAATTGTAGAAATACCACAAGCTACAGGTGAATCACATTATTATGAACAAGTTCTTTCAAATGTAACTTGGGAACAAGTTCAACATTTAAGAACTAATGCAGAAGGTGAATATCTTCTAAAAGGATTTGTACCAGGTAAGTATATAGTTAGATTTACTTATGGTGATACAATAAAAGAAGAAGATTTATCTGCTCAAGAGAAAGCTTTCTTAGGAGAAGATACAAAATATGTAACATCAGATATGCAAATATTTAATGGTCAAGATTATAAAACAACACAATTTGCATATGAAATGGAAGATTATCGTGTAACTGAAGGAAAAGGAAACAATTCACAAGAGAATCTTGCTACAGTATCAGATGACGCGATAGGTACAATAGATAATTATGCAACAGATTCAAGCAAAACACCAAATAATATAAATAATGATGATGAAGTGCTTGCAGCTTTAGAAAGACCTAATTTATCAGATGCTAGAGATGATGAAATTAGAAGACTTGATGTTAATAATTATTCAGAAATAATGATTAATAAAAAGGCTGAAATTTTAAAAGGTTTAGCAAATGGTACAAAATTAACAAATTCAAGTTTAGGAACAGATAATGCAATATCTGTAAACTACTATAAAAATTTTGAAAATAGCGAATATCAATCTCAAAGAGAAGAAGCATTAAAAGAATTAACAAATAATACTCATATGAATGCTGAAACTGTTGAATTCTTAGTTAAACCAGAAAAATTAACTTATGAACAAACAACTTCAGAAGAAAATATTTATCATAACTATATAGCTAATGATAGCAATATTTATTATGATGAACTAGAAACAATTGAATATAAAACAACAAATAATAGAAAATATAAAATTCAAAATATTGATATGGGTATTGAATATAGACCTGAAACAGCAATTAGTTTAATAAAAGAAATAAAAGATATTCAATTAGTAACTTCAGATGGAAATATATTAGTAGACTTAAAATTATATACAAAACAAGAAGATAATGGAAAAATAACTCACCATGTTGATATGGAAAATTCAATTGGTGCAGAATTAGTACAATTTATAACAAATGAATATGAAATTGACCCATTATTAAATAGTATATTGGGTGAGGATAATTCAGCAATAGGCGCAAATGAAGAACAACAACAAGGATTTATGTATATTGCTGTAGATGATGACATTTTACAAGGTTGTAGGGTAATTTTACAATATAAATTTACAGCTCAAAATAATAGTGAAATTGATAGAATATCAGAATCATTAAATAGTATAAGATTCTATGGAAATACTAAAACCCAAGAATTAATAAATAGTTATCAAGGATTAAAACATAAGGAAATAGATAGCAATGGAAATATTATAGATGTTGTATCTAATATTTTAGATGAAAGCAATGAAACTGATTACAATAAAGATGAATATACAGCAAATAATTTAGCAAGAAATATGGTATATTATGATGTATATTCTCTAGATTCAGATGGGGTTGAATATAGAAATAGAGCAAAAACTATGACAAAATTAGATGATGATATAGACCAAGCAAGCATGAAATATGATACAGATGGTACAGAAGGATATTTTGGAAAATATGTAGGATATGCTTATTATACTGGAAATCCAGATGCTAAAAGAGTTCCACAAAATGAGACAGAAGCTAAGAATTTGGATATGATTTCAGAATTAAAATTTGATAAGATTATAGACTATATAGATACAAACTTAGAATTTGGTCAATTATCACAAACAGATATTACTCAATTACAAAATCTAGAATCAAGAGCAACTACTTCAACAACTGAACCTGTAGGAAATCTAATAACAGATGTAGTTGATAAAAATTATACTGGAAATCAATTCTGGTCAAATAATTCAAGTCAATCAGTATCAAGGTTGTCAGATTACTTATTCTCATTAAATAGCCCATGGGGTCAAAATGTAAGTAATCCAAATGAAGAAACTCTTGAAAATGTATTAACAGACTTAGATGGAGTTAAATATAAATCATTAGTTATTACAACAGCAGATAAGCAATCTGAGGACGATCCAAATACTAAGAATAAAGCATTTTCTAAATTCTTGAAACCAAGTATTATGAGTGAAGAAGATTCGATTGCAAATGTTTATTTACCAGTATCAAAATTATTATCAAGTGCAGAAGACACTAATAATATGGTATACGAAAATATTGCTGAAGTAATACAATTTACAGTACTAACAGGTAGAAGAACAAACTTTGCTACAACAGTAGGTAATGCAGATATTCATGAAGTTTATAAACAAACTAAAGATGAATATGAACGTTATGGAAGTATTGAGTTCGTAACTGCTGCATATGAAACAGATACTTCTGCTACAGAAACAATCACTTTAGCACCACCAACTGGTTTAATGAGAAACAGAAGAGTTATATATGAAACAATAGATACTACAAAAAATATTGTACAAATTGTTGTAATTGCTATTGCCGTAGTAGTTGTGGTAATGAGTATAACAAGATTTACAATACTAAAAATTAAGAAAAAACGTTATAAATAAAATATAAAGCGGATAGAGCCTTATAGCTCTATCCGCTTTTTTTCGAAAAAAAGAGCCATAATTTTACATAGTTTACCTAAGGTGGCGAAAAAAGTCGTTAAAAAGTCGCTAAAAAGGCAAAAAAACTGCTATAAAGCTTGAAAAAGTTGACATAAGAGTGTATAATAAGAAGTGTATGAACCTTTTTTGAAGTAATAATTTAAAGTCTATTAAATGTAATGAAAATTTTATATTTTTAGTCTTTAAAGTTTTGAAAACAAAGTTCCGTAAAAGAAATAACTTTAAAATCTCTAAAACTAGCTATTTACTGAACTTTTTTCTATTGACTACTTGCAAAAAAAGAGTAGAATTATACTATATAAAATAGTAATTATAAGATACTTATCAAAAATTATTATGTGGGAGGAATTAAGATTATGCATAAAAACAAAATTCTAGAAAAATTGTTAGCAATAATCCTAATATTTACATTAACTTCTGCAAATTTTGCGTTTGTTACTAAAAGTTTCGCATCAAGTTTAGCAGATACAATATTTGGGCAAAATTCTGACACAGGTCATAAGAATGTCGAATTTGAAGCCTATTTTGGAACCGAAGAAGAGAAAGACGCTTCGGTTATTAGTGATGTAAATAATGAGGAATTAGCTATTAGCATGAACTTAAATGTCAAAAAGAATGGATATTTAAAGGATGCAAAAATAGTAATTGCAGAATTAGAGGAAGAAAAAGGATTAAATTTCGAATTAAAGAAAGTAGAAAATGAAACAGAATCAGATGATAATAACGATTTTGTTTTTCCAGAAGGAGTTCAAAGTATTGAAGAAAATACTGTAACATTACAACAAATAAACTCTAATAAAGAAGTAAAATTTAATTTACCTATCGAATACAAAAATGAAAAATTTGTTAATGACAATAAATTTTCAGGAGACTGTTTAGTTAAATTTACAGGTATTTATGTAGATGATGATGGTGAAGAAAATGAAGTTTCTAAAGAATATAAATTAAATGTTTCTTGGAAAGATGAAAGAGAAGTAAAAGTTGAAACTTCAGTAGAAAAATATATAGACTATGAAAAAGGTGTTATTTTACAAACTCTAGTAAAAGTCGACAACTCTACAGACAAAAATACTTTACCAGTTAAAGAATCTAATATTGTTATAGATGTACCTAAGTATTTAGATAAACAAGCTACAAAAGTTACAGTAGTAGCAAATAGTACTATGGGAACTAATGGACAATCACCAGAAACTATTAAATTTGATGAAAACAATTGGAACTATAACGAAGAAGAAAACAAGTTAACAATAAATGTTAATAATGAAAAGCAACATGTTGCAGTTGATGAATTTGAAGATGAATATTTAAAAGAAGCTGATAAAGAAGTAATAGAAGAAGATAGATATTATAATGGAGTAGGTTATGATGAATATATAATTACATATACTTATGAAGATATCCAAGCTTCTCAAGAAAAAGTAACTTCTTATTCAAATATTGAAGCTAAAATGACTACATTTAGTGGTGTACAAAATGAAGATTATATAAATATAGTAACAAACAATAATAATTATGAATATTTACTAGAAGGTAAGACTGGAGATATAGTATCTTTAAATATAGAAACAGAAACTAAAGAAGTTTCTAAAGCATATTTATATGCAAATTATAATAATGATAAATATGAAAATGAGATAAAATCAAATACATTAATAAATATTTCTTATAAAGATATAATTAATGGATTAAATGTAGAAGAAATAGAAAATCTTTATATAAATAAAGAAGGAAATGCTATTCCAAATAACGATATTTATTATAAACAAATTTCCATTTCTAAAGATAACTTCACAAAAATATTAGGTGAAGAAGGAACAATTAAAGTTCTAAATGAAAATGGAGAAGAATTAGTTACTATTAATAATGAAACAGAAGTAAATGAAGGTGGATTTATAGTAATAACATTTAAAGATAGACATTCAAGATTAAATTATGAAATTTCTAAACCAATTGCTGAAGGAAATTTAATAATCAATAATGTAAAAGCTGTTAAAAAAGTTACAATAGATAAAGCAACTTTATCTGGAATAGAAAAAATAACTACAAAAACAGCAATTAGAGCAGATTATAATTATGTAGAAAATAGAGTTGACGTTGAAGTTATTGAAGCCTCAACAAAACTAAATAATACTACTTCAAAAGTAAATTTAGTTTTAGATAGAGATAGCTTATCAACATTAGCAACAAACACAGATGTAGAAATGAGAATCGAATTAAACAATGCAGTTGATACATCAGATCTTTTTGGACATTCTGTTTATGAAATTACTTTACCAGAATCTATTGAAAATATAGAAGTTACAAATGCAAGTATTTTATATGGTGAAGGATTAGAAATATCATCAGCAGTACTTGATAGTAGAACAATAAGAATTACACTAGATGGAATGCAAGAAGGAATTAATTCAGGTATTTTAACTAATGGTACTAATATAGTATTAAATGCAAATTTAAAAGTTAATTTATTTACACCTGCAAAAACAGAAAATATTATTTTAAATTATATAAACAATGAAGCTACAAGTTATGAAGATAATGGAAGTACATCTTTTGAAGTTTCTTATTCTGCACCTACAGGATTAGTAGCTGTTAATAGTACTTCTAATTATAATAACTTAGGAACAGAGATTACTTCTGTAAGACAAGGTCAAAAAGAAGATATAGTTGATATTTATTCAGAAGCTAAAGTTGCTACAATGGAAGTTATTGTAATGAATAATAATAACAATACAGTCTCAGATTTAGCTGTATTAGGTAGAATTCCATTTAAAGGAGTTAAAGATATAGCAACAGGTGACGACTTAGGAACAACATTAGATACTAAATTTGTTAGTGGAATTGTTTCAGACGAACATAATAATACAGAATTTAATGTATATTATTCTGAAAATGGTGAAGCAACAAAAGATTTAACTGATGTAAACAATGGATGGGTTTTAAATCCTGAAAGTTTAGAAAATATGAAATCATATTTAATTGTACCAGTTAATGAAAACTATGAAATGCAAGAATCAGAAGTTTTAAGATTTACATATACTTATGAAATTCCTGCAAACCTAACTCATAATGAAGATATTTATGGAACTTTCTTAGCATATTATACAAATAATTCTGAAGTTGCTAAAACAGAGGAAGAAACTACTCCAGATAAAGTTGGTTTAACAACAGGAGCAGGGCCAGAACTTGCGATAGAAACTTCAGTAAGTAAAGATAAAATAAAAGAATTTGAAGAAGTTCAAGTTAATGTAATTGCTACAAATGTAGGAAGTGAAAAAGCAGAAGATATTAATGTGGAATTTCCTATACCAAAATATTCAGGTTATGTATCATATGAATGTGATAATGAAAATGCAATTATAAATTATGAAAACAATAGTGTAAAACTTTCAATTCAAACTTTAGAAAGAAATGAAAAAGTTGAATTTAAAGTTACATTAAAAGCAGGAGATATTCCTTCAACAATTCAAGACTATTATAGAGGAACAGAAGGTTTCTTCTATAAAGATGGAAAAGGATATATTAAATCTGTAAATGAAGAAGGAAATGAAACTGTTAAAGAAATAACAGAAATGCCAGTAGTTACTTTAGATGCTATAGCTACAGTATCTGCTAAAGATTTAGGAACTGTAATAAAATCAGAAACTAAAAAAGTAGAAGTACAAGAAGCTGAATTTTCAATAATAGAATCTAATAGATCAGATATAGATGATGAAAGAATTTATTCAGCAGGAGATACAGAGAAATTTAAAATAGTAATTAAAAATTTAACAGATAGTACATTAAATAATATTATAGTAGAAAAGAAATTACCAGAAGAATTTACATATGTAAAATCATATGTACTTGGATATGAAGAAGATGGAATAACTTCATATGAAGAAATTCAAGGAAATTATGATGAATCTTCTAGAATGGTAACATTAAAAATAGATAAATTAGAAGATAGAATGTCTAAACAAATAATGATTGAAGTTACAGTAAATTCTTTATCAGAAGCTTCAACAAAAAGAGTTGTTGGAACAACAACAACAGTTAAAGCTGATGGAACAGATACATATGAATCTAATGAATTATTAACAACAATTGCGAGACCATCATTAACAGTATCTCAAACTACTAATAAAGCTGATACATATATGAAAGAAGGAGATACAATAACATATACATTTACAGTAAGAAATGAAGGAGATTCTACAGCACAAAATGTAGTATTAACAGATATAATTCCAGATGGATTAACTGTTCAAAGAGTTTCTTATGTTATAAATGGTATTCCTGTTGATAGACTAGTTTCTTCTAGTGAAGAAGCTATAGTAACAGGAGATATAGATCCTGAAAACGAATTAGTTGTTAATGTGCAAGCTCTTGCATCAAGCTTAGAGGGTGCTCAAGAAAAAACAGTAACAAATTATGCAACAGTATCTGCAACAGCTATAGATGAAACACAAACAAATTCAATTACACATATAATAGAACCTAATGAAGAGTTTAGAACTGCATTACCTTCAGAAGATGTAGATAACACAACAGCAAATGAGGCTACACAATCAAATATAGATAAAACTTATAAAATTACAGGTACAGCTTGGATCGATTCTAATGAAAATGGTACAAGAGATGAAGGTGAAGAATTATTATCAGGAATATCTGCAAAATTAGTTGATAGCAACTCAGGTATTATACAAAAATCTATAACAACAGATAGTGCTGGTTCATATAGTTTCGCAGGAATAGGAAATGGAAGTTATTTAATTGTATTTGATTACGATACAGTTAAATATACAGTTACTGCTTATCATAAAGATGGTGTTGCATCAAATGTAAATTCAGATGCAATAACTACAAAAATTGATCAAGATGGTAAATCAAGAAATGCTGCTATTACAGATGTTATTACAATAGATAATGGTAGTGTATCAAATGTTGATATAGGTTTTGTATTAGCAGATACTTTTGATTTAAAATTAGATAAAACAATAACAAAGATTACAACTCAAAATGCAAAAGGAACAACTACAGAAAACTTTAACAATGTAAACTTAGCAAAAACTGAAATTGCTTCAAAATATGTAAGTGGTTCAACAGTATATGTAGAATATACAATGACAGTTTCAAATGTTGGAGATGTTTCAGGATATGCTAAAAAGATTATAGATTATATGCCAGAAGGAATGACATTTAATTCATCATTAGAAGCAAACAAAGGCTGGTATACAGGAACAGATGGAAATCTTTACTATACAGGACTTGCTGAAACTGAGTTAAAAGCTAATGAGTCTAGAACAATTAAATTAGTATTAACTAAACAAATGACAGCAGAAAATACTGGTATGGTAAACAACTTAGCAGAAATTTATGAAGATTATAATATTTATGGTATCTCAGATTGCAATTCAACACCTGGAAATAAAGCCCAAGGTGAAAACGATTTAGGAACTGCAGATACAATTATACTAATAAAGACTGGAGAAGTATTTATCTATGTTTCAGTAATAATTACTACTATACTATTAGGAAGCATAGTAATATTTATAGCATATAACAAAATTGTGCTATCAAAAAGAAAAGGAGGTGTTTAATATGAAAGATAATTTAAAATCAAAAATTTCAATACTATTTGTAATAATACTAATGATATTAAGCACTTTACTTGCTTGTAATGCACTAGCAGAAGAATTAACACAAACAATATATGGAAAAATGGATATAAGATCAGAGCATACATATACATTACCAGAAGGATCTTATATACCTTATGAAGACTTAGACCAATATTATGATGTATTCTGTTGTCAAAAAGGAACATCACTTCCAGGAAGCACAAAAACAAAATTTACAGCAAATGGAACAGAATATTCATATCCTTATTTAACAATGAATGATATAGGAAAAACTATAGGGGAAGTTACAAAATCAGATGGTAATCCTTATAATGCTTCTTATAGTCATAAAACTATAGGTAAATTTAAAGTTGTGGGAACTTATAAAGCAACTCCTGAAGAAGCATATGTTTTAGCAGAAATGATAAATGTTAAAGGAGAAAGTGAAAACAACGCTTGCCAAATGGCTTGGTGGAGAACAGAAGCAGGAAATAAAGGAAACTCAGTAACTGCAAATGATTTATCACTAGAAGCTGAAGCTTTTGAAGCATATATTAAAAACGTTTCTAATATTAATAAATCAGGCAAATTAACAGAAGGAGACTGTAAATATAAAACAGCACAATTTACAGATGCTGATACAGGTGAAAATTTCACAATAGAAAATGCTTTTGATTTTGAATATAAACCAGAATGGAAATCAGACGGAAAATACAAAACTCCTACAGTAGTATATGACGAAAATACTCAACAATTTACAGTAGGACCTTTTGCAATACATTATGAAGGAATAGTACAAAAAGTAGGAGATAGAGGAGAAGTACAGTTTGCTGGTATAACAGGAATGGAAATTTACACAGATGCTTCAAAAGAACCATTACAACGTGGACAAGATTGGGATATAATTTGTGCACAAACAGTTAGAATGGAAGGCGAAGATTATGCATTCCCAAAATCTGATGAAGAATTCTATATTAAACTTAACTATATAGAAAATGCAACACAAATAACAAATATTAAAACACATTTTAAATATATGAATGCATCTGGTATGTACCAAAGATTAGATGGTAAATTCTTTAATGCAACTTGGGAAGAACAACATATAGATAATTATGTAACAGAAAAGAATGAAGATGATGAAGATGTAGAAGTATATAAAGATACAAAATATTGGCTTCAATTAACTAGCTTAGTAGAAGAAGATGCACAAAAATTAGCTATAGGTTTAAATGGATCTAGATGGTATGAATATACAGATTTAGATAGAAATATAAAAATTAAATCTAAGAGCATTCAAATAAGAAAAAAAGTTATTGATGGAGCAGGTAATAAAGTAAATTCTGAAGATTTCTTCGATTTTAAAGTAAAAGTAGAAGGTGCAATTAATTCAGAAACTGAAAAAATAAGAGTTAAAGCAAATAAATCAGCAACTTCAAAAACTTATTATTGGTTAGATGGACAAAAATCACCAACATATAAAGTAGAAGAAATTCCAAAAGAAGGATATATATTAGAAAATATTGAAAACTTTGCAGGCGACTTAGATCAAGCTCAACCTATAGTTGTTCAAGCAACTAACAAAATAGATGAACATAGAGGAAAAATTGAGATTGTTAAGAAAATTAAACAATCTGAATTAGATAATTCAAAATATTCTATTGTTGGTCAAAAATTTAAATTTAAAGTAACTGTTGAAGGAACTTTTAAATATGATGAAAAACAATATACAGATCAAGCTTTAGTATTATATCCAGAAGTAACAGCTGTAAGAGAAAATGAAAATGGAATTGCATGGACTTCTAACGATTTTATATGGGTAAAAGATAATGCTCCAAAATTCTCAATAGAAGAAATTGAAATTCCTAACAATGTTAAATTGGTATCTATTACTCCAGAAAGCGGTGTATTAAATGCAAATGAAACAATAAGAGCTACAGCAATAAATGAACAACTTCAAACAGGAGCTTCAATTCATATAATTAAAAAATTAGAAAATGCAGAATATTTAACTGAAGAGGAAATTAAAGAGTTAGCTTTCCATTTTACAGTTCATGTTGATGGTTATGATGATGTAGAAGTAGATTTAACTGAGCCAACTAGATTAGAAGAAAACGGAAGTTATAGTTGGGTATGGGAATATACTTCAAGCAAATATACTTGGATAAATGGAAACGAACCAAATTATTCTATAACAGAACATGATAATCCAGTAGGAACAACTTTTGTTACAGCAACTTCAGATACTGGAAATGGTAATGTATCTGGAACAACTTTATCAGGTACTTTAGTAGCTGATGAAAGTAAAAACTTTATTGTAAATAATACTTTCATAAATAGAGTTGAAGGACATAAAGGAAATCTAGAATTAACTAAAAAAGTTGATACAGATAAATTAATTAATAGAGATTTCTTATTTGTAGTAAAAGTAAGTGGTAAATTTAGATTTGAAAACGAATCAGAAGAACTACTAAAACAAGATAGAACAATTCAATTTACAAACAATTCATATATTGGCGTAAATAGTGATGAATATGATGAGAATACTTTTGTAACAATTCATGTTGATACAAGTAAAGTAGGAACATGGTCAACAGATGGATTAGGACTTGGTAAAATTGAATGGTATGGAAAAAATGCTCCAACTTATACAGTTGAAGAAAACTTAGCAGGTAGTTATGGTGAAGGTGTAAAATATTTTACAGTAACACCTAAAGAAGGAACTTTACTTGAAAACAGTACAGTAAAAGTTACAGCACTTAACTATGCTGATGAAAAAGAATCTGGAAGAATTCATATTATTAAAACTTTAGAAAATGCAGAAAAATACAGTGCAGATTATATTAATTCATTAAAATTTACATTTAGAATTTCTGTAGATGGATATGAACCATATGATGTTGAACTAAAAGCAAATCGTGTAGATAATAAATTTGTATGGGAATATACCTCTGATGAATTTTTCTGGGAAAAAGGACAAAATCCTAATTATACAATAGAAGAAATTAATATACCTGAAGGAGTAGAATTTGTTTCTGCTAAAGGACCAGATGGAGCTACAGTTTCAGGTACAAAGATTTCTGCAAAACTACAAAAAAGTGAAAATAGCGATATACAAATTTGTACAGAAAATTCATATATAAACAAATTATCAGAACAAGAAGGACAAATAGTAATTAAAAAAGATGTTACTCATAGTTCTTTACAAGGAAAAGAATTTACATTTACTTTAACTTTAAGAGGTACATTTACTTATGAAGGTGAAGAAATTGTAAATGGAGAGAAAACTATTGAAAACATCAAAGTTAAAGGTGGAAGCTCTTGGACTTCACCAGTAATTAAATGGTCTGGAAAAGATGCTCCAACATATTCTGTATCAGAAGTAAAATCTGATATAGCAGAAAATATATCAACAATTAATGGTGCTGGTACATTAAGAAAAGGAACTGTTACAGTAACTTTCGTTAATGGACCAAAAGAGCAAGGAGCACATATAAAAATTCATAAAACAATTAAAGATCAACCAGTAAATAGTAATGATAAATTTACTTTTAAAATTACAGTTGAAGGATATGAACCATATTATGTGTCAATAAGAGCAGACGAAACTTATACATCTCAATTATATAAATGGTATGCTTCAGAAAATGCTCCAAAATATAAAGTAGAAGAAGTTAATTTACCAGAAGGATCAAAACTTGTAAGTATATCAAATGCAGAAGGTACTTTAACAGCAGGTGCAGATGTTATAGTTGAAGCTGTAAACCAATACGAAAAACATACAGGAAAATTTATATTAAAGAAAGAAATTGTTAAAGACAAAATTAATCCAGAAGAAATGCCTACATTTGAATTTAATATTACAGTAACAGGACAATTTACTTTTGCAGGACAAGAAAGTACAACATCAGAAATATGGACACAAAATACTACAATCAAAGGTGAAGGAACCTATACATCACCAGAGTTTATTTGGTATGGAGATAATGCACCAGAAGTACATGTAGAAGAGGTCACAGATAAACTTGATGCTGGTTGGACATTAGAAGGTATTTCAAATAATAATTCAGCACTTATGGAAGATGATACATTACAAATTGTGGCTACAAATAGATTTGAACCATTAGTTATAATAGAATTAACAGTAGAACTTGCTGGTACAGTATGGAATGATGTTCCACAAAGTGATGATAAAAACATGAAAGATTCAGTACCAAATGGATTACTAGATAAAGGTGAAGTTGGTATTGATGGTGTTGAAGTTTATATTTATGATAATAATGGAAACTTAGCAACAATTTATGAAGATTCTAGTAAAAATGAAATACAACAACCAATTATTACTGCCAATGGCGGTAAATGGGATGCACCAAGAGTAAAGATATTGAGAAAAGGAAGTTACGATGTAAAATTCGTATATGATGGTCAAACATATGAACCAACTAAACCTTTAGTAACAGGAAGTGCAAAAGATTATAAATCAGCAAGTAATAATGGTAGAAAGAAATGGGCAAATGACTCAATGGCTCTTGATGTAAATAGAGAGGAAGTAAACCAAAGATTAGCAGAAGTTGCTGGAAATACACCAATTGATGGTAGTGGAAATACTGTAGGTACAGCAATATCAAGCAATGGAAATACATCAAGCATCTCATATGAGAAATCATCTGGTGACAATGAAAATAGAACAACATCAAAAGTTGTTACATTAAATGAAAATGGTACAGTTAAAGATTTATATAAAGCAGAAGCTACTACATCACAAGCTGGATTAACATATCCATTTGATGATAGAATTCACTTAGAATCTTCTGATATAGAGAAAAGTGAATTAGGAATTGTGTATAAATATAAATATTCAGCTACATATCCATATACTTTACATATTAACTTAGGATTAGTTAATAGAGAAATTGCAGATATGGATGCAGTAAAAGATTTAGTAGATGCTAAGGTAGTTGTAAATGAAAGATTACTAAGTTATAAATTTAATAAATTAGCAGATGTAGGAAAAGATGTTTTAAGTAGAACTTCTTATATAAATGGAACAGATGGAAACAGTAATATACAATATCAATTAGGTTTCTATAGAACAGATTACTACTACAGAGCAGAAATTTATAAAACAAGTGCAGTTTACGATTATATGCAAAACTTCTATAAATCAATTGGCCAAACATTAGATGCAACAAACTTAGAAGTATATTTAAGATATAAAATTAGTGTTTATAATGAATCACCAAGTTATAATGTTACAATTAATGAAATAGCAGATTATTTTGATAGTTCATTTGGAGCACCAATAACCACAGAAGTTAAAAAATATGTTCAAACAATAGATGGTAAAGAAACAGATAGTAGTGCATCATTACAAACTGTTGCAAGATCATCATATGTTGAAGGAACAGGAGCTAATGTTGATTGGAATGTAACAGAAAGAGGAATTACAGGTTCTGATGGAGTTACTTATAATAAAATGACAACATCAGCATTAAAAGGAATGAAACTTGCAAGTGGTGAAAAAGCAGAAATATATGTATACTTTAAAGTTCAACCTACATCAGTAGATGGAATTAATGATGTAATAGAACTTGCAGATAAATCAAATATTGTAGAAATAACAAATTACTCTACTTATTATAGTAATGGTAAAATTGCAGGTAAGATAGATGTTGATTCTGCACCAGACAATATAAATATTAGAAATTACAATGAAAAAGCTTACTATGAAGATGATACAGATTCAGCTCCAGTATTAAAATTAACTTTAGATAATGAAAATGGAGTAAGAAGTGTAAGTGGTATAGCTTGGGAAGATAAGGCAGAAGATTCTGATGATAATACAGCAAAAGGAAATGGTATATATGATGAAGGAAAAGAAGCTTTAATTGGTGGATTAACAACAGAATTAATTGAAAAAATAAAAATTCCAACAGGAAATACTTATACAGAATATGACTTCTTATGGCCAACAAATGAAAACTTAAGTTACTTAGGTGGTAGAACATTAGAAGAATTAACAGGATTTGATAGTACTACAGAAACAGGAAGAGAAGTTGGTAATGGAGAAGTATCTGAAGTAGGTAGATATAAATTCACAGGAGTTCCAGTAGGTAACTATGTTGTAAGATTCTTATATGGAAATGATAAATCGCAATTAGAAGATACCTTTGGAATTACAGGTGATCCAGTAGCATTAAAAGCAGATGCAACTAAGTTTAATAATGAATCAAATATATTAGTTGCAAATTATGATGGTGACAGCTATGGAACAACTGCTGCTGTATACAATGGTCAAGACTTTAAATCAACTTTATATCAAATAAAGAATGGCGAAACTAAAACAGAATGGCATAGTTTAAAAGATTATACAGACTTTAATAAAGATTCAGACTTTATGGATAATGAAGCTAGAAGACTTGATGTTATAGCACAATCAGAAGTAATTACAAATATAAATGGAAATGTTTTAGCAACAGCTAATACATATAACACATTTGATAATAATCCAGATAATTATGTTTATAACTCAAATCATGCAGATTTATATAAAGATTATTATATGTTTGCAGATACAGCAAAAATTAACTTTAATATTGAAAATATAGAAGTTAATAATGACAATAAAGCACTTACAATTTATGAAATCGAAACTGTAGAAACAAACTTAGGAAATAGTTCTGTAAGTGTTATAACAAATCAAAAAACTAAAGCTTATGAAGTAAATGATGTTAACTTTGGTTTAATTGAAAGACCTGAAACAAATATTATTCTAGATAAAGAAATCAATTCAATAAAATTAACAACAAATGATGGTAGAGTAATATTTGATGCAGAATATGACATTAGTTATAAAATAGAAAAAGCAATAAATGCAGATTTATTAGGAGACAAAGTAATAATTGCAGATTTAGGAAAAGATTTAATAAATCATAAATATTTAGTTGCCGAAGTAGAATTGTCTAAGGTAAATTCAATTGGAACAGATGTAATGCAAGCATTAGATAAGATTGAAAATAAATTATTAACAGAAGGAAGAGAAGGAACAGGAACACAAAACTTTAGATTCATAAATGTTGATGATACAATTTTACAAGGAACAACAATTGAAATAAATTATAAACTAACAGCTTTAAATGTTAGTGAAAAAGATACAATTAGTTCAAGATTGGCTAATATTACTAGAGAGGAAATACTTGATGAAAATGGAAATCCATTAACAACTAAAGCTAAGATTAAAAAATTAGCTTCTGAAGTTGAAACTGAATCTAGAACATATGAAAATAATACAGAAAATAAAGTATTAAATTTAGGTAAATACATTGGTCAAGAATACTATACAGGTACTCCAAAAGACCAAGATGTAGTAGTTGCAACAAGAGTTCGTCAATTAATTGACTATGTAGATACAGATGGAAGATTTACAGCAGACTTCAATAATACAGAAAATCATAGTTGGGCAAATACAACAGTTAATGAATTGTTAGGAAGTGGATATGATGCAGATAGATTAATTGATAGTTCACTTGCTTCAGAACATACATTAGTTGATAAAAATGGTATTGAATATATTACTGATCAAAGAAATAATTTAGTATTAAGTATTGATAATTATGATAAAGTAGATAAGTTAAATAACAATGGATTTGAAAAGGAATTACAACCAATAGATATTAATAAGATTGATGATGAAAACTATAATGATTACAAATCTGAAATCGCATTAACAATTACAAAAACAATTGCTGCAAGTGATGACGCAGACAATTTAACATATGACAATATTGCTGAAATTGTAAAATATGAAAATACTGCTGGTAGAAGAGATGAATCTACAACACCAGGTAATGCAAATCCAGCAAAAGATCAATTTATAGAATCATTACAAGAAAGAGACCAAAGTGCTACAGAATTAGTAACATTTACACCACCTACAGGTCTTAATGTAAAAACTGGAATGACATTACAAATCTTACTAATCTCTGCAATAGCTCTAGGAGTTGTAGCAGTAGGAATTGTAATAATTAAGAAAAAAGTATTATAATTATCTTAAAGTAATATAAGTTATATAAAAAAAGAACCGCTTAAATACTGAAATGTTTAAGTGGTTCTTTTAAGTTATATGGATAAAAGAAAATACATATAACTTTATTAAAATTATATAAAATTTTAAATGTGTATTTTTTGTTCTATTATAGAAAATTGCCCTGCGACTACTATAATGGAAATCCTTTTAGGAAGTTTGCACAAATTGAAGATTTTTTTGCAACTTCTACAACATAAATTCTTTAGAAAATTTTGTATATGACAAAAAATAATGCTGCTCCAAAAGTGGAGCAGTACTATTTTCAAATTTGATTAAATGCTTTCTCAATTATTTCTTCAGTTGCTTCTTCTAATAAATCATGAGAAAAATAAAGACCATATTCAGAAAAGATGTTAGATAATTTTACTAAATTTTCTTTTGTACGTTCCGCAATTGTAATAACTCCCCCGAATTTAGAATCGAATTCGTTTAAAGCTTGTAAATCACCGGATTTTCTGATTTTTTCTTTTTCTTCTTCCAGCATCTCAAGAAATTCTTCTTCTGAGCATTCGTCTAATTCGTAAAAAGTCATGTTTTTAAAAACATCGAATATTTGATATATATAAGTTTTCATGTGACTGTAGTCACGGTGCCAGAGACATTCAAAATCCAAGTTACTAGTGACATCTATTAATGCTTTATAGGCAGGAAAAGTATCAAATTTAGTTTTATAAGATATTCCCTGAAGTTTCATTACCAATGTTGACAATTGAGACCATCCTGTATAATGATGGTAGTTACTCATTTCCCGAATTTCTTCGATGGTGTATTTTTTGTTTAGGATAATTATGAATCCTCCAATAATATTTTGTTCTTTTAACCAAATCATAATAGACCTCCTTATTTTAACAAATTATTGTTTATAAGTTATATATAAATAATCAACTTAATATAAGTTAGATAAGCTAAATATATTTTAACATAATTTTTAGTAAACTTCAAGCAAGGGGAGTTTGGAACTAGAATAGTTAAAGAGTAAATTGTAGGGTAGATTTCATTTTCAAAAATTATTAATATGTACATAAAAAATTTATTACTTTTATTTAATTTTACTTTATATATATAAGAATTATTAACAAAATTATATTATTCATATCCAGTTCCTAGTTCAAGC
>CASKJV010000014.1 GCA_949388605.1 uncultured Clostridia bacterium
ATTACTTATATTTTTTGATAAAGTTTTATAAATATGGTGTGCCCAGAGGGACTCGGCGAGCCGCGTCCTAAAAATGATTCACTGAATCATTTTTGCCTTCGGCACGTCCTTTTCGAGTCCCTTTTTATTTTTATAATGTTATTACTTATATTTTTTGATAAAGTTTTATAAATATGGTGTGCCCAGAGGGACTCGAACCCCCATCGGTCGCTTAGGAGGCGACTGCTCTATCCTGCTGAGCTATGCGCACATTAATATTTTATATTATATTAGAATTCTTTATTAAAATCAAGTGATTAATTATTCTATTTTACACTAAGCTTTATTTTTTTAGTAACTCTATTTGTACAACTAAAAACTTTTTCTCCATTTTCTTAAAGAATTACAAAATATATTTAAATACATTCTCTTTACTCTGTATAACTTATTAGATACACTTATTCTTGTTACGCATAAATTATATGTATAAATTAGAAATTTTACGACTAGGAAATATACAAAATTGACCGAATGCTTTATATTATTGTATTTGCTAGGAAATTTTCTATAATATAAAATGCTCTGTGCTACAAAAGTAGCACAGAGCTAAAATTATTTTATAAATCGCCTATTTCTATACCTCCTGTTGTTGTTTCTATTATCAGTTCCGCATTGTACTTGCCATTATATGAACAGTCAACATCTACATAACCGTTACGTGTTTTAGGTGATATTTGAAGCGTTTTTATATTATTCAGTTCTACGTTTACGTCTCCTGATCTTGTAGAAATCCTAAGTGATATATCGTCAAGTGCATCAATTTCCGCATCAACATCACCTGTTGTTGTTTCTATAACTGCTTTTTTTAGTATAGCTGATGTATAAATATCTCCTGAACTTGTTTTGATATTAAATTCTTCAGCGGAAACGTTATTACTTATATCAACATCTCCAGTCGTTGTTTCTATAAAAATATCCTTTCTGACTTCAAAATGGTCAAGTTCTACATCTCCTGATGATGACTTTACTTTTATAGAATCAGCTGACCCTCCATCTATTGTAATACATCCAGAAACGGTTTCTACAGCAATGTCTTTTTTTACGCTTGTAAAACAAATATCTACATCGCTTGAACTTGATTTTATATTAAGAGATGCAAGTGAAGATTTTTCTACTTCTATATCTCCTGTAGTAGCCGAGATTCTGGCCTCTTCTAATATAGTAGAATCATGGATAGAAACATCTCCAGAACTTGTTTTTACATCAATATAGTTTGATGTAATTTTTCTAATATCCATATCAGATGAAGTTGAGTTGATATCAATTCCATTCAATTTTTTCTCTTTGGGGATTGAAATATCCAGTGTGATTGAACTGTTAATAAGGTGTCCTGTAAAGTCTAAATCAATCTGCAATGTTCCTTTAATGAGCTCAGTATTAAATGTAATCTCTCCTTTAATATAACCAATACCATGTAAATATACTTCAATATCAGTGGAATCTGATTGGATGAAATTAACATTTATACTGGATGTGTTAATTACTAACTTATTAACTTCATCTAATCTGCCAAACTTCCGCTTATCATCCAAAACCTTTCTTTCTAACTGTCTTCCTTTCTTTTTTCCGAAAATAAACATAATTTTTCCTCCTATTCATTGTTTAAATTTGAATGTAACATCATAGCAAAAATCATTGCTAACATAGGGTTTTATAAATTCTTCATATGTTTTTTATTATAACATAGTTTTTCTAGACTTTCAAGTTTTATGTAAAGTTTTAATATAAACATATTTTAAGTTTCGTAAGCTAAAATAACTTTTTTTATAATTAACAATTTTTTCATATACAAATTTATGCAAAGTTGGAAGAAGGCTTTATATAATGAAAATTTCTGAGCAACTTTCTATTATATAAAAGTATAATGCAGACTATCTTATAGATAATCTGCATTAACTTTATCTCAAATTTTACATTCTACGATTTTAAAATTAAACTTTAACTAATCAACTGTTACTACTTCGACACCTGGAATGTTTTGAACAATTTCTTCAGCTGATAAAATATCATCTAAATGCATAAGATATACTTTTATTCCTCTTTGAGTAAGTGAAATAAATTCATCTAAAATATCTTTCAATTTTAAGTGAACTTTTCCATAATATACAGATGTATCAACATATAATATGGAATTATCTGTTAAATATGGCAAATATGGTTCTAATGTAGATGTATCACCTGTGTAAATGATATTTTTATCATTTATATAAAATCTGTAACCATAGCATTTTCCCTGTAGTTCTGCAACATGTTCTGTTTGTATAGCATTTACAACCCAGTCTTTATTTCTTAGTAAATTGGACTCAATAATTTTATACCATGGGTGTTTGCATCCTTCTATTCGAAGTAACATAGAAATATCATCTGATACCAAAGATGATGGAACTACAATATTGACGGATTTTCCAAGCACAAAATATGCATATTGTATAAATAATCCGAGTCCTCCAATATGGTCTCCATGTGTGTGAGTAATAAAAATGTACAGTTCTTCATAGTTTAATAAATCCATATGTTTCAACTTATTATAGGTTGAAACTGGGCAGTCAATTATGACCATTTCCTGGTTCTCAGTGGTAAAACAGGCAGATGTATGCTCATCAGAAAATCCCGAGCCTCTACCAAAAAATCTCAATTCCATAGTAGTAAATCTCCTTTCTGCTTTTTGAAATATTTGGTTATCACTGTTTCTTATTACACAATTAAATTAGCACTATATATTTTATCATAAGCTATTAATATTTTCAAGAACATTACTACGCTCTATAATTTAGCAAGATTCATATAAGTATTTTATATAACATAAACCAGAATTCTTAAAAAATTTTTCAAAAATTCTGGTTCATTTCATATTTTTTGTTCTTTTAAAAATATATAATCATATTTAAAATCATGTAGTTTAATACATGGAAATTTATTATTTACCTGATACTTTTATGAAGTTATATTTCGAATCGTCTGTATTTAAAACTTTCATTGTATATCCATTATAAATTCCGCCATCTTCATCTGATAAATCAACTTCTAAATCAACTTTACAAGCAAAATCTTCATTATAATTATTGGTTAAATGAATTGTGAAAGAAATTGTAGGCTTTATTTCCTCTAAATCTATATTTGCGCTTTTTAAAATATTTCCATCAAAAGTGATTGATCCATTTGTGCTATTTACTTCACACCCTGTTAATATATTTTTATTTATATATCCTAAAGATATAGGATTTGAGCAATCTGTAAAGAAAATATTATCATCATAATTTTGTTCTGCATCTTCAACATTAGAATTAGAAATTTTAAATAAAATACCATCATCTTTATAATTCTGCAATTCAACAAATTTACCACAATTAAACGGATTTTTATAGTTAATAACTTTTGTTCCATTATTTGAAGGTGTTGAAACTTTTATATTATCTATATACATTTCATTTATAGTATTTTCAGCAGTAATAGCTTCACTTTTTTTAGTATTATCTATATATATTTCTATATCTGTAAACTGACTTATATCAATATCTTTTAAAAGTTCATTACTATTATCTATTGCATTTGCACTACTATATAAAATAATTTTTCCTATTTTAAAAACTGGTTCTTTATTTTCCTCAACAAATTTTTCAGAACTTTCAGCATAAAGTTGTTTTTGTAGCTCAATACTATATATATTTTTGTATGCAAAAAATACTAAAATTGCTATTACTATTTCAATAAAGATAAGAAATTTTATATTCAATGAAAATTTTTTCAAAACTCTTTTCTTCCTTCTTTCAATTTTATAAATCTTTATATAAAGATTCCATTATAGAATATACTCTATTTGACCAATTAGAATCACTAGCATATCTGACATTTACTCCTGCTATTGTAGCTCCATTATAATAACTTCCAACTGCTGTTTCACCGTCATATATTCCTGTTCCAGGTTCATTAATATAATATTTTGCTAATACTTTGCCTACCATATCTATACCATATTGATAACTTTCAAAAGTGTAAGATGATGTAAACGCAGATGAATCATAAGATCCATATCCAAATAAGTTTTTCTTTTGTTTTGCTATATTAGACATTCCCCAATTACTTTCATGTATGCCCATTGAGGCTAAGAATAATCCATTTACATTGTATTTTTGTTCTGCTTCATAGAAAAATTCTGCACAATTTTGAATTATTTTATCTCTATCTTCACGGTGGTTAGAAAGCACTCTTATAAAATCATCTTTTGTAAGTCCACTAGGTCTATTTACTTGCATTGTAGGATTCACACCAATCAAAATTCTTTTCTTTCTGCTCAATTCTTCTATTTCTGGAGTAAGATTTTTGGAAGTAATGAATTCATTTTTAACATAACCTTCTAAACCATCTACTGTTACACAACTCCAAGCATCTTCTGTTGATAAAATTTTAATATCGATGTATTGATAAATCATACAAATTGTATCTTCTTCATTATTAGGTGTTTTATACATAGTTACATCTTCTGTAGTATATAAAGTATCACCAATATGAGCTTGTAAGTTTGATAAAAATTCAGAAGTTCCTTTTTCTATTATTTCTGTAACTGGCTCTGTTTTTCTTATTTCACTAATTATATTTTCGTCTATTAGTTCACTATTTTCAAAAGTTTTTATAACAGTTTGATCTAAATACCCTATTTTTCCTATTTGCACAACCTTTTCTTCATTTAGAGGAAGCTGATTATTTTCTACATATGTTGTTTCATATGGAATTTGAAGTTCTGAAGTAACTATTTCTTTAGTTGTTAATGAACTAATATTATTTGAAATTATTTCCATTATTTCAATTGGATAATCATTTTGTTCATATTTAGCAATAGCAACTTTTTCTTCTTCTGAAGTTGCAAATATGTAATTACTATGTATTAATAAATAGAACATAATAACAAATAAAATACCTAATATTGCACCTATACTATTAAACTTTTTGTCAATAACATATACTTTATTAAATTTTATATTTTCTTTTGGTATATTAATTGTTTTAGGTTTAGCTCGTCCACACCTAATATCTTGTACTTCTTTAAAAAGCTCTGAAAGTGATTTTTCAGTATTAAATTGATTCATTATTAACTTCCTCCTTTCTAAAAAATTTTCTAAATGGGCAAAGCCACATAATCTTCTATAATTATCTTCTGAGGAAACTCATCATTATTGATGAATGACTTTCCCAAGAATATTAAAATGTAATCATCCTATTATTCAATAATATTGTATAATATTTGAATTTCCATATCAATAGTTTTTTCTGGAAATTCAGTTACAATTTGGTTACAAATTCAGAACAAAATAAATTTGATAAAAACTCATTGAAAAGAATAATCTGAAAGTGTTATAATAATTTTTAGAACAAAAGAGGCACTTTTAATATTCTCAGACTTTTTAAATATATTTAAGTGGCTCGTCTTTCCTCTGTATAAATTATCTCTACGTCATTACCATTCTTAGAGCTAAGAAATGTTCGATGCGCATAACTTATTAACTGCGTTTATTCTAAACTATACATAACTTATCTGTACGAATTAAAAATTCTGCAACTAAGAAATCTAATTTACTTCGTTTCGTACAACTAAAAAATGCGCAAATTTTGCCAAAGGCTTTATATTATAGGAGTCGCAAAGTAATTTCTTATAATATAAAAGGGAGTTGTGATAAATGTCTTATATAGAATTTGTAAATGTTGAAAAAGAATATAAAATGGGTGAAGTTAGTATAAAGGCTCTTGATCATACAAATTTTTCTATTGAAAAAGGTGAATTGGTTGTAATTGTAGGTCCTAGTGGTGCTCGGAAAAACCACAGCTTTAAACATTCTAGGAGGAATGGATACTGCTTCTTCTGGAAAAGTTATTGTTGATGGAAAAAGAATTGATAAATTAAATAATAGAAATTTAATAAAATATAGAAGAGAAGATATAGGATTTGTTTTTCAATTTTATAATTTAGTTCAAAATTTGACAGCACTTGAAAATGTAGAATTAGCAACTCAAATATGTAAAAATTCTTTAGATCCCAAAGAGGTTTTAGATAAGGTAGGCTTAAAAAATAGAATGAAAAATTTTCCATCACAACTTTCTGGAGGAGAGCAACAAAGAGTCGCTATTAGTAGAGCAATTGCTAAAAATCCAAAATTGTTATTATGTGATGAACCAACTGGTGCACTAGATTATAATACTGGTAAACAAATTTTGAAATTATTACAAGATACTTGTAGAAAAGAAAATATGACAGTCATAATTATTACACATAATTCTGCTATTGCACCTATGGCAGATAAAATAATATATTTTAAAAATGGTACTGCTGAAAATATAAAAATAAATGACAATCCAATTTCAATTGAAAATATAGAATGGTAGTGATGATTAACATCACTACCTTTTTTCTGGTTTATTTTTATTGTTTGTTTTTTTATTTGTCTTAAAATATTCATATATAAAACCACCTTCATTAAACCAACCTGAACGTCGTATTAAGAATATCCAAAAACCAATAAATACAACAAGTCCAACCATTATATTCAATATAACTTTAATCCAAAATTCATTCATATTACATATTATCCAATTACATAATTAATTTTTATAGTATTTGGATAGTCTCCTTTCAAATTTTTAAATATCTATTTGACACTTACCATTCAACTTTATATCAAAATTCAATATATTTTATAAGTAACAAATTGTAAAAAATACAAGCTAATAAAAATATATTACTATGTTATTTAACTACATTTACAGTCATACTAAATTTTGAAATTGCATTATCTATTTCAGATTGTATAGTTTCTTCTGGCACATCTTCAACTCCAGAATACTTTTCCATAACTCTTATTGAAGAAAATAATAAACTTTGTGAAATATCTCCATCATCTACAAATTTAGGAAATTCAAATTTTAAAGTTATTTCGCTTAATGGTTCTAAAATAATTTTTTCTATAGAAGCATTTTTTCTTGTTTCATTTGGTAATACAAGTTCTACTTCATTATCTTCAGCTCCATCTGCTATTACAATTTTATAATTTGATCTATTAGTAAATTTAACTTCATAAATTTCAGAACTATAATTTACTAATTTACCTACAACATCAACTTTCAAATATTCATTTTCTGATATACTTTTTATATCTGTATGATAAATATAATCACCAATGTTCATTTTTATTTCACCATCTTCTTCATAAAAAGATATTTTTTCAGAGGTATATGAATATGTTGAATTTGTTAGTCCAGTTGCTAAAAGATCATCAGTATAATTAATTTTATAAATATACATTCTGATGCCGTTATTTTTTATATTTGAGTAATCTTGAATAGAATATTTCTTTGGTGTAGGCATCTTTACCAAAACATGATTCATCAAATTTACTACACTATTATTTAATTCATATTTTTGACAATCTTCAGACAACATATCATATGCCATCTGATAATTGCCTTCATTACAATAACCGATATATTCTTCAAGCATTTCTTCTATTCTATTATTCATAGATACAGAAACAGAAGAAGAAGAATCTATAACTGAACTACGAACGTCATATGTAGTAATAGGCTCTGGTTTAACTGTTTTATTTGCCATAAAATAATTTATTATAAATATAGTAAACCAAACCGAAAATATTGCTAATATCAAATATTTATATTTTCTGAACCAACGTCTAGCTTTTAATCTAATTTCTGTAAATCTCATATTTAAATTCCTTTCTTATATAACTGAAAATGACATTACAAAATCATTTAAATCATTCTCCTGAACAACAAAATTCATTTCTATTCCTGAATTCTTACCATCAAGAGGATCAGACATTGTTATCCATAAAATATAACAATCACCATTTCTTTCAAAGTTTGTATGATCTAAAGAAAGAATTTGGGGAAATTTATTCTCAGCATATTCTTCAAAACTACTTAATGTAGGAAAATAATTCTTTTTAAATGTATTGTAAAGCTTATTATAAGCTTTTTCATATTCTTTATCTTCAATATCTTGTACAAAAGAAGATACATAGTATTCTATTCTTTCTCTTTCTCCCATTGAAGATAACTCGCTTACCTGCATTTCATCAATTTCTTTTTCAACCACTACAGCAATTTCTTCATCTGTTAAATTACTATAATCTGTTGATTTAGTTTTTCTGTTACCAATAAAAATAAGTACTATAACAATTATAATCCCTACTGCAATTATTATGGCTGGCCTATTATCATTTTTTACTTTCATAATTGTTTACCTTTCTTTATTAAATTTATTATTTTCCTGTTCATTTTTTATTATCTAAATAATTCAAATGTGAAACTTCATTTAAAAATGCTGTTTTAACATTAGAATCAAATTTTTCGGTTCTTCTTCCTAAAGCTTCATCATTGTCTGCCGCTTTATCTGCTCCCTGACAACGGAAATTAATTTGTTGATCTATAACTGAAAGTTGTAATTTATTAATTAAGTCTGTCATTTCAGCAGATTCTCCATTAACATGTTCTACACCAATCATTCCCATTAATTGATTAGCAGACATTCCTGAATGCAAAATAGAATCTTTCTCTATACTATCTCTAAGAAAATTAGAAAGTTCTCTAGAATCTATCATATCTTGTTCTGATAATTCTCCATCACTTGAATCTTCTCCAAGCCTACGTTTGGCAAGTATCTCTTGAATTAATTTTTCAATTTCTTTTGTTTTTCCTTTAATATCTTGTTTACCTACACTATTTTTTCTAGCCTCATATCTAACAGTAGCCTTATCTTTACTATAAAAATTCTTTAATTCATTTTCTAAATCTGTAATTTCTTTTTTCTTTGCATCTATATCATTTTTATAATCTTTTTCTATATCTTTAGCTGATTTTCCAGATTCTATCTTTTCTGTAACACTGCCATCTTTATCTAAAGCTTCTGCTTGTCGTCTCATTTGTTCTTCTCTTTGTCTTAATTTCTTAGCAGCTACTTCTTTTTGATGTGCATCTTTTTCTAATCCACTATATTTCTTAGAACCTTTTTTCAATCCTTGCATTTGTTTTCTATTTTCACTAGCTTCTTGTTCTAATTTTTGTGCCTTATTGCCAAATGTTTCTGCAGCTTTATATTTATCAATAGCTGGTTGTGCATTATTTAATGATTTTTCTGCTGAATCAAGTGCTCCTTTAGCATGTCCCAGTTGCGTTTGAGTTTTTTCATGTTCTAACTTTTCAGATTCTACTTGATTACTAATAGCTTCATTTTCATTTCTTTGTGAAGAAGAGTCAAATAATGTATCTGTTCCTTTTGCCATTCCAGAACCATATCCAATTGCAGACAATGCATCTGTATCACCTGTAGCATATGTAGCCGCAAATGTAGCCATAGCTGCTGCAGTAGATAACGCTTGTCTTCTTGCCATATTTGCTAAACGACCTGGTGTGCTATTTTTAAATTTTCTACCTAAAGTTTTAGCTCCATTTATTTTTGCACCAATTTTACTGTTATTAAATTTTTCTCGTCTTCTTTCTTTTCTTTCTGCTTTTTTGGTATCATGTTTTTCTATACCACTAGCTAACTTACCTATAGCTTTTCCTATACCTTTATCTCCTCCAAGCAAACCTTGAAGTTTTGGAGCATCTTGCAAAAAGTGTTGTTTTACATTTCCTCCAAAGGCGCCTACCTTTGTAACTCCTCTTTTTACTCCAGTTGCAACTTTAGTAGTATTTTTAGCTACAGCAATAGCAGCAACAGCACCAGCTGCCATAGCAGTTTTACTATTATCATCTTGGAAACCAAATATTTTTCTTACAACTTTTTCACCATCATTTACAAATTTTATACATAAAATTGCCATAATTCCTGCTGCTATCTCATTATAAGAATAATCAGAGTTTCCTTGAGAAACTAAAGCAAATGCAATAGAAATAAATGAATAATATATTATACAATGAAATGGTTGAATTAAAATTGTATATACAAATTCTTTTAACCATGATTCCAATGCTTGTGCTTTTCCATCTCCCATTTTATCTATTGAATATGTAACTGTTATTAATGGAGAAATTACTAATAAAAAACCTACTTTTAGCATACGGTTAATATATGCAATTAAGAAAAATAACGTTTGAAAAACAATCCCAATATAAACTATAAATGCTGCGTTTGCTGCCATACCACCACCAACAAGTGCTTTATAAAATAGTTTTTCTATTGTTTCTTCTTCATTATTATCACTCACACTGCCATATGCAACTTCAATTGCATGTACTATAGAATTATTGCACTGAATAGTAAAAATTGCTATATAATGCATAACAAATATAAGAGCTAATCCGTACTGCCCAATCAAATAACATTTTTTTGTATTTTGCTTTTTCATCAGCAACAGAAGCTATTGCCATTCTTATACCAACATATATTAAGATTACTAATAATATTGCTGTTGCCAAAAGTCTTAATATATAATACCAAGTTGCAATAGTAGTTCTAAAAGAATATACAAATTTATCATTTTGAAGTCCTTCTAGGTTAAATACATTTACATCTAAAAGTTTATATTTATTAAAAAATATTTTATAAGGTGTAATGTTGTTATTAACTCTTCCATTTGTTCCTTCAATTTTAGCTACAATTCCAACAGCACTATTGACTACGGAAATTAAGGCTGTTGCAATAAATTTAGGTACCCATACAACAATAGATATTATTCCAGAAGATAAACTAACAAGAGCATCTAGTACTTTTGTATTTAGACCTAATTCTTCACCATCAGCGGCATAGGAAATAGTACTGTTTGAAAATGGAAATTCAAACAATATAATTAGTAATATAAAAATTATTAATATTTTGTTCATAATTTTCTTCAATATTATTTCCTCCGCTTATTTTGTTTTCATTTTAGATTTTACATAATCTAAAGCTTGATTTTTAGCTTTTACTTCATAAAGATTTGACATTATTTCTTTTTCTTTTTCTTTCATTTTATAATCAGTATATCCGCTTGTTCCTGCATCAATTTTTTTCTGTTCAGCTTCAAATGATTTTTGTGCAGTTTCTGCATTTCTAAATTCAGTTTCTATTTGAGATTTTAATCTGCTTAATTCTACCTGATCACCTTTTTCTGCAGCTTTTTGAATTTCACGTAATTGTTTATCTAATTCTTTTGATATATCCTTTTTAACTTCAGCAAGTATTTCTCTTGATACATCTTCACTTAGACTTTTTTGCATTTTCATTTGCATTGCAACAGTTGAATCCGCAATATCTTTTTCAAAGTTTTTAAAATTATCGTTTATTTCATTAACTGTTTTGTCTAATTCAGCTTTTCCAGTTGAATCATCTAAATCAATTCTTGCATTATCTGTAAATTCATTATCTACTATACTATATGAAGATTTATTAAATGCTCTATATGCTCCCATAGTTTCAGCAATAAAGCTTTCTGCTGACATACCAGCTGCTTGAGACTGTTCATAACTGTTATATATAATTTTTTCATTTTCCAAGTCACTCATTAACATTGTAGCATTATTAATTCCAGCCAAGTTTGAATTCATATTAATTTGACTTTTTCCTAAGCTATTATATTGTTCAATATTATTTTTAACTATATCTGATGGTCTAATATTATTTCCTTTTAATGCATTACTTCTAAGTTCTTTATGTATTTTGTTAGCATATTTTTTGGTTGATCCTCCATCCATACCTAATTTGCTTAATTGATTTTGAATTTCTGAAATTAAATCCTTCATCATTTCAGAACCATCTTGATAATCTGTTCCATCTGACTGAATAACTTTTCTTAATGCATTTTCTTTTTCTTCTGGATTTTTTCCGCTTAAAGCAGATACACTCTGTAAAGTATTATTTACTAAAGTTTTATTTGAATTTGATAATAATTCTTTTGTAACACCATATGTAGCAGCTCCAGCCATAACAGAATCTGAAAAACCTTTTCCATTTCCAAATAATGAAACTCCCATAAGAACTCCAGAAGCCACACTTGTATATGCACTTGCTGCATTTTTAAGATCCTTGATTGTATCTAATTGACCAATTGCTTTTGCAGTAGCACGAGCTCTTCTTACACCTGTAATTATTGGACGATCTCTTTCATCTTTTCTTAATTTCTCATCTTCTAATTTTTCTTTTCTTAAAGTAGCCATAGCTAAAGTATGACTCATTCCAGAGTTTTTAAGCGAATCATATTTAGCTCTATCTTTATCGTTTAGTTTATCTCTAGACATAGTTGATTTATAATCAGAATAAGCTGCATCTCCAGCTAATTTACCATATACTTTTTTACCTAATTTATCTGCTTTTTTCTGAACCTGTTTTGCCATTGCTTCATCTTTTAATTCTGCATAAGTTTTATTTCTTGTACCTACAACATCCATAACAGTATTTCCGTTTGCATCTTTTACTTCATTTCCATTAGCATCTGTTCTTGCTTGTTTAACTTCTGATTTATTTCCACCACTTAACATGGCTCCTATAACCATAGCATCAGTTTTTGCATGATTTACAAGATTTGCACCTCTTGTTGCTAGATTTTTAGCTCCAGTAACTCCATTTTTAAGAGATCTACCTATATTTCTAGATTGTGATAATGCCATTGCAGACATTGCCATACCTGCTGCAACCGAAGTTTTGGAATTATCATCTTCAAAATGGAATATTTTTCTGACTATTTTTTCAGCTTCTTGTACGAACCTTATACATATTATTGCTAATATAGCTTCTGCTAAACCTGTGTCTGTATTAGGGTTAGTTAATAAATTAATAGCTGTAGAAGCCATTATTATATATATAACACAATGAAATGGTTGAATTAAAACTGTAAATACAAACTCTTTTAGCCATGTACCTAATGCTTGTGCTTTTCCATCTCCCATTTTATCTATTGAATATGTTAAAGTTATTAATGGTGAAATTACAATTAAGAATGACACTTTTAGCATACGGTTAATATAGGATATAAGTAACCCTATTGTTTGAATTACTAATATTGCATATACTGCAGCTGCACCAATTCCACTTGGTCCAAATTTATAAGCATCTTGTCCTATTTTTTCGACAGCATCAGAAATATCTGTACTGCCTGCAACAGCCTTCATTGTATTAACTAATGCAGTATTTACATTAAAAGTAAATATTATAATATAATGTAATACAAATATAATGGCAATACTTGCTACCCAATCTACAAGCATTTTATTATATCTGGCTTTATCTGATGCAATTGTTGTTAAAGCCATTCGTATACCAACATATACTAAAATTGCCAACAATATTGCACAAGCTATCATTCTTAAAACATAATACCATGTAGCTACTCCTGTTCTTATTTGACCAACTATAGTACTATCTGCATCTTGTAAATCAAAGACATTTATATCAACAAGTTTTACATCATTAAATAATATATTAAAAGGAGTTAGTATGGTCTTGTTGACCGAAGCAGAATTTGAACCATCTATATAAGCTACTCCTGCTGTTACAAGATTTATTGCAGCACCAATCCATCTTGCTAATAATTGAAATGGATATGCAAAAATTCCAACCAATCCTTCACCTATTGTTTCAAGAATATCTCCTGCATAGCTTTTATTGGCAAATATAAAACAATTAATTGTAAGAAATATTAAAATTAGTATTAATATTTTTTTCAAAACTTTTTTCATTTACTCTCCTCACCTACTTTCCTTACAATTATTTCTTTTTTAATTCTTCTAAAACTTCTTTTGTAGCTTTATTTGAATCCTGTACAGGACCTACAGAATTTAAAGTGTGTTCAGCTTCATCAACTTTAGTTGTAAAGTTTTGAATTTGTTTTTCAATACTTTGTTTTCTTTTATTATAAATATCTTTTGAACTTTGTTTTTCTGCTTCATTTTTTAAATCATATTCAGCATCTAATTTCACATTATCTAACACAGCTTGCAATTTATTTGATCTTGCTTCACTTAATTCTCTTTTAGCACTAAGATATTTATTATTTGTTTTTTTAATAAATTTAGAACCATTAGTTAAAGTCTCATCAGCATACCTATTTATTTCTTGCAAATTTTCTTGCATATTTGTTATACTCATTAAAGATTCTAGTATCGCATCTTTAGATATATGGTCTAAATTTTTCGTTGCTTCTTTTGCTTGTTTTAATTTTTCTTTTGATGTCATCATTTTTACAGTTGCTCCATTACTATCTTTCATTGCATCTTTTGATAAGAGATCAACTGTTTCTGCAATATTTCTTTTTGCTTTTCTTTTCAAAAATTCTTTACCATGTTGTCTAGTATTTTTTGATAACTTAGAAAGACCTCCTTGGTTTGTTATTCTGTCTTGTACTGCTGTTGGATCTAATCCAATTTGAGCATTTAAAATATTATTCATTCTTCCTTTTGCTTTATTATCTTTTGTATTTACACTTAAATTGCCATTTGATTGATTGGCTAATAACGTACCAATTGCACTCTTATATCTTTTATCTTCAAATCTATAAAATGTACTATCTATTACAGTTTTGTTTTTCTTTTTATCTTTAGAATTATATTGTGGATTTATTGCTAATTTGCCTTCTACTTTTTGAAGAATTTCTTCTTGATTAAGTGTAGACATATCTACATTTCCATCTTTTGAAGCTGATTTTGTAGCTACTTCGATTATAGATTCTTTTACTGCATCAAATTCAGTACTATTTAATTCTATTTTTTTTGCCATTTCAGATTTAACTGCATTATTTGCTGCTGAAGCTTTATCTTTTATAGAGCTTTTTAATCCAGACATACCGTTTTTAAATAAAATATCTGCATTTGCATTGTTGCCTATTAAACCAGAAGATGACAATTCTGAAGAAACTTCTTTTATTATTTGATTTATAGCAGATTCGTCATTAATATCAAATACTTCTGTTTTTTCAAGTTTTTCCATTACTCTTGAGGTAACAGCGTTATCTATTTTTTTATTAATTAACTTAATTTCACTTTCTGTAAGTTCTCTTTTTACAGTTACTTTGTTTCCATTTTCATCTGTTTGTTCTTCTTCTATTTTAGCTAAATTATTTTTACTAATATCTATGTCTTTTCCTTCTGCATGTGCCATCTCTTCTAGTAACATAGCTACACCTAAATCATCTAATTTATCTATGTTATCTTCAACATTTTTCATAATTCTTGCTTGTTTAACTTTTCCATTAGTAATTTCTTGTGCTGAAATTAACTCGTTAGCTTCATCTGTAAAATCAGTCATTTGATCTTTTATTTGTTTGAAATGATGTTTATCAACAATATCCCAAGCAGAATTTCCATTAGGATAAGTTTTTAATTTTTGATTGCCCAATGTAGAAGCTCTAGATAAGTCATTTTTTAAATTGTCATATAAGCTAGGATGTTTTAATTTTACATTTTGTCTTACTAGAGAATCTAGTTCTTTATGAGCTTGTTGTACAACATTATCTCTCATATTAGTTAATGCTGGTGTATTAAAACTACCAAATCTGAATCTTTTTGGTAATTTACTTCCTGTAGCAAGTTTTAAACATTTAAGTCTACCTGGACTACCTGCTACTGGTTTTTTAAATTTTTTCATCATACTACCTGTAGCAACGGCTCCTCCACTAAGCATTCCCATACCTATTGCTGGATGAGCAACTAAATTTCCCATACCAAAGAACATTGAGGCCATACCACCAATTCCTTTTACAGTAGGCATAACTACTTGTTCTTTAAATATTTTCTTATCTTTATCTGTAAATCCTAATAACTTAGATGCACCTAATTGTGTATATGCTGCATTTGAGTTATCTTTTACATATTTTCCTTTTTTAGGGTCATATTTATATGATCCAAATATTACTCCCGCTTTTGGAACATGTTTAAGCTTTCCATCTTTGCCCATTTTTAAATCGAAATAGTTATCCATACTAAATAAGTTTTGTAAATGTCCAGCCATAACAGCTCCAACAGATACACTTTCTGGAGCAATTTCTCTATATCTCTGTAATCTTCTATTAGCTTCTATTACGTTATATATATTATCTTGATTTTGTGGATCATTTTGGAATTCAGATTTTGCCACTTCTAAATCTTCTTCTAAAGCTTGTTCACCTGTATTTAATAATTCTTCATCTTCATTTTTGGCAGTAGTTGTTCCTGAAGCTCCTACTCCAGCTCCTGAAGAACTTCCTGAATCTGATGAACTTCCAGAAACAGTACTACTTCCAGTAGTAGTTGTATTTTCAGAAGATTCACTATTTGCATTATCAGAATTTCCATTTTCGTTTGTACGATTTGATATAGCATTTGCAACTGCAGATCCTCCCATTAATGCTGCAGCTGCTCCTATTTTTCCTGCTGTTTTTGCTATAGTCCTTGTTGGAGCTGTAATTGCTTTAGCAAGTGGTTTAGCACCTATAGCCATACCTTTCATTGCATTCATGTTGTTTTTGAAAGTTTCCCTATCTCCTGCTGTTGCTGTTGATCCTAGTAATCCTTTATTGCCTGGATCTAAATTAAATATTCTTCTAAATATACCTTCTGCTTTTAACGAGAAATTCATTAATATTAATGCAACTATAATTCCTGAAACTGATTCTAATGTAAATTTTAATGCTTGAGAAATGAATATTGCATAAATTAAAGCATGTACAACTTGAATTAGTAAATTTAATAAATATTCAGATAACCAGCTCTTTAAAGAACTTGACTTTCCTGATAATGCTTTTTGCAAGGCATACGAAACACCTAGTCCAGGAGCCATTATTGTTAAAACAGCTAAAGTTAAGAATCTTTTTATATATACTATTGTGTATTTAACAGCCATAAAAACTAATGCCATATACATTATCATTCCTGATAATCCAACTGTCATTTTAATATCATATGCTCTTGTTCTAATTTCTTCATAAACATCTATTTCAATATCTTGATTACTAACTTCTACTTTTCTATTATTGTTATTTTTAGTATCAGCTAATTGTGCTAAATGTACTTTATTGACTGCATCTGCTGAAGTTCTAATAGTATCTACAAGAATTTCATTTACTGTAATTGCAAAATACATAATATAATGCATTGTAAAAATTAATATTATTCCTGTTACCCAATCAACTAACATTCTTTTATATGTAGCTTTATCTGATGCAACAGTAGAAATTGCCATTTTTATACCAATACCTACCAAAACTACACACATAGCTGCAACAGCTAACAATCTTATTATGTAATACCATACTGCAATTAATGATTTTAATTGTACTATTATTGGATCATTTGCAACCATTAATTCAGCATATTTTTCACATCCTTCACATCCATTACATCCACAATTTCCATAGCATTTTATTCCATTATTTTCTACTTTAGTTTTAGTTAGATTTCCACAACACTTTAATACCGATTCCCCACATTTTTTACACTTTAATTGTTGACCAGTTGGAGAAATAAGTACTTTTTTTGATACAATATTTCCATCTTTATCTTTTTCTTTTATTGTTTTCTTATATAAAGTAGAATAATCTGTATTAAAGAAATTAACATCTAAAGCAGGAACCATATTATATACAATTGACTGAATAGTTACATTGTTTGTTGAATTACTTAAAGAAGTTAAATCTGTGGCATTAACATCTTCCCCTGCTAAATTTACTCCAGATGTAGTTTCTAATGCCCAAGTTAACAGCTTTTCAGCTAATGCTGTATATCCTACAAAACACATTCTTATTCCCATTGTAATTATTCCTAATAAGAAATCGGCTAATGCAGAAAGCATATCTAACATCCAAGAGAATATATTTTTTGTTGGCACATAAGTACCTTTTGTAGTACCTGCATAATAAAATTCACCTTCTCCAATTGTTAGCTTTGCATATGAATTTGGCGCAACAGAAGAACTTATTATAATAGATATTATAATAATCATTATAATTATTCTCTTAAATAATGTTCTTACTTGTGTCATTTTTTATCCTTTCTTACTATATTGCTAAACTTGTATTATCATAATATAGTATTCCATTTTCATATCCTTTAATGATGAAGTCATCTTTACCTTCATATATTCTTGTTACAATACCATTTTGCAAATTATATGAATATATTCCTTTTCCTTTTTTAGAATATATAAAATTATCATTTGAAATCCATAAATATGAATCTATACTGTCATTTAATTCTCTATTTGGAGCTTGCTTATCTATTGAAATAAATTTCATACTGTAAATGCATTCATTACTATCTATTTCTGGATAACAATAGTATTTTAAGCTTTCTCCAATTATTTGTTTTGTTTTATCATCTAAAGTTTCTAAATATTCGTCTGAACGTTTTTTTTCTGTATTTGTTTTATTTACTCTTTGACATTCTACTTCAAATACAGCATCTGTTTGTAATCTTGCAACAAAATTTGTATTTTCTAAATATCTGCCAACTTTAGACAAATTACTCCTAATATTATTATACAACAAAATTCCGTCTGTGTCATCATAATTTATCTTAATTTCAATACCTTTTAAAGGATATGATAAATATACAGAGGTTGTCGTATATTCATATTCTGAGTAATCTTTCCACATATAAGTTAACTGATTCATAAATTCTAATAAATCTATCTTAGAATTTATATATTCATCAGCTAATTTGAAGAAATCATCTGTATCTTCATTTTGTATTCTATATACAGAAATTTCATTTTCAGAGAAAAATACATATATTTTTTCTCCTTTATAACCAATTATACTATTTTCATCATCTTTAAATGTTGGTTTTCCTAATTCTGATTCTACTGATTTTAAGCTTATCCCTGGAAATAAATTATTAATAACATTTCCATTATAGTTTTTATCAAAGATGATATTATAAATCTTATTTTGTATTGTTCTTACTTTTATTCCACTATTAAAATATATCTGATATTCATTATATATACTATCTCTAGTTCCGAAATAATCTTTATTATCCCAATTTTCATCTGTGATTCGTTGTAATACTTCTGATGTTATTTGAAAATTAGTTGTTTTAAACTCTTTATATGTTTTCATACTAATTTGAGAATCCATGTATATAAAATAATCTTCAATATCATTTATTATTATAGAAGATACTTTTCCATTATTACATATAACTTTTACTGTAATGTTATTTTCTTTGTCAATCATTTTAAAATTATTATAATATATAACTTTGGCAACATCATTTATTAAGCTATTATAATATTTTTCATTACTATTATCATTTTCATCATATGGTAATTTGCAAAACTTTAGATATATATCTAAATTAAAATTATCCTCTTTACTTTCTTCTTCTGAAATATAAGTAGATTTATAATATTCAATTACTTCTTTTACATTTGTAAGATTATCATATGATAATTCAACATTATTTTCTGTTTCTTTCATAATATTTGATAATATAATACTTAAAATAAGCAACAGAAAAATCGCAACACTTAAAACTATTATTTTTACCTTATAGTTATTATTGCGATTTTCTAAATTTTTCATTTATAACTCCTTATCTATTATTTCTTCTTTCCTTCTCTATTTTTTCAACAGAATCTTCATTTGCTTTTAAAGTAATTAATCCTTTTTCTACATATTCTCTAGTTGTATCTGTAAAATGGTAATTACTATATAAAACAATTCCTTTTGGATTGTTTTCTTCAATATTAATTTCAAATCCTCTATTTGAATACATTATATGAGCCTTTCCTATTTCTGGATCATATTCACAATAATCATAGTATTTCAAACCTTTTTGTAGAGAATTAACAAATTGATCTAAATCTTTACTTTCTAAATACTCTGTTAAATATTTTTCAAATTTAGTTTCATCATCATATGTGTACCCATATACTGAAACTTCATCATCATAGAAAAAATAATAATAATCTTTTGTTAAATAACCTAAATAATTTTCATTCAAACTTCCGAAAACATTATCTGGATATAATTCTAATATTTGTTTTAATGGTGTTTTCATGTTGACATTTACAATAATATCATCGTCATATTTCTCTGTAAAAATAATATTTCTTACTGTTTTTATTAAAGTAGTTCTAAATCGAAATTTATCATCATTATACGATATGTATCCATTTTCTAAAACTTTTTCATCTATTAACACATCTCTTAGTAAACCTGGGCTCATATCTCTTGCTACTAACCCAATTAAAATTTCATTTTTTGTGTACATTACAGTTTTATCAGCTATCGAAACGTTTCTTACATCTGCATAATTTTTTCCATTTACTTGTTTAAAATAATTTTCTGTTCCATTTATTATTATTGTATATTTGTTATCATTTTCTAAATATTTTATATAAATATTTATATTTTTAGTTTCATCAATTAAATTAAAACTTCTATTTTTATATAAAGGTTTTAATTCATCTATTAATTTATTAAAGTAACTTTCGTTACTGTTTCCATTATCATCATACAAATTTTCACTAAATTTTAAATATATTTTATTATCTTCTTCTTTTAAAAATTCAGATTTTGAAATTTCTATAACTTCTTTAGCACTTTCTGGCTCTTCATTTTTTATTGAAGCTACCTGAGAATTATTAGATGATATTTTTATTAAATAAATCATGAAAACTAATGTAAAGAAGAATAATATTATTAAAAATAAAATAATTGCTTTTAATAAATTTCTATTTTTCAAATTATTATCCTTTCTTCATAAATTTATTTACTCCTCTTAAAGTTACAGATCCTTTCATATCGAATATAACTTTAACCATTCTCTCTGCTTGACCCATTGCAAATAATAATGCAAGAGCTAATAATGGTGAAGATGTTGCTATAGCATTTGCTGAGAATATAAATACTAAATATATTACTGCATGTAATGGTTGAATAAAAACATTTAGAATAAATTCTTTAATCCACATATTAAATGCTTGAGCTTGCCCATCTCCAACTTTATCTATTGAATATGTAATTGTTATTATTGGTGAAATAATAATTAAGAATCCTACCATTAATACCCTTTTTAAATATAACCATAAAAATTTTAATTCGTTAAATAGTAAAATCCAATATATAATTGACCACATGGCCAACCCTAATCCACTTTCTTGAGTAATAGTTCCAAATATTTTGGCACGAACAGTATTTTCAAAAACTCCATATGTTCCAGTTGATCCTGGAACTGTCTTACCTATTAAGGAACATCTTATATTATAAAATACTTCTGTTATACTTTCTCCAACATTAAATAGTAGACTCATTATATATGGCATTAAAAACAAAATTACAATACTCTCCACCCAACTTAGAAGCATTTTTTTATATTTGGCTTGCTCTGTGGCTACACTGGAAATTGCCATTCTAATACCAATATAAATTAGTATAACTGCACTTATTGCTAATGCTAAAATCCTACATATGTAATAACTAGTTACAATACTCTCTTTAATTTTTGTATTGTTGGCATCAGCAACAATTGTTTGATTTCCAACTTTATAATTATCAGTATTAAAATAGTTTATATTAAATAAAGCAACTCTATTAAATACTGTTTTATCTATTGAGAACCAAAATGATTCACCATTTGTACCTGTTGATGAAAATCCTCCTGCACTAGGATTATTAGCAATATGGCTTATTAAAACATCTACTTGCAAAAATATAATGTTTACTAATCGTGATAGTGCACCTAATAAAGTTCCTACTATTGACCCACCATAGCTACTTGATTGTGTACTTTTACCATTAACAGTTCCACTACCTTCCATTTCGGCTGCACCTTTAGTAACTTCATTTGTATCAACTGGTTCAGCATATGCATTTTGTGTTGCAGAAGTTGATCCTTCTTCTCCATAGACTGTATAATTGCAAAATATGAAATTAAATATTAATAGCATAAGCAATATGCTAGTTAAAACTTTTTTCATTTATTATCCTCTTTTTAGTTTCCCTCTACTTCTCTTCTTGCCTTTTCTAAAGCTGCTTGTTTTGAAAGGTTTGTTTCAACAAATTCAAATTCTTTCTTAGTTGGTTGAATTCCTATAATTGCTGAATCTCCACCAACTTTCAGTAAACCTTCACCTCTGTTACAAGTAATTAAAAATCCAGCTTCACCTTCACTCAATTTAAATACTTCTTTTAAATATTGAATTTCTGATTTATCTTGTGCTAAGAATAATTTAGTTTCTGATGAAGTTAAAACTGCTTGAACTTCTTGCTTTTCATAAAAATCTTGGAATTTTTGTGAAATAACTGCTAAAGAAACATTTCTTTTTCTAGCACGTCTAGCCATTGTATTCAAAAAATCAACAGCTTCTGGATATGGAAGCAACATCCAAGCTTCATCAACAAGAACTCTCTTTTTAGAAGCTTTTGATTTATCTTCACTATTTTTCTTTACATATTTTTCCCAAACCCAAGAAAGCATAACTTGTTGTGCTAATGGTCTTGCAAATCTTTCTTCCAGTTGGGAAATATCTATATTAATGAATGGTAAACCATCTAATAATTCAAAAGTTGATTGACCATCAAAATATGCCATTTGTCCTTGATATTCTCTAACATATTGTTTCATAACTTTTACTAAATAACTGTAATGGAAACGATAATCTGGGTTATCATTTTCTTCTGCTTTTCTTTGAATTCTTTTAAACCACGAACCAATAGTAGGCATTTGCTTTTTAGTTCTTCCTAAATAATTATTAGTAATATCTATTTGTCCACCATTTTCATCTCTAGTATACAAACTTTCAACATTGTTTGTAATACCCAAAGCTGCATATTCTTCAGCAACAGCTTCAGAAATGATTTGTTTTGTAAGTTCATTTACTTCTTGACTTCTTGTACTACCTCTAGCCATTGTTAATAATGAGTTTGTAACGTCTTCAACTTTATTTTCAACACTTAATACAGTTCTTTCTCTACCTGTTATTTCATCTTTTACATTTTCTGGTTCTATATCAAATAAATTTATAACAGTTTTTGAATTTGGACTTAAAGTAACATTTACCCCACCAAGTGCCTCAGCAACAACTGAGTATTCACCTTCAGCATCTAGTGCTAAACTTTCAATTCCCATAAGTACTGCTGAACGAGCTGTTAAAGTTTTAATTGTAACAGATTTACCAGCACCAGACTTACCAAATATAACCATATTATAATTTGTAAGTTTTGAACTAAAATTATCATATAATATTGGTAATCCTGTTTGTTTATTAAATCCTAAAGGAATACCATTTTCATGTCCTACATCTGAAGTGAAAAATGGGAATACTGTAGACATAGCTCTTCTATCAAAAGTATGAGATTTTGTCATTTTATTATCACAATATGGCATATTACTTCTAAGTGCTTCATCTTGCATTGCCCAACAAGGTTTAATATCTATTAAGTTTTTAGACATTTCGTTTGATAATAATTCTGTGTATCTTTCTAATTCATCCATACTATATGCAAATATAGTAGCAATAATAGATGAATCAAATAATTTATTAAATCCAGCAGCAATAGAATCACGAAGTTCTTCTGCTTCTTCTTTCTTTTGTGCTATAACTCTTTCTCTGTTTATATCACCTCTATCTAAGGCAACAATTCTTTCAGATTCCAATTCGTTAATTGTTCTGTTTAAGTCTGTTTGTGAAGAAGCTTCACTAACAGGATTTATAAAAACAGAAACATTTATATCTCCAAATGTATACATTCCTCTTAAAAACTCGGGAAAAGTACACATTCTAGGCAAGTTCGCAACTTGCATGCTTCTTGCATATCTTGTTCTTGTTGAAGCTATTTCAATATGATTTGTATAACTTGCATCTATTCCACCTGGTGCAATTAAATCTTTTAATCCTGTTTTATTTTTTTCTAGAACACTAACTTCTTCTTTTTCAATGTGTTCTAATTCATTAGTAGTTACTTGTTTTTTACTTCCAAACATCTCTTATCCTCCTCTTTTTCTTTAGTTTTCCATCCTTCTCTTCTTAACTATCTTTTTTCTAACAACCGGATTAGTTTGTGAAGATTTTTTTCCTTCTTCTAGTTTAGGAGTTTGTTTTGGTTTTTGAATTTCATTTTCTTTTCTGCTATTTTCAATTTCGTCTTTTGCTAATTTATAAACCCTCTTATCTAATTGGTTTTTATATGTATCTAATAATTCACTAGCTTTTTGTTTTATTTTTTCTTCTTTATTAATTTGTAGTTCTAATTCTTCAATTTGTTTCCTCTTATCAGCTTTTAATATACTGTCTGTAGCCATATCTATAGCAGCTAAACTAATTTCTTGATCTAATTTTTCCTGTTTTTTCTTTAATACATCTTTTCCTGTACTATATAATGCATCATATTGTGCATCTAAAGCTTTTGAAAGCTGTAATAATTCAGATTCGTCTCTGTTATATGCAACATATAATAATTCAGCTAATTCTTCGGAATCTAATATTGAACTAGTTATTTGAGAATTTGCTAAACTGCTTGATATATTTTGACATCTAGTATAAAGTTCAGAAAAACACATGTTGTAAATTTCTTCTTTAGAAAATTTATCAAGTCCTCCTCCTATTTCAGCTGAATAATAAGAAACAACAACATAAGTTCTTTGTTGTAAAACATTTTTATTAGAGCTTAATTTTTCAACATAGTCAGTAATACTAATTCCATATTCTAATATATTAAGTTTTCTTCTTCTTTCAAACTCTAATTTTTCTTTTAAAGCTCTATTTCCTTGAGCTTTTGCTTGAGCAATTTTAGCATTTAGTTTATCGATTTCAATAGTTAAATTGTCTACTCTAACTTTATAATCTTCAATTATATCTCTTAAGTTTAATGTTCTACTTTGAATATATAGTTGTATTGGAAATCTTAAAGTATTTAAAAATTGAACAAAACCTTCTTCAACAGAAATTTTTTCTTGTTCAGACATTAAATCATAATTAACACCATTACATTGTAAAACCATTATGTATTGTGTTCCTTTTTTTCTAACAATCATATTATCAACAATTTCGTCAAACTCCATGAAATCAAAAATTGATTCTCTAGTTAAGTTTGTTGTAAATTTACCATAGTTTTGTTCTACTTTTTTCTTTTCTGCTTCTTCATCCTCAATTTGAGTTTCAGTTTGCACTGGTTTTTTTGGATTTTTTGGTTTCATTAAATAAATGTAAAATACTATTAATAAAACCATTATTATCATTATTAAGAAAATGCCTAATTGTAGTAAAGGAATAATTTCACCTGACATTTACTTTTCCTCCTTTGTGTATGTATACATTTTTCTATTTTTTTTAAATTTCATGTATCTCATTATTATTTCACCTATAGGCTCTCCACCTATTCTTTTTGTAATTGGGAACATAACAATTGTTGGAATTTTTAATGCTCCAAATGCATAGCCTAAAAAAGCAAAAAACGCCATAATTCCTAATCCTATTGAGGTCATATTAAGACTTTTAAATAGTAAAAAGAATAACGATCCAATCATTGCTCCAATTGCAGTTGTAATAAGTGATTTTACTGTAAAAATATATAGTATTCTAGACTCTCCTCTATAATTACGAGGTATTTGATAAGTTCCCATAATTACTCCTCCTATCTTTTATTAAAATGTCATTGCTATTCCAACTACTAATTTCCAAATAGCATATGCTCCAAAAATAACGGCACCTGATACAATAACTCCTATTAATTGTGTTTTTAATTTAGCTTGTGCTTCTGGACCAGCTGTTAAATATTTTATTCCCATATATGTAACAACAGCAACCATAACACCAGCTCCAATAGTAGTTAATACACTTCCTATTTCTCCTATTTCTCCTACTGCCTTATCAATATCTATATTGCTAGCACCTTGTTCACCATTTGTTATAAATCCTTTTGCTTGTTCTTGCATTTTTTTTAAATTTGCTGCATCTACGCTATAACTATTAACATTAATTATAAAACATATAAACATTAAAAAAATTATTTTACTGAACAATTTTATATATCTATTCATCTTTTCCTCCTTTGTATCCAATTATACCATTTATATTAATTATACTTAAATGTCATTTTTTTTTCAATAATTTTATCGAATATTTGATATTTTTAACATAAATGTAATAAAAAAAGAAGAAAACACATTTTTATTGCTTTCTTCTTACATTTTAACATTTACTATCTATTTTTATATATTTGAAAATACTTTTGTTGAAAAATCCATAACAGTCGCAACTATATTAACTCCTGCAAATAATAATGCACATCCAATTATTATTGGCATTATTGATTTTTTTACATCTGCTTTATCTGCTGGACTTGCTAAAATATATTTAATTCCAAGTATTGTAACAACAATTACTGATATACCTGTACCAGCAAATTGTAATAAACCAATTACACTATTGATTCCTCCAATAATTCCATCTTGTCCAGCTGATGCATCTGGAGTAGACACATCTTTCATATTTTTAGATTTCAAAAGTGAGTTCATTGTTGTTCCTGCTGCAAATGTTTTATTACAATAAATCACAAAACTAGATAATATCATTATTACTAATACTAATACCATCTTTTTCTTCATGTTATTATCACCTACTTACTTTTTATTTAAAATGATGCATCAACAATCTCTTTAATGATTGAAATTAAAGCTGTTGCTCCAAATAAAATAAATGCACCAATTACATAATTTATAGCATATTTTTTCATATCTGCCCTATCTCCTGCTGAAGATAGCATATATTTGCATGCAATTACAATAATGATTATTATAGCAATTGCTGCAGCTACAGTTCTTATAATAGATAAGGCTGTTCCTATTATTTTTGCTGTAGTATTTGTTGCATCAGTAACTTTAGAAACATCTCCACCAAAAGTAGTAGAAACGTTAAAAGTAGCTTGACTTGTTACCCCAAAGTTTGTACTAATAAGCAAAAATAATAATATAAAATTGGTTAATACTATTAATACTTTTTTTAACATTCTCTATTTTACCTTTCTATGATTCTAGTACTTGGGTTGTAAAACTATTAATCATTCCTAATATACCAACTGCTCCAAATAGTACTAGTGCCCCAACTACATAAACAATTGCATGTTTTTTTATATCTGCTCTATCTCCTGCTGAGGATAACATATATTTCATCGCAAGTATTAATAACATTGCGACAGCTATTGCCATACCAACTGTTCTTAAAATAGAAACTATTGTGTTTGCAGATTTATTAGCTACATTTGAAAAATTAGTTTGAACATTATTCCCATCAAAAACTGTTCCTGCTTTTGTTAGTCCAGCTTCTTGAAATCCAGATTTTGCTGCATTCACACTATTTAATGTAATACTAGAAAATAATATTATCATAAAGATAATTAGTACTATTTTTAAAATTATTTTTCTTGTCATAATACATCACCCACTTTTAATTATCCAATATTAACAGAAAATTTACTAATAATTCCTAATATACCCACTGCTCCAAATAGAACCAACGCTCCTACTACATAACCAATAGATGCCTTTTTTATATCTGCTTTTTCTCCAGGTGCTGCTGACATATATTTTATTGCAATAACTAATAGCATAGTTACAGCGATACACATACCAACGATTCTTATAATAGCAATAGCCGAATTCATAACCTTTCTAACTTTTCCACTAGTTTCACTAGAATCATTCCATGTACTATCTTGGTTTGTAATTAAAGAACTCATTTTATTTTTGTATGTTGCATTTGTTCTACAAGGCAACAAAATTGAAATTGAAATTATTAATAATAAAATTAAACTAATAGCATTTTTTAAATTAATTTTCATATTTTTTCTCCTTTCATATTACAAGATTTTATCCAAAAACTCCTGAAAAATTTTGAAGAATAGTTAGAATTCCTGTAACAGAGAACATTATAACTGCTCCAACAACATATGGAATAGCATGTTTTTTAATATCTGCTTTTTCGCTAGGAGCTGCCATCATATATTTCATTGCTAAAACACTTATCATAATTATTGCTACTCCAGCACAGATAACTCTAGTAACAGTTACAATAGCACCTGCTATATTGGTAACAGATGTAACTGCATTACTAGCATTAGCATCTGCATCAGCACCTGCTATAGTGTTTATTTCACCCATCATATTATATTTTGTTGCATTTACATTGTAATTAATATAAATAGCCAAAATGGCTAACATTATTAATGTAATATACAAAATTTTTTTAAGAATTTTCATTTTTTCCTCCTAAACACGTTTTTATCTATTTACTCATATTATAACATTTTTCGATAATACTTTCAATATTTTTATATTAACCTATAATTTTCTATTTGTAAATAAAAAAATAAAAAAGAGTATTGAAAAATTATATATATCAATACTCTAAAACTTAATTATTCATTATTAATGTTTTTTGTCGCAAATTTTCTTATTATTGCAAGGATTCCTGAACCTGAAAACAATATGATAGCTCCAACTATATATACTGTTGCGCTTTTTTTAATATCCGCTTTATCTCCTGGAGCAGCCGACATATATTTAATTGCTAATACTATTATCATTATAACAGCAACTCCTGAAGCAACAACTTGTATAATTGTTAATAAGGATTGAACAATTTTTAACATACTTTTTCCAGTTCCCGAATTATCCTTTGCATCTTTTAATATAAAATCCGGATCTATTGTTGAATAAGAAGCAGATGAAATTATATTATATGTATAAATAAGAAATATAGACAATAATAAAATTATTAAAGCTTTTTTTAGTATTTTTTTATTCATATACATTCTCCTTATATTTGGTTCTCTTTTATTCATTGTATATCTTTTTTCGTTTTTTGTAAACATCTATTTTTCAATAATTAAGTATTAAAATTCTAAATCTATTAAAATTAAAAATTAATTCTTTTTTCTTCAATTACTAATGGTCTGTGTTTTACTCTTTCATTAATTGCCATTATATATTCTCCTAAAAACCCTATAAAAAATAGTTGAATTGCTCCTAAAAAGAATGTTCCTATTAGCATTGGGGCTAAACCAGCACTAAATCTATCCCAATATAATAGTTTTAAGACAAGATATACTACACCTATTATAAAACTAAGAATTGAAACTATAATTCCTCCAAAAGTTGCTAAGCGCAAACCAAATTTTGTATATGAAGTAAAACTAAGCATTGCATAATCAAATAATGTATATAAATTGTTTTTTGTTTTACCACTTTTTCTCTTTCTTTGAGTATATTTAATTTCTTTTCTTTCATATCCTAACTCTGCAACAATTCCTCTAAAAAATGGTGTAGGATCGTCTAAATTTCTTAATATATCTATAAATTCTTTATCATATAGCCCAAAACCAGTAAATTGTTCTATTTGTGAAACTTCTGATATCTTTTTTAATAATTTATAATAACATTTTCTAAAAAAATATATAATTGGATTTTCTTTACTTTTAGATTTTATTCCAACTACAATTTTATAACCATTTTCCCACTCTTTTACAAATTTAGGTATCATTTCAACTGGATCTTGAAAATCAGCACACATAGATATAGTACAATCACCAGTTGTTTGCAGTAATCCATAATATGGTGATTTATATTGCCCAAAATTTCTAACATTAAATATCGCTTTTATATTTTTATTATTTTTACACATTTCACTTAAAATTAATCTTGTTTTGTCTGTTGAATGATTATCTATAAATACTATTTCATATGTATATGTTTTTAATTTTTCCATTTCTTTTATAATTGCTTGTGCAATTTCTTTAATATTTCCCTCTTCATTATAGCAAGGAATTAAAACACTTATTTTTTTCATACTTAATAATATAACTTTTCCTTTCTTATAAATTATATAATTTTATAATTTTATTTTTAGGTATAATATTTTCAATCGAATTACATATAGCTTTTTCCGATGAATATGAAGATATAATTATTTTATCAACAATTCCTAATTCTATATCTTCTTTTTTAAAATTTGAAATTTTAATATTCAAAATTTCTTTTCCTTGTTTTTTTACATCAGAATCGTAAATTCGAACTATATTTTTATTTTTTAAATTAGTCATTGCTAGTAATCTTGATGTATGATTTCCTGCTCCCCATATAGCAAGTTTCTCATCATCTTTAATTTCATCTATTTTTTTTCTAATTTCATTTAATATATTTTCAGAGTCTTCTATATATCTTCTTACATTATCTATAGTATTATCTATTATTTTTTTCTTCTCATATTTAATATTTTCATCATCTATTTTCCATAAAGTCATTATTGCTGGTGTACCAGCTGCAACATAGCAATTTAAATAAAATTCTATACGTGCATTTATTAAATGAAATCCTGATTTATACATAAGATTTTGTAATGATGCAAAAGTAAAATAATTAACATGTTCATCGGAAAACATTCCAAAATTTTCATCACTAAATTTATAATCAAATGTTGGAACATCTATAAAAATATATTTATTTGCAAATTTTTTCACTTTTTCTATAAATTCCATTGGATTTACAATGTGTTCAAGAATATGAGAAAGAAAAATCAAATCAAATTTATCTTGTACTTTTTTTTCTTTTAAATAATTTTCAAATGTATCTGCATATATTTCTATATCATAATTTTTTTTTGAAGTTTCCTTATTATAATTAGATGGTTCTATTCCAAAAACCTTTTTTCCTTCTTTTTTATATAAACTTAAGTTATACCCTGAAGCTGCTCCAATTTCAAAAACAGAATTTATTTTTTCTTTACAATTTTCTTCTATAAAATGTTTCTGAATATTACTTCTTATAACATAATCTTGCTTTTCTATAAAGTTAATCTTTTCTTCATCAAATTCGTATTTTGATAAATATTTATATCTTTTTTCTAAATCATCTCCTGAAAATGGATTTGCATTAAATAAAAAACTACAATTTGAACAATATCCAATCTTTTCTTCATAATAATCTTTCATTCCTATTAATCCACAAAAAGGAATTTTATATATAATATCTATATTTTTTCCACAAATTGAACATTTTTTTATTTCATTCATTATATTCTCCACATTAAATTAATACTTATTTTTATACCACTCTATTGTTTCTTCTATTCCTTTTTGAAAACCAATTTTAGGTTCAAATCCTGTATCATTTATTAATTCAGTTATATCTACTGATAAATTCATAACTTGCTTTTCACTATATGGAATTTTTCCAAAATTTAAATGTATATCTGAATTAATAGCAGTTTTTATAATTTCTATAAATTCATATAATTTTTTAGTTTTTCCATTTGCAATACAATAAACTTTATTATTTATTCCTTTTTCTCCAAGTAAAAATAGTGCTTCTATTGCATCTTTAGAATATAAATAATTCCAATTTTGTTCTCCTAATGTATAATCTGGTGACATTCCGTTTAACATCTCTCTTATACTTGTCATTATCATTGTATTTTCACCATCATATGGACCATAAACACTAAATACTCTTGTCCAAATATGTTTTATTTCAAGACTATTTGCAAGTTCTCTACTTTTAATTCCTGCTAGTAATTTTGCTTTTCCATATTCTGTTTCTGGATTAGTTTCTGTTTTGGAATTAATTATGCCATCAACTCTACCATATTCAGCTTGAGAACCAGCACCTATAAATGTATTACATCCCAGTCTTTTAGCCAATTTAACTGCATCTAATGTATATTCTACATTTAATTCTTGTTTTTCTATTTGATTTCTATCATTTCCAAATGTCCCATCCCATCCAAAATGATAAAAAACATCATATTTTGACTCTTTAATTTCAAGGTTCTTTAAATTTTCTAAATTGCATTCAATAATTTTAAGATTTTTATTTTCTTTTAGATTTTTCCTTCTTTTGGAGTTCTCCCTAATAATTGCTAATACTTCAATATCTTTCGAAAGTAAATATTCAATAAGAGTAACTCCAATCATTCCTGTTGCACCTGTTACAACTACTTTTTTCATATAATACCTCAATTTACAATATAATCATATATATCTTTAGCTTCTTTTGCAACAAATTTTACAATTTCACTATTTTTATCTTCTTCTTTTCCTTGTCCCCATTCAACAAAAATAGCATCAATTCCTGCATTTTCAGCAGTTTTTACATCACTTAGCCCATCACCAATATACACTGCATCTTTTTTATCTAGATTTGTATATTTTAAAATATCATAAACAGCTGTTGGATTAGGTTTTGAAGGATAATCGTTTACATAGCCAATAATTTTTTCAAATTTTATATCATAGAAAAATTTCTTACATAATTCTTCTGTTAGAATTTGTTTTTTATTTGTATTTATTGCAAGTAGAATTCTTTTATCCTGTAGTTTTTTTAATAATTCTATTATTCCATCATATGGTTTTGTGTTTTCTTTTTTACAATTTAAATATAAGTTTGAATAATATTGTTTTATATCATTTATATTTTTCTTTGTTGATATTTTGGTTTGATTATACTTTAATAATTTTTCAATTACAATTTCCAAATTTCCACCAACAAAATTATTATATAATTCTATTGGATGTGCATTATATCCAAATTTTTCAAGACTTTTATTAAAGCAAATTGCAACATCAGTTATAGTATTCATTAATGTTCCATCAAAATCAAATATACATATTTTTTTCATATTATTTCACTCAATTCTTTATATATCTAAGTTAATTTAATTAATTAATTAATCTTAGACACTTCTTTTTTTATAGTTTCATATTCATCTTGCGGTAAAAACGGAAACATATCGTCAAGTTCTGGCGATTGCATAGTTCCATCTGGTAAAACTTTTGAAGAAAGCTTTGGCTCAAAATTTTGGTTTTCGTCTAAAATAACTTCACAAATAATTGGACCTTCTACATTTAGAACTTCTGCTATTTGGCTATTAATATTTTGAATATTATCTATTCTTTTAAATTTTACTCCATAAGCATATGCAATTTTTCCCATATCTGGAAAACTAATTCCGTTTTCTTTGCAAACTCCCACTAATGGTGGATTAAATAAATTATTTTGTGTTTGTCTTATTGAATGATATCCATTATTATTTAAAATAAATATTTTCAAATTTAAATTATTATGTACTACAGTTTGTAACTCTTGAATATTCATTTGAAAACTTCCATCTCCATCTAAGCAAACTACTCTATCTCCTTTGGAAGCAACTGTAGCGCCTATTGATGCAGGAAATCCATATCCCATAGCTGCACATCCTGAATTAGTAAATAATCTTTGACCTTCTTTTATCTTTGCTCCTTGAAATCCTATTACGCATGCACTACCGTTTCCAACAATAATTTTATCATTTTCTTGTAATTCATCAAATAATTTATCTATAAATACATATGGATTTACTGAAGTAGTTTTTTTATAATACTTTTCAAGTACTACTGGATATTTAGTATTTATATTCCTGCACCAATTTAACCATTTTATATGTGTTTCATTTCCTTGATAATCCACTTTTAATAATGAGTTAATTACATCTCTTAAATTTGCATGAATAGGCATGTCAACTGATATTGTAGGTTTTTTTAATTCATTTTCATCTATATCTATAATTATTTTATATGCATTTTTAGCAAAACTTTTATAATTATAACTAATCATTCTTATATTTAATCTACATCCAATTGAAATTAATAAATCACTATTTTGTACAACAAAGTTTCCACCTCTTGTCCCGACAGTTCCTGGTTTTCCAACAAATAATGGATTATCGTCTGTAAGAACATCATGTGCATTCCAAGCAGTTACTACTGGGATTTTCAATTTTTCTATTAATTTTACAAATTCATTATGACTATTAGCTAATCTAATTCCTGTCCCTGCTAAAATTACTGGTCTCTTAGATGTTCTTATCTTTTCTAAAATTAAATTAGTATACTTTTCATCATATATTGGATTTTCTTTTTCTTCTAATCCCTCTTCAATAGGATTAAATTCTTTTAAATTATCGATTTCTATAATTGCAGATTGTACATCTATTGGAATGTCCAACCATACTGGCCCTGGTCTACCATTTGTTGCTAAATATAAAGCTTTTTCTAAATGATATCTTATATTTTCTGGAGTCTTTACCATAACTGAATATTTAGTCATAGTTGACACACAATCTACTATATTGAATTCTTGATCTCCTAATTGTCTTAATTTAACATCAGTAAAGGCTATTGTAGTTTCTCTTTTAACTTGTCCAGAAATTACAAACATTGGTATAGAATCAACCCAAGCTCCATATACTCCTGTAATTGCATTAGTTCCACCAGGTCCAGTTGTAACGCATACTGCTGATAGCTTATTAGTTAATCTTGTATATCCTTCTGCTGCAATACTACAAGCTTGTTCATGATGATTATATACACAATTTAGTCCAGTTTTATGTCCAAAACTATCATTTAAATGCATTGCTCCTCCACCAGTTACTGTGAACATATCCACTATTCCATTATCTACCAAAAAATTGGCAACATAATCTGATAATTTAATTTTCATTTTTAATATTATACTAGAGTTCTCTAATACATTCCTTTAATATATTTAGGTTTTTTATATAAGGTTTTACCTATAAACCAAATAATATATAAATATAATATTTTTTCTTTAAAATTTGTTATTTTACTCTCTCAATAAAATCTCTTGCCATTTCTGTTGTTTTTTCATAATCTCCATTCTTAGCTGGATTTATAATTTCTCCACCAACTCCAATTGCAATAGCTCCATTTTTAATCCACTTATCCGAATCTTCTAATGAAATATTTCCTGTCGGAATAATTTGAATATATGGAAACGGTCCTCTAAATACTTTTATAATTTCTGGACCATAAGCATTTCTTGGAAATAATTTTACAATATCTGCACCATGTTCCATAGCATTATTTGCTTCTGTTGGTGTGGCAATTCCAGGTATCATTAGTACTCTATATCTATTACATAGTTTCATTAAATCTTTATTAAAAATAGGGCTTACTATAAATTCTGCTCCTGCACTTATTACAAATCTTGCTGTTTCTGCATCTAATACAGTTCCAGCTCCAATTACAACATCTGTATTCTTGTATTTTTGGGCTAAGTTTTCTATTATTCTAATAGCATTTGGAACTGTCATTGTTATTTCAATTAAATGTACTCCTCCTGCAACTACTGCACTAACTATTTTCTCTATCTCTTCTTCATTTTCACTTCTCACTACAGAAATAACCTTTTCATTTTTTATTTTTTGAATTATATCTATCTTATCCATATTTACCTCCTATATATTTAGTTTAAATACAATATATTACTGTATCTGCTTCATTTATACCATGTTGTCTTAAGTAAATTTTATACTCTGGAATAAGTTTATGTATATATTCTATGATATCTATCATATCGTTATCACTATGATAAATGCATATTGCTAATTTAGGTTTATTTTTCAATATTATATTTTCTGCTCCTTTTAAGCATTCTAACTCTGAACCTTCTATATCCATTTTTATAAATGTGGATTTTTCGCATTCTTTAACACTATCTAAATTAACTACTTTAATAGTATTATTTCCCTCATCACAAATTGATGAGCCACCTCGGTTTCCTGAATTAAATTTTAATGTTCCATTTTTTATCCATGTTCCATAAGGAAAACAATAAATTCTTTCATATTTCTTTGCAAATTTTTTTAACTTTTCAAAATTATATTTATCTGGTTCAAAAGCAACAATTCCATCATAATTATAATTACTTTCTAGTAAAAACTTTTCTACTGTGTCACCAATATATGCTCCACAATCTATAAAAGTTTCATTACTATTTAACTTAATTATATCTGTAGGAAAATATATATTTTCAAAATTATAACATGGGAAATCTTTTCTTTTTCTTTTACATCTATATAATATCATTTTTTTGTAAATCTCTTTTGATTCTTCATCTTCCAAAATATTTATATTTTTTTCTATTCTTTCTTTATTTTCGTTAAAAAATTTTTTTCTTTTTTCTAAATAATCTTTACTGCAAATTCTGTAAACAAAATCTCCAATACCTATTTCTATAGCAAAATATATTAGTTTTCTTGTAATTATATTTTTTTCGCATTTATCAAAAACTTTATTAAAAATACTATTTCTTAGTCCATTCATGCTTTCTCAATACTCCATTTCTTCATATAAAGAAAATCTACATTGTACATTTTTTTATTTTTTCTATCATATAATCTATCATTCCATCTGTCATTCCTGGATAAACACCTATCCAAAAACTATTATTCATTATAATATCTGTATTTTTTAATTCTCCTACTACTCTATATCCAGATTTATTTTCTCTCATTTCATTAAAGCAAGGATGCTTGATAATATTTCCAGCGAATAAATTACGAGTTTGTATTCCGCAGTTTTCTAGTGATTTAACAACTTTATTTCTGTTTACTCCTTCTTTACACGTAATTAGAAATCCAAACCAACTTGGAATAGAATTTTCTGTTGCCTCTGGCAAAGTTAATTTATCAGCACAATCTTTTAATTCCTCTTTTAATCTATTAAAATTTTCTTGTCTTCTTTTTGAAAAATATTCTATTTTTTCAAATTGTGCACATCCTATTGCAGCTTGCATATCTGTTGCTTTTAAATTATATCCGAAATGTGAATATACATATTTATGGTCATATCCTACTGGCAGTTCTCCAAATTGACCATCAAATCTATGTCCACACAAATTGTCTACTCCTGATGGACAACTACATTCTCTGCCCCAGTCTCTAAAAGAACGCATTATTTTATGTAATAATGTATTGTTTGTATATACAGCTCCACCTTCTCCCATCGTCATATGGTGTGGTGGATAAAAGCTTGAAGTCCCAATATCTCCAATAGTTCCTGTAAATTTTTCTTCTCCATTAATTATATATTTACTTCCCAATGCATCACAATTATCTTCTATTAACCATAAATTATTTTTATCACAGAATTCTTTTACTTTTTTTAAATTAAAAGGGTTTCCTAAAGTATGAGCAATCATAACTGCTTTTGTTTTATCTGATAGCGCTTTTTCTAGCATATTACAGTTAATATTATACTCTGGAATTGTAACATCTACAAAAACTGGTATTGCACCATACTGTACTATTGGTGAAATTGTCGTAGGAAAACCTGTAGCAACTGTGATTACTTCGTCACCACGTTTAATTGATCTTTCTTTTAGAAGTGGTGAGGTTAAACTCATAAATGCTATTAAGTTTGCAGAAGATCCTGAATTAACTAAACTACAATATTTTACATTTAAAAATTCGGCAAATTTTTCTTCAAATTCTTTAGTATATCTTCCTGATGTAAGCCAAAATTCTAAAGAACTATCTACTAAATTAACCATTTCTGATGAATCATATACTCTAGATGAATATGCAATTTTATCTCCATCTTTAAATTCTTTTTTTACATTATGATATTTATTACAATATTCTTTTACTATATCTAATATTTCACTTCTTGCTTCTTGTTCTGATTTATTTTCAAACATCATCATTCTCCTATTGATTCAAATACTCTCTAATTTGTTTTTGCATACATTCTTCTAACTTTTCTTTATTACACTTTTCAAATTCAACAATTTTCTCAACAGTTTTTTCTATATTCCAAATAGGATTCCAATTAAATCTTTTCTTTATTTCTTCACAATTTAGTTTTAAATAATTACTTTCAAATGGCCCATTATCGGTTTGATTTATATAGTTAATATTTTTCCATTTATTACAAAATAGCTCAACCAGCACTTCAGTTCTTACAATATTTTCTTCATTAGGTCCTATATTATAGTTTCCAATATATCTTTCATCACTATATTGCTTTTCAACAATCATTAAATATGCAAACAAAGCTTCTAAAACATGTTGATATGGCCTTACTGAATTAGGATTTCTGATTATTATGTCTTTATTTTCTTTTGCAAATTTTACACAATCTGGTATAATCCTATCTTGTGCTATATCCCCACCACCAATAACATTTCCAGCTCTAGCAGTAGAAATTCTAACTCTATTATCTGAAAAATATGACTTTTTATAAGAATCTGTAACTAATTCTGAACAAGATTTGCTGTTTGAGTATGGGTCATATCCATTAAGTCTATCTGTCTCTCTATAAGCACAATCTGTTTCTTTATTTTCATACACTTTATCTGTTGTTACATTTAAAAATGATTTTACACAATTACTTGTTCTTATACACTCTAGTATATTAACAGTTCCAATAACATTAGTTTCATAAGTATACACTGGCATTTCATATGCTTTTCTAACTATTGGTTGTGCTGCTAAATGTATTACTATCTCTGGATTAAACTCATTAAATTCCTTTTTCAAATTTTCTAAATTTCTAATATCTCCATAAACTGAATCCATTTTTCTAGCTAAATTGATTTTTTTAAACAAAGAATCTTCTTCTGGTTTTAATGCATACCCTTTTACAATAGCACCTATATCAATTAAAATTTTGCACAACCACGTTCCTTTAAAACCTGTATGTCCAGTTATAAAAATCTTTTTATCTTTAAAAAACTCTAAATTTACCATAATTTTAATCTTTCCATCTTTTCCATTTTGCATTTCCAGAATTCCACATTTCTTCTAATTGTCTTTTATCTCTTTGTGTATCCATTCCAAACCAAAAACCTTTATGATTATATGCTGAAAGTTCTCCTTTTTTAGCCAATTTTGTTAAAACTTCTTCAAGCATTATATTATCAGAGTCCTCTGGTAAAAAATCGAATATCTCTGGATTAAACACCATATATCCTGAATTTATTAAGCTTCCATCTTGAGACTTTTTTTCTCTAAATTCTGTAACATTGTTATTTTCGTCAACATCTATAACTCCAAATCTTTGTCCAAAATAATATGAAGTTATTGTTGCAACTTTTCCATGCGACTTATGAAATTCTAATAATTCTTTTATATTTATATCACTTACACCATCACCATATGTAACAAAAAAAGGCTCATTTTTTACATATTCTTTTATTCTTTTTATTCTTCCTGCTGTTAAAGTATTTATCCCTGTGTCTACAAGTGTCACTTTCCAATTTTCACAATTATTACTATGTGTTATCATTTTATTTTCTTTAAAATCAAATGTAACATCTGATGTATGTAAATAATAATCGTTAAAATATTCTTTAATTTTATATCCTTTATATCCTAAGCAAATAACAAATTCTTCTACTCCATAATAAGAATATTCTTTCATTATATGCCATAAAATTGGCTGTTCTCCTATTTCTATCATTGGTTTAGGTTTTAAATATGATTCTTCTGAAATTCTTGTTCCCAAACCACCTGCTAAAATTACACTTTTCATTATTATTCTTCCTTTTACTTTGCTATATATTTAAAAAATATTGAATTTTCTTTTGGATTTTTAGTTACAAAATTTGATGAAACATCTTCTAAATTTGAGTATGTTTTTGTTTTATCGTATACTAAATTAATTTTTCCAGTTTGAGCTATACAATAAAATGCTCTACCATATTCACATATTGGAGTTACTAATCCAATACATAAGACAATAGTTAATAATATTACTTCCACAGCTTTTTCTTTCTTATTTTTACTTATATTTAAATATTCTCTAACAATCAATAAATTTATAATAAGTATTAATGGTATTGATACTCTCATTGAGAAATCATATTCATACCCTAATTGAAATAAAGGAATTATTAGTAATGAAATCATTATTGTATAAAATAATGGATTTTTCTTATGAGTTTTAAATAAAAATAATCCATATATGCCAATTTCTAAAAACCAAAAAATGAAAAGTTTTAATAATTCAAATGGAGTAATCAGTTCTAACATAAATGAAAATCCTCCACCATCTGAATTTCCAGAAGTTGATGCATTTCCAGAATAAAAACAAGCATATATTGGTAATATTGAAATAAGTGCTAAAATGTTTTGCATTGAAAATACATCTTTTACAAATTTTACTTTTTCTTTATTTTTTATTGAATTTATTAAAAATTTTATACCATTACATGCAAATATTATTACAAGTCCTATAAAAGGTAATGGGGCAAAAGGTAAAGCCAATAAAATTAAAACTAAATAATTGTTAACTCTTTTTTCTTCTAAAAACATTAAAGTTATAATCCAAATTGGTATGCTTTGGTTAAATACCCAAAACAATTGAGTAATCATAGAACTAAACTGATATACTACAGCCCACCACTCTAAATGTATTCTATTTAAAAATACACTAAATGTTCCAAATATTGACATTCCTAAAATATCTAGTCCACTAAAAAATAAAAAAATAAATATTGCTTTACATATACTTTTCTTTTCTTTTAGTCTTAATATTTTAATTAACCATAAAACAGCTAATAATACTCCAATAGAATTCCATATAAGCAACGCTATATTACCTATATAAAAAGAATATTCTATTGCTGTATAATTTATAATTTTAGTTATTGTATTAGGAATCAATTTATTTATAATATTTGCTATAAAAACAATTGATTTTCCAATAATACTTGGTACCATCCATTGCCCAATATAATATGTAAGTGCAGAATTGGATTGTTCGTAATATACTGGCCAATCTAATTTTATTAGGTCTCTAAAAATAGCATTTCTTGCATCCCAATCTGGACTTTGATAAAATACTCCTCCATGTCCTGCTGTTATACATATTAGTACTACAAATAACAAAATTGGTAATATATATTTTGAATTTATTATTTCTGTATTCTCTTTTGATTTATTATATAATAATTTTAAAATTACTAATAAACATATTGTTATTGGTATAGAAAATACAATTTTTATCCACCCCATAATGAATATTATTACAGGTATTATTAAATATAAATATGAAATTAATTTTAATTTTCTATCTGTCATTTATGCAACCTCAATATATTTATAATTCATTCAATTGCAAACATTATATAAAGAAAATATCCTTTTGTAAATAGCAAAAGGATACAATTTGACATTTGTTCAGTTCATTTTTATACAAAAAAGAAATACAGTAAACTGCATTTCTTTTTTAACTTATTTTGAATTGTATTATTGTTATTCATCAGCGTGAACATTACCTGCAAAGTTTCTAACAATACTTATGATACCTGTAGCAGCAAATAATACAACTGCACCAACTATATATACTACAGCATGTTTTTTAATTTCAGCTTTATCGCTAGGAGCTGCTGAAATATATTTAATAGCTAAAATTATTAACATAATTACAGCTACACCAGAACCAACAACTTGTACAACTGTTAAAAGTGAACCAATAATTCTATTAACACTTGCAGCTGCTCCTGAATTATCTACTGCACCATTTTTTACATAGTCTTCATTGATTTGATTGAAAGAAACTGATTGTGCTGCAAATACAGTTGAATTAAGTATTGTTACTGTCATAATTGCGATTAAAAGTAATGCAACTACTTTTATTACATTTCTTTTCATAATAAAATCCTCCTTTTATTTACCATACTTAAATATATTATATACTTTTTTTAGTTTTTTTTCAACATTTTTTAGTATATTTTATCAATTAAATTAATATTAACATATATTTTTTCCTTTGTAAACACTTTTTGTTTTATTTTGTTATTCAAAATTTTTCGAATTAAGTCTTTATTTTTGATAATCACTCTTTTTATTTTATATCCATATTTTTTAATTATTTTATATTTTTTGAATTATATAATCATTTACTTCTAAAAATATAGATGATATAATTTTACAAAATATACTATAAAAAGGAGGATGTTAGTTTTACTAACAAATGTTTATGAAAAATTTCTCAAAAAAAACACTTATCGTTTTTTCAATAATTATTGCAATTTTTATAATTGGAATAGTACCAAAAGAATTTCAAAATGATACTTTTTTTAACATATCAATTGGAAAATATATATTAGAAAATGGAATTGACATGCAAGAGCATTGGGCATTTACAGAAGGATTGACTTATACTTTTTCTCATTGGGCTTTCGATATTCTAACTTATTTAATTTATAATGTATTTAATTTTACAGGAATTTACAATTTTACAATAATTCTGTCTATTTTAACTTATATTACCTTATTTTACTGTTTGTATAAAAGAAGTAATAAACCATTAATTTCATTAGTATTAGTTTTATTATTTTCATATTATTTAAGAAATTCTCTTACAGCGCGTTCACAAATAATTTCTTTCATTTGCTTTATTATTGAAATATATTGTATTGAACAATTTATAGATACTAATAAAAAAAGATACGCTATTATATTATTAATTCTATCAATATTAATTGCTAATTTTCATGCTGCGACTTGGCCATTGTTCTTAATACTATTTATGCCTTATTTAGGTGCGGCATTTTTTAACTTCTTTAGTCCAAAAAACCTTTTTAAAAAATTTATAAAACGTGATGAAGAGAAATTAAAAAATTTGCCTAAAGATTCTAAAAAATATAATTACTATAAACAAGATCTTGAAATTTATACTAGACTTCAAAAAAAGGAAGAAAATAAGAAAAGTTTAAAAATTGTAATAAAAGAAATCTATAATACTCAAAATTTAGTTATTCTTTTAATAATTATTGCTTTTTCAGGTTTACTAACACCAATACATGGAACACCCTATACTTATATAATAAAATCTATGATTGGATACAGTAATTTTGAAGATGTTAAATCAATGGCATATATCGCAGAAATGCAGCCCATAGTTCCTATAGCTCATGAATCTATGATATTTTTCGCTCTTATATTTTTAGCATTTTTAATCTTTTTTCCTACAAAGATTAAACTTGAACATCTTTTTCTCTTTTTAGGTTTACTATACATGACTTTATCTAGTGTAAGATATTTATATCTTCTTGTACCTTTAGGATGTTATATATTATGTGATCTAATTTCACAAACTTCAGATATATATTTAGAAAAAGAAATGCCTATATTAGAAAAAATACTTGTTCATCCTATTTCAATAATAATTTGTACTATTATCACTTGTATTTTTACAGCACATAACCTAAAATCTACCGAAGACATTAAACTTGTTAATGAAGAATTATATCCTACTAATGCTGTTAACTATATAAAAGAAAATTTAGATTATAAAAATATACGAATTTATAATTCTTATGATTTTGGAAGCTATTTAATGCTTAATGATATACCTGTTTTTATCGATTCTAGACTAGATGTCTATTGCAGTGAATTTAATAATACTGATATTTTTTATGATTTTATAAATGTATGTAATGGAAATGTTCATTATGATGAAATATTTGAAAAATATAATTTTACTCATATTTTATTATATGATGATGAAATAATTAATATATATATCAAAAAAGATTCTAATTATAATTTAATTTATGAAGATGATAATTTTTCATTATATGAGAGAAAATCACATTCTTAATTTATAGAATAAAAGAGCCACTTTTAATACTCTCAGACATTTTAAATATATTTAAGTGTTTCGTATTTGTTCATGCGCTAAAATTATAAAATCATTTTGTGTGCAATACTTTCTGAAATATTTCTATAATAAGAATTGCTTAACGATTTTCCATAATATAAGCAAAACTACCAAACTTTTTTAAAATTTGGTAGTTTTTATATGTATAAGGATTTTATTATTGTTTTAGTTTTTCTTTCCATTCATCTTCTTTAAAACCAACTAAAACCTTATTTCTTTTTACAAGTATTGGCCTTTTTATTAACATTCCATTACTAGCAAGTAATCTTATTTTTTCTTCATCAGAAGATTTTTTTAATTCTTCTTTTAAATTCATACTTCTATATAACATTCCACTGCTATTAAAAAATTTACTAACAGGCAATCCACTATTTTCAATAATTTCTTTTAATTCCTCATAAGTTGGTGTTTCTGTAACAATATGTCTTTCTGTATATTTTATTTCATTTTCATCTAAAAATTTTTTTGCTTTTTGACATGTAGAACATTTTGGATAATTTATAAATACATATTTCATTATAAGTACTCTCCTATTTTTAATATTGGTTTTATTATGTTTATTAAACGCTTTATAATTGTATCACATATTTATGTAAATTTCTACATTTTTTGCTAAATTTGTAAAATTTGATTTTTTATGTATTTTTTCACAACATATTAACAAATACTATTGCTAAATACAAATTCATTTACTGCATCTTAAATTATTTAATATGTTTTCCCTAGTTTTATAACAATATGTGGATATATTAATTCAAATATTTTATATATTTTTTATTTTACTATTCATATTTCAGATTAAAAAACCAAAAAATGTTCATAATACTAATAATTGGAGGTAATTTATGAGCTCATATTGGTTAAATTCAGTAAAAGACAAACCATCTTTTACTACATTAAATAAAAATATATCAACTGATGTTTGTATTGTTGGAGCTGGAATTTTCGGTTTAACTTGTGGTTACTATTTATCAAAGCAAGGTTTTAAAGTAGTAATTTTAGACAAAAATGATATTTGTCAAAAGGTCTCTGGTCATACTACTGCCAAAATAACTAGTCAGCATAATCTAATTTACAAATATTTAGTAGATTCGCTTGGAATTAAATATGCAAAGCAATATCTGGATGCCAATCAAGAAGCTATTTCTAATATAAAAAATATTATTGATAATGAAAATATTGATTGTGATTTTGAAATTCAAGATAGCTATATTTATACAACTAATGAAAATGAAGTTAATGAAATACAACTCGAGAATAAAACTGTAAATACTCTTGGTTTAAATAGTGAATTTGTTACAACTTCTGCCCTTCCTTTTAAAATTAAGGGTGCTATCAAATTTCCTAATCAAGCACAATTTAATCCGTTGAAATATGCTGTTGGACTAGCAAATGCAATAACTAAAAATTCTGGAGAAATTTATACTAATACAGCAGTTTATGATATAAAAAAAAATGGACACGAATTTTTAACACACACACAAGATAATTGTATATCTTCGAAATATATCATTCTTGCATCACATTATCCTTTTATTAATGCTCCTGGATATTATTTTTTGAAGATGTATCAGTCAACTTCATATTTAATTGCTGTTGATATTGGAGATAAAACTTTTAATGGAATGTATATTAATCCCCAGTCTCCTATTTTTTCATATAGATTTGCTAATTATAATGACAAAAAAGTTTTATTAGTTGGAGGAGCGGATCATAAAACTGGAAGTAAAATTGATTTATCTAATGCATATTCAATATTAGAAAATGAAGTTAAAAAATTTTATCCAAAAAGTACTGTACTTTATAGATGGAACACACAAGATTGCATAACACTAGATAAAATTCCTTATATAGGTGAATTTTCAAATTTAATGTCTAATATGTATATTGGTACTGGTTTTAATAAATGGGGAATGACTTCTTCAAATGTAGCTGCAAATATTATTGTAGATAATATTTCTGGAAAGACAAACAAATTTGAAGATGTATTTAAGTCTACTAGATTTCATCCTATAAAAAATAGTGAAGAATTTGGTAATATGATAAAAGAAACAACAAATTCTCTTATTATTAATAAATTTAAAGTTCCTCAACAACGTTTAAAAAGCATACAACATGATAGTGGCGTTGTTTTAGAAATTGATAATGAAAAAATAGGAATTTACAAAGATAAAGATGGCAAATTATTTGCTGTAAAGCCCATTTGTACACATCTAGGTTGTCTTTTAAGCTGGAATAATATTGATAAAACTTGGGATTGCCCTTGTCATGGTTCTAGATTTGATTATATGGGTAAAAATCTTTATAATCCTGCTATTAAAGATTTAGAAATTATAGAAATTGATTGTACTAATTAACATATTTATATTAATTTAAAATAAACAAAGAGCCACGTTTAACATCATGTGACTTTTTAGCTAATTTTTTCTATGTATAACTTATCTGTAATTTACTTTGCTTCATACAGCTAAGAAATATGCAATATTTGCCGAATGACTTCTATAATAGGAATTTCAAATAAATTTCCTATTATAAATCAAAAGAAGATTCACATATTATGAATCTTCTTTTATATTATAAATATTTACATATTTAATTTTTATTTAAGTCTTCTACCTCTTCTTTTATTATTTTGTTTTTTTGATGAGTTATTTTGTATTATGATTTGGCAAAGATTTAATGTTATTATTATTAAAATTGTTTCTATTGATATAGTAAAAATTGTATCTCCAGTTTTTGGTGTTGAGTTTCCAGTTGATGAATTATATTTACCACTATTATTACTATTGTTAGAATTATTAGTAAAGTTATTATTATTATTACTATTTCCATTGTTGTTATTATTAGCATTATTATTATTGTTAGTATCATTGTTACTATTATAATTGTTATTATCTGCAATGCTTCCATTATTACCACTTCCTGATGGCTCTTGTGGCTCATTAGGAGTAATTGGTTTTATTGCTTCATAATAATATTTTACAACTATATTTGTGTTTCCAAGTATTCCTTCCTTATTTGTTGGAATTTTATTTTCTAATAACTTATATCCTTCAATTTCTTTGCTTTCGGTATAATATCTTTCTCCTTCATGTCCTACTATTATTATATCTTCTTGTATTTTCTTTCCTGTTTTTAATTCTATGTATTCTATACTTACTTCTACTTTTCTTATATAATAATATTTAATTTCTATCTTTTCTATTGTCATTTTTCCTTCTGCATTTTCTGGAAGTTTATCTTCTACTAAGTCATATCCTTTGAATTCTTTTGCTTTTGTACTATATTCATCACCTTCATAACCTTGATACTTTGTTTCTCTTTCAATTAGTTGTCCTGTTATTATATCTATATGTTTTTCTACTACTCCACCTGATTTATGTAGATAATAATATGTAACAATTATTTCTGTTTCTACTATTCCGTCTTCATCTTCTGTTACTTTCATAGTACCTTTTGCATTCTCTGGAATCTCTTCTTTTACTAGCTCATATCCTTCGAATTTCTTTTCTTCTGTATAATAGTAATCATCTTCATGACCATAGATATATTCTGTAGAAGAATCTCCTGTATTTTCTAATATACTTTTTCCAGTAAATTTATCAATATATTCTACTTTTACACTAGTTTTTCTAATATAATAATATTTTACTTCTATTGGCTCTACTGTCATCATTCCATTAGCATTTTCAGGAATCTCCTCTTGAACTAAATCGTATCCTTCAAAAACTTTTTCTTTTATACTATAATTATCTTCTTCATGTCCTTCATGTCTTGTTTCTGGTTCTAATTGTTTTCCTGTTTTTACATCTATATGTTTTTCTACTACTTCTGCTTTATGAATATAATAGTATTTTACTTCTATTACTTCTACTGACATTACACCTTCACTATTTTCTGGTAGTTTTTCTTCAACAAGGTCATATCCTTCAAATTCTTTTGGTGATGTTTTATAAGTAGTTCCTTCATTTCCTTCATATTTTGTTTCAGGTTCTAATAATTCTCCTGTTTTTATATCTATATGTTTTTCTATTACACCATCAGATATCTTTTCATAATAATAACTTAATATTATTTCTTCCTCTGTTAATATTATTGTGTCATATTCTAATGGTTCAACTAAAACATATCCTTCAAAGTCTTGTGATTTAGCTGTATATTCTTCTCCTACTATTCCATTATATTCTACTGAATCTATTGTTTCTTGCGTGTTTTTATCTATATAATTTACTGTTACTTTTGCATTTTTGGCATATACATATACTTTTTCTTGTATTTCTTCTGTATATGTTCCTGTCATAAGTTCTGGTCTTTCTACTATTGTATATCCTGGAATTTCTTTTTCATCTAGCTTCACATCAAATTGATCAAATACTTTTCCTGTTTTAACAATTTTATCTGAAATTTCTTCTTTTGTGTCTCTATCAATATATTTTACTTCTACTTGTGCATTTTTTCTTATATAATAAACTTTTATTATTGTTCCTGTTTTTACCTCATTTGGCAATTCAGATATTTCTGTTTTTACTTCTTCAGAATCAATTATCTCTACTTGTTCTAATTTCTCAAGTATAGTGCTTTCATATTTATCAGTTATATTTATTTCTGTTTTGTTTACTGAAATAATATCTGGTAATAATTTTTGCACTCTTTTAGTTATTATTTCAGAATCTTCTTCTTTTTTAATTCCATCATAATAATATTCTACTGCATAATTTAATTCTTTTGTTTGTGATTCGTCTATTACATAATATACTTGTATTAAATTATTATTTGGATTTTCGCTTATTGTTAATGGTAGTCCTACTGTTCCATCTACTAATCCTTCTATTCCAGCTGTTTCTCCCTCTTCTGTTGTTTGTAATCTATATCCTGTTATTTTTTTATCTGTATATTCTTCTATTATGCTTCCATATTCTGCTGATTTTGTCTCTGTTTTACTGTTATCTATTTCTCCGTCATAATAGTATTCTACTTTATAATTAAAACTGTCTTTTACATAGTATACTTTGATTACATTATTTTCTGGATTTTCGCTTATTGTTAATGGTAGTCCTACCACTCCATCTACTAATCCTTCTATTCCTTCTGTTTCTCCTTCTTCTGTTGTTTGTAATCTATATCCTGTTATATTTTTATCTGTATATTCTTCTATTATGCTTCCATATTCTGCTGATTTTGTTTCTGTTTTACTGTTGTCTATTTCTCCGTCATAATAGTATTCTACTTTATAATTAAAACTGTCTTTTACAT
>CASKJV010000015.1 GCA_949388605.1 uncultured Clostridia bacterium
TAAATTGAATATACAAATTCTTAATTTATAAAATGAGGGATGTTCACGTTGCCTTAGATATATGGGCAAGAAGTGAAAGAGGCGCATTTTATAAATTTAGAATTTGTATGAAATTTAGCTTGAGCGAGCACATTTTTAAATTTTTCATATTGTATTAGTGCAAGAATAATATTAATAAATTAGCCCTACAAATTACAATTTGAAATTCAAGAAAAGTTGCAAAGTTTCAAATCTAATATATAAATTACAAAAAAAGATATACATAGCTTCACAGCCACATATATCTTTCATTTATTTATAACACATCTTTAATAGCTTCACCAATTATTTTATTAATATCTGCAATCATAACATTAAATTTTACTTCTTTATCGAAATATTCTTTAACATCTGGATTTTGAACTAAAATTTTATAAAGTTCTTGAAGCTTAACCATTTTTTCTTCACTTTGTTTTTCACCTTGCATAGCTAAAAGTTGTTCTTCATAACGAATTTTTTCAAACTCATCAATTTGTTTTTTTAATTCAGGATCCATCTCAATTTTTGATTTTACATCCTTATATTCTTTGTATTCATTTGAATCTTTTATAGCTCTTGCTAAATTATTTACTTCATCATATACATTCATATTTTATCTCCCAATTAATACTTTAAAATTTTATAACAGTAAACTAATATTTATTAATACAACATACGTATTAATATGGACAAAAATGTCCATCAACTTACGTCCCCAACTGGTCATTAATAATATATCATATAATCAATTTCTGGAAATATATCATCTTTATCAAATACATCTAGTAAGTATCTTGCATCAATTTTATCTTTTTTTATTTGATAATAAAGTTTTGTAAATCTTCCTATATGATCTTTTATTGCTTTGTGTGCATATTCAACCATCGTTCCATTTGTTATTATAAATAACCAACAACTAGTTTGTGCCATCAAAAGTTCTCTAGCACATTGATTTAATGCTTGCCTTCTTAATGTATCTCCTTCATTTGGATATAACTGTGCTAATTCACACATTCTATCACCTGCTTTATGAAGATGACGATGTACATAATCATTAGTTGGATTTAACCATACCTCACTATACCCATTTGCTCCCCAACTGGAACGACATGGTGTTGAAACTTGCATTTGTGGATACATATCTATATACTCTCCTGGTGTAATTAATTTGAAATTACAATCATCATAATATATTTTCTTGAATAATATATAAAGCCAATATGGCCCTTCATACCACCAATGTCCATACAATTCTGCATCATAAGGACATGTAATAATTGGCGGAACATCCATGTAACTTGCTAAATGATCTATTTGAACTTTTCTGCAATCCATAAAATGTCCTGCTTGTTTCTCTGCAGTATCTTTTGCCCATTGAATATCATAGTAATCTTTTGGACAATCCTTTCCTGTAATTCTGTAATATTTTATTCCTGTATTTACTCTTGCACCATTACATGCAATATATGGTTTTATATATTCATAATCACAATCATATCCAATATCTCTATAAAATTCTCTATAATTAAAGTCTCCAGGATATCCATTTATAGAGCTCCAAACTTGTCTTGAAGATTCTAAATCTCTTGCAAAAGCTACTACTCCTCCATGAGAAACTATCGGTGTATATGTTCCATAAATTGGAGTAGGATCTGCATATAACATTCCATGTGTTTCAACAATAGTGTATTGAATTCCAAATTCTTTTAAATATTTGTCTGCTTCTGGAACATATCCACATTCTGGAAGCCAAATTCCTCTCGGTTTTCTTCCAAAATATTTTTCATATGTTTGAACTCCAACTGCTATTTGAGCTCTAACTGTTTTTTCATTAACATAAAGAATTGGAAAATATCCATGTGTAGCACCACAAGTAATAATTTCTAAAAATCCTGCATCTTGAAAATGTTTAAACCCTGTAATTATATTGCAGTTATAAATATCTTTAAATACATGTAAATCATTAGTATATCTTTCTAAATAATAGTATGATAATGCATTTAGCCTTGGTTCATAAACTGTTCTTTTTACTTCTTTTTCACAAAGTTCTATATGTTTTTCTAAATATTTTATATATCTTTCTTGTAATAATTTACTATCAAGCATACTTAATAAAGTAGGTGTAATTGTCATAGTTAATCTAAAGTCTACTTTTTCTTCTTCTAATTTTTGAAAATTTAAAAGCAAAGGTATATATGTTTCTGAAATTGCTTCAAAAAGCCATTCTTCCTCCAAATAAGTATCACTTTCAGGATGATGTACATATGGAAGATGAGCATGTAAAACAAAATTTACATATCCTTTTATATTTTTCATTTATATTATTCCTTTCAATTCATAATATACTAATAATAGCGTGTAAAAAGTTAATACACGCTATTTAAATTTTATTTAAACATTGAACTATTAACTCCCGATGAAGGGTTTGCCATATCAAACATTTCTTCTGAAAGTTCATTTTTATATTCCATTTGATAAAAATCTTCTATATTATAATTATTTCCATATGCATCTGTAAATTTTCTTGAACTTTTACTTATTTCTTCATTTGTTTTTACATTTCTAAATGTTATAAATTCTGGTATATTTTCTAATAGAACATGGTCATTTGGTGACTCCATTCTATTAGAAACAGCAATTGGTAAATAATCTGTTTGTAGGATTATATTTTTTTCTTCAAGTTCTGATTTATTTACTATTTCTGGTTTATTTCTAAATTTTCTGCCTAATTGAATTATATATTTGGTTTTTGAATCTTCTATATCTATATACCAACTATTGGCAAAATCATTTATTGTCACTTCTTTTACATATTTTTTATCTTCATTATATACTAATAATACTGGATATGTTTTATTAAAAAAGTCTTCTCCAAAAGTACTTATATATTTTTCTTTATCATTATCAGAAATATCCCAATATACAAATAATTTTTTTGGAGTTTGTGCAAGCACTTTTACTATTTTTTCATTATATCTATATGGTAAGTCATAATATTCAGTCATATATTTTGGCTTTTCTACTTCTTTTGTAGCATTTTTTTCAAGATTTACGCTTTCTTTTGTTGATTTTTGTTCAATATCTTCACTTTGGGCTTTTTCTTGCATTAATGCAACTTTTGTTAAAAAACTTTTAATTTTATCAATTACAGTTTCTTCCTCTATTTTTTCTTTATTAATGTTATTTTTAATTATGTTCTCTTTTTTGACAGAGTCTTCCTTAATTTTTGTTTTTTTAACAGAATTTTTTGCACTTTCTTTTTTTCTTTCACTAATGCTACTATCTATTTTTTTTTCAAGTTTTGGCATCTCAGTTTTTTTCTCCTCCTTAGTATTAATTATCTGTATATATTTAAAATCTATAGCCTAAATAATACAGACATTATATATATAATATTTTTAAACTTCAATAGAATTTTTATATTTTTTTATATTTTTCAACTTTATATTTGAATTCTGTAGAATACACTAAAAACATTTTATTTCTTGTTTTTCATGTAACACAAATGTAATACTTTTTTAGTATTTTTTTGTCAAAATGTGTTTACATTTAAATACATTTTATATAGAATATATTAAGAGTTTATTTTAAACAATTATAAAATTATACTGTCTAATTTTAAATTTTTATAACAAAAGATTTTTGAAAGGAGTACTTATTGTAAATGAAAATTTTAATGCTATCATGGGAATATCCACCAAGAGTTGTAGGAGGAATAGCAAGAGTTGTACATGATTTATCTCATAAATTAAATCAAGATGGTCATGATGTAACAGTTGTAACATATAGAGATGGTAATGTACCTTATATCGAAGATGATAATGGAGTAATGGTTTATAGAGTTGATAACTTTATGATCTCTTCAAATAATTTTATAGATTGGATTATGCAACTTAATTTTAATATGATAGCAAAAACTGGAGAAATCATTTCAGAAAAAGGAAACTTTGATGTTATACATGCACATGATTGGTTAACTGCATATGCAGGAAAAACACTAAAAACAGCATATAATATTCCTTTAGTTTCTACAATTCATGCTACAGAAGCTGGTAGAAATAGTGGTATTCATAGTGATATGCAAAAATATATAAATGATACTGAATGGATGCTTACTTATGAATCTTCCGAAGTAATTGTTAATAGTAATTATATGAGAAATGAATTACAAAGGTTATTTGGTCTTCCATATGAAAAAATCAACATTATACCTAATGGCGTTAATTTAAATATGTATAATGGAATTGAAAAAGATTACGATTTTAGAAGAAAATATGCTATGGATAATGAAAAAATAATATTATTCATGGGACGTCTAGTTTATGAAAAAGGAATTCAAACTTTAATATCTGCTATGCCTAAAATATTAGCAAACTATCATGATTCAAAACTTCTTATTGCTGGTAAAGGCGGAATGATTGATGAGTTAAAAAATCAAGTAAACAGTTTAGGTCTTGGTAATAAAGTTTATTTTACTGGATATTTAGGATCAAAAGATGTTCAAAAGATGTATAAATGTGCTGATGTTGCTGTATTTCCTAGTACTTATGAACCATTCGGAATTGTTGCTCTTGAAGCAATGCTTTCTGGCACTCCTGTTGTTGTATCAGATATAGGAGGATTAAACGAAATTGTTGATCATGGAATTAATGGAATGAAAAGTTATGCTGGTAATCCAAATTCACTTGCAGATTCTATTCTTTCTTTATTATTTGATCCAAAACTTTGTGATACAGTTTCAAAAAATGCTGTACAAAAAGTAAAAGCTGAATACAATTGGTCAAAAATATCTGAAGATACACATTTTGCTTATGAAAAGGCAATTGCTGAAACAGTTGCAAACAGGCAAGCAAAACAAATTGCTCAAGAAGAAGCTCAAAAGCAATTTAAAAAGTCTAATGATATCACAAATTTACTTTCATTCAAAAAAACTCGCCAAGCATTTGCTTAAAATTTATACCCAAAAGTAATGTACAAAATTGCTTTTTTAATAAAAAGAGTTGCATATAAAGTTATTAATTTAGAAAATAATAAACTTTATATGCAATTTCTTTTTTATAATATTTTTAAAAAGAGATGACTTCCATGTCATCTCTTTTTACTTTTCAGATATTAATCTTTTCTTGGAGGTTCCCAATTTGGATCAAAAATATTTCTATTTTCTACTGCTCTAATAACTTTAATTCCAATCTCATCTGCAATCTCTTTAACCTTATCATAATTTTCCATAAACTCATTATATATACTTTTCCAACTAATATTTGTCGCATATAAATCCTGTTTAACATCATAACCTGCATCCTCCAAAAGCATTGCTGTTGCCTTTGAAATTCCTGTATATATACAGCAATTTATTTTATGGTCTTCGCTCGCCTTGCGAATTTCATCATTCACCAACACTATTTCGTCTTCAAGTACGTTTTTTACAGTTTCTCTTACTATCTTTTCAGGTGAAATTATCTCTATCATATTTGTGCCTCCCTTTGCTAATTGTTGTATTTTTTTAGTTTTTTCTAAACTACATCATTCAATTTTAGAAATAATTTTCTTCATTTTCTTTTTATCTTCTAAGATTTTGTTGTAAATATTTTTCCAAAATATAGTTGTATAAGAATTAATTGTGTAATTAATAAGTATATAGCCTTTACTTTCAAAGGCAATTTGACTTTCTTTCGAAAGTACCTTGTCATATCTACAACTATTATTATTTTAGAATAATTGATTGCCTAAAATTTACCTCCTATATTTTATAATAGTGGCATTATATCATCTTTTACATAATATTTCAAGAGGTTAACAAAACCAAAAACTTAATCCATATATAATAAACATATGTATTGGATAAAACCAATAAAAAAAGTATTTTATTTTCTTTCCTTCTTTCCCATTATATAAAAGTATAAAAATAATTGGAGATACATATGCAATAAAAAGTTTTATAGTATCTATACTAATATACTTTACTCCTGACAGATAAAAGTAGAACATTATTACTAGTATATATGCAATTGATTTTAATATTTTACTGCTCCTAAAAATATATAAGATTAGTATTATAGTTATTCCGAACCACCCATAATCTACATTTAATAAATTACCTATAAAAATTATAATTAAACATAAAGGGAATGATATATATTCTTTTTTGATTTTATCATATGCTGTAATACACAACAATCCACATAATAATGTAAACATTATATTTAACATTTTCCACTCACCAACTAATGTTCTAAATAACATAAATGGTATTTGTGAGATAATTGCAAATATAATTAATCTTTTATAATATTTTTTTAAATTTTTAGTATGTAAATATCCTTCTACTAATAAAAATGCAAATAGCGGAAACGAAATTCTTCCTAAATATTCTGTTATAAAGTTGCTTGTACCGTGGTATTGCATATTTTATATGATCTAATATCATAGTTAAACATGCAATTATTTTTATTACATAGCTAGTCATCTATTTCTCCTACTAATTTAATAATTCTTTAACAACTTCATTTATAGTCCTACCATCAGAACTAGCACCAATTCTGGCTTTAGCTTCTTTCATAACAATTCCCATATCCTTTATTGTAGTAGCACCTAATTCTTTAATAATTTTTTCTATTTCTACTTTTAGTTCATCTTTTGTTAGTTGTTTTGGTAAATATTCTTGTAATATAGCAATTTCTTCATTTGTTTGATTTATTAGATCTTCTCTTTCTCCTTTTTCAAAATCTACAATAGCATCTTTTTTACCTTTTACTTCTTTTGCTATTATTTCTATAATCTTTTGATCATCAACTTCAATTCCCTTATCCTTTTCGATTTGTAATATTGCAGCTCTTACCATTTGTACTGTATTTTTCTTAATATTATTTTTTTCTTTCATAGAATTTTTTAAATCTTCCATTAATTTTTCTTTTAACATATTTTTACCTTCTTTCTGCTTATTACTTTACTACAAATTAAATTATTTATCAATAAAAATAATTTAAAAGTTATATTTATTATAATGTTTAATTATATATATTATTTCTAACTCACTTTGCTAAAGGAACTAAGAAATCGCCTGTATAATTATAAGTCTAAAAAGTTATTAAGTCTAGATAACTAAAAACTGATACCTCAACAATTTTTTCTAGCAATTCTTTATATTCTTTTATTCTAAAATTAACAAAACCTTCTAATACAATTTTTTTATTCTCTAGCAAATAATTCTTTATTAGCTTTTTTAATATATCATTTTTATATCCTATTTTCTCATCTGGTAACTCTAAAACTTTTTTAGTAATCTCATATATATAAGATCTTTCAATACTACTTAAATAGAAATAGTTTTTTTCAACTGTCTTTTTTATAAATTCATCTTCATAAAATTTTTCTATACATTTTTTTATAACTAAACTAATAATTTCATAAAATTCGTCAATATATTCCTTATCTGCATAATGTATTATTAAATTATCAAAAGTTTTAAATCTATAATTTGAAATATAAATATTAATAGGAATTCTCTCTAGTTGCTCTATTAAAAATTCTATTTTTTCTTCACTAATTGTTTTTATACAAACACTTTTCAAATTCAATACCAAAATCCTTTCAAGTAAAATTGTTTAAATTGCTAAAATATATTATTCATATTTTTCTATTATTGTGTTTATCTCACAAAAAAAAGTTACAATAAAGGAGCCACTTTTAAAGTACTCAAATATTTTAAATACATTTAAGTGGCTCATCTTTACTCTGTATAATTTTTCAAGAACTCTCTTTATTTTGATATTAGTCATTTAAAAGCTCATATTTATGCCTTCTGAAACAATAGTAGTCATATTTTCAATAAGAGAATCTATTTCTTTTGGTGTAACTATAAAATTAAAATTGTTTAATTTCATTTTATCTACAATCTCATTTTCTGAAATATCAACTTCACAAGCTTTTAGTGTATCTATTACAATAGTAGCTGCATCTAAAACAGTAGGAATGCCAACACCAATAACTGGAACTGATAAAGTATCTTTTGAAAGTTCTGCTTGTCTATTACCAACTCCTCCACCTGGTACAATTCCAGTATCTGAAATTTGAATAGATTTATTTATTCTATCAATATTTTTTGAACATAAACTATCTATAGCAATAACTAATTTAGGTTTTATATTGTCAACAATTCCTTTTACAATTTCAACAGTTTCAATTCCAGTTGTACCAAGAACTCCGCGGTGTAATTGCACTTACGGATCTAGTATTTCTATCAATTGCATTTGGCAAATAAATTTTTATATGTCTTGTAATTTCAATATTCTGAACAACTTTAGCACCTAATGAATCTGGTGTTGAATATAAATTTCCAAGTCCAACTATTAAAATTTCTTCATTTGCTTTTATATGTTTATCTATTATTGCTTTAAGCTCTTTAGAAAAAACTTCAATAATTTTATTTTCTTTTTCTTCTGTTATATTATGAATTTTTTTTATATCAATAGTTATATAATTACCAATTCTTCTTTGTAATGCTTGTTCTCCATCACTATTAGTTATTTTCACTCTAGTAATATTCATATCCTCTACTTTTTCTTCTTCGCATTCAACACCTTTAATCTCATCTTCTAACTTATTTGCATTTTTATATAAATCTCGTCTTTCGACTGCCATATCTGTTCTAAAAAACATATTCACGTACCTCCAAATATTTTATAATTATTTTGGCACTTTTTTGAAAAAATATACACTTAATTATCCACTTTTTTCCTAAAAAAATTATCATTTCTTAGCTGTAAGAAATGATGATTTTTTTAGGAAATTTTGTATAATAGGAAATATTTTCATATTATACAAAAAAACTTAATGTAAACACATTTACATTAAGTTTTTTATATAAATATTAACTTATTCTTCTTCCCAATTATGGAATACTTCTAAAACATCATCTAATTCCTCAAGATTATCAATTAATCTTTGCATTTTTTCTATTCCTTTTTCATCTAAAGAAACATATGTACTTGGAACCATTTGAACTCCTGCTTCTAAAAATGTAAGATTATTTTTTGATAATTCTTCTGTTACTTGTGTAAACTCAGCTGGTGCTGTTGTTATTTCATAAATTGCTTCTTCACTTGAAAAGTCTTCTGCTCCAGATTCAATTGCAAGCATCATTAAATCATCTTCTGATAATGAACATTCTTCTTTTTCTATAACTATTACACCTTTTTTCTCAAACATATATGATACGCAACCGTTTGTGCCTAAACTTCCACCTGCTTTACTAAAAACATGTCTTACATCAGCTGCTGTTCTATTTTTATTATCTGTAGATGCATTAACTATAACAGCAACACCATTTGGTCCATATCCTTCATATGTAATTTCTTCATATGATTCATTGTTTCCAGCACCTGAAGCTTTTTTTATAGCATTATTTATTGTATCATTAGGCATATTATTAGCCTTACATTTAGCGATAATTTCTTTTAATTTTGAATTACCAGCAGGATCTGGTCCTCCTTGCTTTACAGCTATTAATAGTTCTCTTCCTAATTTTGTAAATATTTTTCCTCTTGCTGCATCAGCTTTTCCTTTTTTTGCTTGAATATTATGCCACTTGCTATGTCCTGACATGATTCTTTCCTCCTTTATTTTTTCTTATATTTAAGCCTTTTTCAAGACTTTATTTGTATTTTTTATCAAAAAAATATTTGCCCAACCTTGTTGATTTTTTTATGGTTCGTAGTTCTATGTTGAATGAATATTTTATTTTTTTAGTAATATGTTAATAAATTATTTTGACAGTTTTTTTATCTTATTTTTCTACTCAAAGTATTATATCATATAAAGCCTAAAAAGTCCACCAAATGAGTAAAACTTTCTAATTAGTTAGAAAACACTTATTTTGATTATTTATTATGATACTTTATTAAATTATTATAAAACTCAACTTTCTGAAAATGATAAATTCAAAATTATATTTGGACTAAATAGAATTGTAGAACAGTATTCACTATGCTGTTGCTTAGTTCTATAAAAAATAGAGCGGCCTATACTTAAAATAAGTATGGCTACTTTATTTTATTTCGATTAATTGTAATTTTTTAGTCTATTAACTTTTTAAATGAATTAGCATTTAATATAGTATTTGATACAAATTCACCATTGTAAAAGTTAGCCCAATTATTAAATATGCAAGGTACATTCTTTGCTTTTTCTAACGAATCTATTTTTATAAAATTAATTTTAATGTTGTTCTCTTTTGCATATTCAGTTAGTTCTTTTACTTCGTATTCTACATAAGGACATTCTGGACTATAATAAATAGTAAAATCTTGGCTATCTATCTTCATATTTCTAGCACTATCATTAAATTTAGGTGTTTCACTATCTTCAAATTGTAATGCTAATAATTCATAGTCTGCAATACTATCTACTATCTTAAACCCATAATATTCAAAAAATTTCTTTTCTCCTAAGAATGGTTTCTTCTTTTTAGAAACTAAAGTACATATACCACTTTTGCCTTTTTCTTTTGAATCATTTATTGCATATTCTAGTAATTCTTTTCCAATTCCTTTTCCTTTAAAACTTCCTGCTACCCATAAACAATAGATATATTCATAATTTTTACCACTAATAGGAATCCAAGCTGTTTCTATTGGTTCATATTCAATAAATATTTTTCCTCTCGCATTCAATTTTCTAAACACATGCCCATCTTTCAATTTGCTTTTAATCCATTCCTTTTTATTGTCCACACCTGCTTGATGTTTTGGATCACCAATAGCACAACATATATGTTCCTTTTCTATGTTTTCTAATGTTAAATTTATATATTCATTCATATTCTTCCTCTTTTCTATATAAAGGTCAATTGTTCTTCTTGTTTAATTTCTTTTTTATATGCCTTTACTATATCATTCATTTTATAAAGTATTCCATACTTTTCACATTCTTCTTTAAATATTTTTCCTAAATTTTTATTTAATGGATAGCAAAAATAGTTATTTCCATAAGTCTTAATATACTTTTGTTTTAATTCAGGAAAAGTTTTATCTAATTGTTCATAGAAGTATTCTCTTTGATTTTCTCTTAATGTAACTCCTCCCATAGAGAATATAAATTTTGCTCCATTTTCATAAGATAACCTTATTACACTTCTAATATTTTCCTCTGAATCTGTTATAAATGGAATAATTGGTGTTAATAATGTTCCAACAAATAATCCTTCTTTTGATAATTGTTTCATTGCTTTTAGTCTTTCTGAAGAAACACATACTCCTGGTTCTACTTTTCTTGATAAACTATCATCTGCTGATGTAATTGTAAATTTAAGTATTATATCTGCTTTTTTGTTTATTTCCTTAAATATATCTATATCTCTAACAATTAAATTACTTTTTGTTTCTATTGACACCCCAAAATTATAAGATGAAATCAATTCTAATGCTTGTCTTGTTATTTCATATTGTTTTTCAAAAGGATTATAAGTATCTGACATTGCACCTATTCCAATTACACCTTTTTTCCTTTTTGATTTTAATTCTCGATTTAATATTTCTATTTCATCTTTTTTGGCTCTTACTCTATCAAAATCTTCTACTTGATAACAATTACTTCTACTATCACAATAAATACATTTATGGCAACAACCTTTATATAGATTCATATTATAATCAATCCCAAACCATTCTTCTCCATGTGCTGCTCTTTGAAGTATTGTTTTTGCTTCTATAAATTCCATAATTATTCCTTTTTTCTTATTGGATGTCTTACAACTGTTTTTAATTTACTTACATCACATCTTCTTGGATCACTTAAATAAATTTCGTGATGAAATCTGTTGTTTGTAATATCTAGTTCATATCCATTTTCTATCATATATTCGTGCATTAAATTTATTGTAGATGGTTCATCATCATAAGATCCTATGTGCATACATTGAACACATCTACCTTCATCATAAGTTAAAAATTCTACTTTTGAAAAGTCTAGTTTTTTCTTATTTGTTGCTTCTTGAACTGCCCAATCAAAATCTTTCTTTGTTACAAAGTCTGGTAATCTAATAATAGATATAAAGTTCATTTTGTCTTTATTGTTATAGTCAATACTAGCTTTCATTCCTTCTTGCCACCAAAATCCTTCTAATGGTGGAACTACATATTCAAAATAACCATCTATTTTATGTGTGCCTTTATAGCTCATTTTAATAGTAAAGGCAATTGCATATAAAAGACCTATTGTCTGTTTATATTCTCCATTTTCATCATTAGGATTTCCTTTTCCTCTAACTGCAATATAATTCATTTTAGGAATTGTTATAATGCTAGGTTTATTCTTTGGCATATAAAATTCCTTATATTCTTTTTTATAATCAAAAGCCATTTATCTCAATCCTTTCATTTTAATCTTCTAATGCAATATAAATATGAATTTCTTGTTTTTGCATATCTTCGGAATTGTTTTGATATTCTTCAAAATCACAAGTATATTTTCTTTTTAAATCCATATTCCATATTTCTTGCCAAGCCTGTCCTACTGAATTTTGTACATCTCCTGTTATTATAAATTTAGCATATTTTCCTTTTGGAATAATAATACTTTCTAATTCTTCGCCTATCTGTACTTCTTTACTCACTTCTGCTCCTGCAATAAATGTATAAGGTTTTGTATAATCTCCCTCATATTCTGTATATAACCCCATTGTTTTACTATTTACCTTATTTGAAATCTTCTCATAAATTCCATTTGCAAATAATTTTTGCCAAGTCATTCCTATATCTTGCATAGCCTTTCCATCTTTATTAGTTGTTTTAATTTTAATTCCTACAATAACCTTTTCTTCTAATTCTACAATTTCATATTTCATAATATATCTACCCCCTAATTAGAAGTATATATCATATAACTTGACAACTGTGTGTCATATTATAAATAATTTTTTAAAGTTTTTTGTAGTTTGCCTTTTATTATATTTTTTGCATAACCAGGATTTAAAACTTTTGCATATTCTCCAAAAGATAAAATATATCCATATACCCATTCATTTTCTGGATATTTCACTTTTATAATAAAGTTTCCATCTTCTTTTTTCGTTATTTCTTTACTTTCAAATTCATCATATATTCTATAAGTCATAGATTTATCTATTTCTAGTTCAAGTTCTATTATTTTTAAGTTATGTTTTTCATTGTCTTCTTCCTTTGGGAGTTCTCTTTCAAAATGTTCTTGTAATATCTTAACTTCTTTTATTCTAGCAATTTTGAATATTCTATAATCTTGTTTTAATTTGCAATAGCTTATTAAATACCATGACTTATCTTTAAACCATATTTGTAATGGTTCTACAATTCTTTTACTTTCTTCGCCATTAGAATTATAATAAGTAAATTGAATTAACTGCTTATTCAAAATTGCAGATTTAATAATATCAAATCGTTCTTCTTTGGCATTACTCCAACTAGAAAAATCAATCTTAATCCAATCATTTATTTTTTTATTAAATAATATACTTAACTTCTCTAAAACATCTTTTTCATCTTGTCCTTTTACTTTTTTCATTCCTTGCAAGGCAAACAAAATCTGATTTTGTTCTTCTTCTGAAAGTATTGTTTTATTTAGTACATATTCATCTAAAAGTCCTATTCCTCCGTCTTTTCCTTTGCTTGCATAAACTGGTATGTTCGCTCCACTTAATGTTTCTATATCTCTATATATTGTTCTTGTGGATACCTCAAATCTATCAGCTAATTCTTTAGCTGTAGTCTTTTTCTTTTGCATTAATATATATACTATTTCAAATAATCTATTATTTACTTGCATATTTTCCTCCTGAAAGTATTATATCATATAAATATGACATCTTCCTGTCATATTTATAAAAAAAAAGAAGATATTAATTTTTTTATATCTTCTTACAAATTGTACTATTGTTTTTTCTTAATTGGAATCCAAATTTCACTATCGTATTTTTCATCATCAATACCTTACTTTCTCCTCTTTTTCGTTCATAAATAAATTTTAACTAAAAAAGATTTGTTATACCTGATTTTTCTTAATAATATAATTTGTTAATAATCTATAAATAAGAGATTATAAGAATAATATATTTGCAAATAATACAATATAAAAATGAAAAAATGTAAGCGTATCGAAAGTAAATTGAATATACAAATTCTTAATTTATAAAATGAGGGATGTTCACGTTGCCTTAGATATATGGGCAAGAAGTGAAAGAGGCGCATTTTATAAATTTAGAATTTGTATGAAATTTAGCTTGAGCGAGCACATTTTTAAATTTTTCATATTGTATTATTGTAAGAGTAATATTAATAAATTTATTACTTTTCTAATATTTTCCCCTGAATCTGTTATAAATAGAATAATTGGTGTTAATAATGCAATGATTCCACCTATTATAAATCCAATTTTTTCTATTCTGATAAATAATTTCTATTTTCCCTTTTTATAAATGTTTCCACAAGATTTACAAGTAATTTTCATTTCATAACTAGCCACTTTTTTTTCTAATATTGTAATTAAAGGTTCGTTATCTTGTGGACAACAAAGTCTATTTTTTACAATAACTAATTCATCATTGCAATCTTTCCCTATATTACTATCTTCAAAATCTAAGAATGCGCTACCTTGACTTCCACAATTACATTTATATTTTAATTCTAATCTATCATAAGTTGAATAGCATAAATAGCCTATATTTTCATTGCATTTATCACAATACATCCATCCACCATAATTAGTCGCTAATCTTGTATTTACTAATTCTTTATTTTTTAATACTCTTGCCATAATTTTATCTCCTATCCAAATTATACTTTACCAATTACTTTTATAATTAGTATTTGCTAACTTTACTTGTTTGCATAAAACTTTTATTTTTACGATTTCAATACTACTAACACTCTTTTTCGAATTGTATTTATGAATATAACAATTTAAACAGCCAACATTTTTTTACAATTCGCCATTGATTTTATCATAATGAAACCTTACTCCTCAACTATAATATATAAATTTCTAAATAGTATTAGTTCTATAATATTATAGCATAAACGGCAATTAATTTTCAACTTAATTACTTATCCTGCTTATTGTAATTTATAGTTATATTCCAAATTCTTTTGAATATGTTTCACTTGAAAAGAACTCTTTCCTACTAAATAAAAAAAGGAGTACATAAAATGTAACTCCTCTTTTTATAAATATTTATTCAGAAATTGTTTTTCAATTAAAGGCATTATATCTTTTCCTCTTGATAAAATTCCTTTCTTAACAAATTTTTCTATGTTTTCTTTCGTAAAATGATACTCATAAGTTATGCTATTTTTCATGTCAAAAATAATAAATACAAGTAACCCACTTTTTGTTTCTTTTCTTTTTTCAAAAAGTTTTTCTAACCAATTGTTTATAATTTCCTTTTCTGGCAAGTCATATAACTGGACATATGCAGAACCTACTTTAATTCCATTATATACATACCATTTTTGACCATTAGAAATAATCTCTTCAATAGTAAGTTTCTCAATTGGTGTTAAACAAAAAGCCACTTTTTCTAAACTGTCATAATCAAGACAAAATTCTTTTGCAAGATTTTGTGCTTTAATTACTTCTTCTGGAATTGCCTTACTGCTTCTAAAAGCAGCAGTATCTACCGCCATCGCCAAAATAATCATCTTTGCTTCTTCTACACCAATTGGAAAGTTAACTTCTTTCATAATTTTATAAATAAGAAATGCTGTTGCAGATGAATTTCTGCTATATATAAAATCATATTCTTTTTGAGCCTGATTAGGATGATGATCTATACATGCAATAACTTTCCCCTCATGAATAGTTTCATAATGATCTAATAACAATAAATATCTTTCTGATGATTCACTCACTTTCTCAAATTTTTTCATATCAATATTAAATACTTCCATAATAATATCATAAGTATCATCTTCCTTTACTTTTTCAAGAATGCAAAATTCATTTTCAATTCCTAAGAAAGTTAGTACTTTTGACATTAATATTGCAGATAAAGTTGCGTCTACATCAATATTATCATGTCCAATTATTGTTATCTTTTTTCCTTCAAGAACTTTTTTAAGACTCTTTACCCGTTTTTTTATGTCTTCACTTTTTTCATATTTTGATTTTATTATATTTGTTGAGATACACATATCAGAGCCTCCTTTAGTAACTTTATTCTTTAGTGAAATTCCCCTATACCTTTAATAAAAAGGTATAGGGTGAAAAACTACATTTTACTCTTTTACAATACTAATGATTTTTTTCATATTCTTCTACAGCATTAATTGCTGCTTCAACTGCTGCCACAGAGCCCTTAACCTTAATATATTTAAGATTATTCTTTTTTAAGTACTCCTCCAGTAAAATAGAAAATCTCTGGCTTTCTTTTTGAGATTCTATTCTTCCACGATTTTCAAATTTTACTTTTTCTTCATCCATTTCTATGAAAATTGTTATCTGATTTTTAACTCTATTTCTTAAATACCATACCATTTTTTCGATAATCTCATTTTCTCTTGAAGAATGAAGCGCGGTAATTTCAAGTCCTGCATCTGTGACTATATAGTCTACCTGTCCCAAAAGATCATAAATCATTTTAAATTGTTCTGCTGCAATATACGACTGATTTGGAATATTTTTTTCTAATGTGCCATCATATACTAAACGTTTAGCAAATTCAGGAACATACTCAACTGATTTTCCTAATAATTTAAGATTATATGCAGCACCTAATCCAGCTGTACTTTTACCTGCTCCAGAACTTCCAATAAATGAAATCATAAAAGTTTCTTTTTTCTCTTTTATTTCTTCATCTGTTACTTTAATAAAATCTGGATAAGCTTCAAACATAGAATATGCCTTTTTTATCATATCCATTTGCTGATAAGCTATCTTTTTTGACATTGCTTCATTAATCTCATAGAATTTTAAATCAGTTAATTCTGTTGAAGAACTTAAATACTCTTCATATTTATCCAAGTCATCTTCAACAAATACTCCAAAAGCATGTGAGGAGCCTCCACGAGTTCCTGCCATTTTTTCATCTTCTGAACTGTATATTCCAATAAAGTGCAATTGCTCCAGATTAGAATTTGGAACATTTGAAAATTTAATGATGGCGGGTTCTAATGAATTGTCCAGCAGTTCAATGTTTAATCCTGTTTTCTCATAGCAAGCGCGAATCACTGCTTTTATTGCAGACTCATGCTTACTAATTGCTGTGCCAGGTACTCCTAAACATCCTGGGAAATCTACCTTTTGCATAGAACGATTACCTAACAACACATATACTTTTCCATCAGAAATATTTCTAATGAGAAAAACCATGTCTACTGTTTGACGACCTTTTACAATTTTTACTCCCTTTTTTCGACTTGCAGCCAAAATCTCTTTAAAAGAATATTTAAAAAGAATTGGCTTTACTTCAGGCGGAATCAAATTTTCGAAGTCTTTATATCTTCCTTCAATAATCATTTTCCGAATGTCTGTCGCATGATACTGGAAATCTGTGTTAATTTCAGGATTTATCATTTCAAATCCCAAAGTTTTATTTTTCTTTTCCAAAACAGATAATATATCTTCCTGATTTCCTGTGCAAAAATGTGTTACTCCTCGACTGTTGCATATGCTTTTTACATCTTCTACCCATTCTTCAAAAGTTTCTGTATCTTCTACAGGAATAATCTCATATTTATCTTCACTAATTCCAGCAGATTTAAAAATTGCTACAATCATTTTTTCTCTTTCAGCAGCTGGTATACTATGATTTTCTGTCCCACTTTCATAGCATGACCCAATCATCACAATGATTTTGTCATGTTCCCGTGCTAACTTAACAAGAAACTGTTTGTGTCCGTTATGTGGTGGCATCCATTTCCCGATAGTTGCAACAACTGTCGTTTTTCTCTTTTGACCTTGAACTGTACCATTTGTTACCATATTCAAGTTACTCCTTTCATGTAATAAGTTTTATTTATTTACTACAGATTTTATTATATCATAGATTCCCTTATATTTCAAGCAATAGCAAGCATTGCTAACATTACTTTGAAGAATAAAAAGTTCTTTCAACACAATTTGCATCGCATTTGCCACAATTTGAGGAGAATTGTAGAAAGCACCACATCCAAATGCTCCTAAACTTACTTATATTTTATCAAATAAACCCACACAGCTTAGTTAAATAAATATTAATCCATAGTAATTCTTCTTTGTATTTCCTCTAACTGTCTAATTCCATTACTTTGTTCTTCAATTATGACATTGGCAATATCTGCTAGTCTTGGATCAATTTCATATTTTAACAAATTTTCACCCATTCTAATTGCACCTTCATGATGAGGAATCATCTCATTAACAAAATTTAAATTAATATTATTTGTTCTAGGAGCACTTCTCATTCTACAAATCATATTCCTTGTTATCCTAATAAAAGTTGTTTCATATAAATTAACATCTCTTCTATTGTTTGAATAACCAGAGATTGTCATTGCAACATCTCTCATTTCTGAAATTCCTTTTGTTTGAGTAGTTATTATATTATTAGCTATTCTCTCTAGTTCATTATTATCTGTAAATCTTAATAAATTTTGGCACATATATATTGCTGATTGATGATGTAGAACCATTGCTCTAATAAAATTTATTGTTACACTATTTGTAATTGGTGCATATGACATTTTATCTTCCATATTATTTAATATTTGAAAAAATACACATAAATATTTCCTAGCATAATTATTTTGTATACAATTCATAAATTATTCACATCCTTTTCTTAGTATTTAATTTATAAATACTTTTTTACATTAATTATTCATAATTGCCTTTTACAATAAATTGATAAAACACTCCAAAATTATTATATAAGTAATATATAATAATTAATTTTATAAAAAATAAATTATTCATTATATAATATTTCGATATACTTTTTTGGTTACAAAAAAGCGAACCTTAATGGTTCGCTAAAAAACTCTGTTTAATATAAAATTCAACTCGTCTCTGTCGATAAAAGCTAAATATTTTTTTACTTTCCTTACATTGTTTTTAATTAACTTTATTCTAATTCAAAAGCTCCTGTATATAATTGATAATATGTTCCCTTTTGAGCAATTAAATCTTCATGGTCTCCTCTTTCAATAATTTCTCCATGGTCAAGAACCATTATTGCTTTAGAATTTCTAACAGTAGATAATCTGTGAGCAATTACAAATACAGTTCTTCCATTCATAAGTTTATCCATACCATCTTGAACAATCTTTTCAGTTCTTGTATCAATACTCGAAGTTGCTTCATCTAATATCATAACTGGTGGATCAAGTAAAGCACATCTTGCAATAGCAAGTAATTGTCTCTGTCCTTGAGATAAATTTGCTCCATCACCTGTTAAATAAGTATCATATCCATTTGGAAGTCTCATAATAAAATCATGTGCATTAGCAAGTTTGGCAGCATTTATTACCTCTTCATCTGTACTATTATCCATTCCATATTTTATATTTTCTTTTATAGTTCCTGTAAAAAGATTAGTATCTTGAAGAACCATTCCAAGAGAAAGTCTTAAATCATCTTTTTTAATTTTATTTATATTTATACCATCATATCTTATTTTTCCATCTTCAATATCATAAAAACGATTTATAAGATTAGTAATTGTAGTTTTCCCTGCACCTGTTGCACCAACAAAAGCAATTTTTTGTCCAGGTTTTGCATATAAAGAAATATTTTTCAGAACTTTTTTATCTTCTTCATAGCAAAAATCAACATCATGCATTTCTATATAACCTTTTAATTCTATATATTCTAATCTTCCGTCACTATGCGGATGCTTCCATGCCCATATATCAGTTTTTTCTTTAGTTTCAGTTAAGACACCATCTACATATTTGGCATTTACTAAAGTTACATATCCATTATCCGCTTCTGGTTCTTCATCCATTAATTCAAAAATTCTCTTTGCACCAGCTAAAGCCATTACAACAGAATTTAATTGTCGCGAAACTTGATTTATAGGTCTTATAAAAGTCTTACTTAATTGTAAAAAAGAAACTATTAAACCAATACTCACATTTCCAATACCATTAACCGCAAGTAATCCACCAGTAATAGCAAGTAAAGCATATTGTATATTTCCTAATGCTCCATTAACTGGTCCTAAAGAATTAATAAATTTATTAGCATTATAATACTCATTACACAATTGATCATTCAATTTATCAAATTTTTCCTTAGCTTTTTCTTCATAACAAAAAACTTTAACAACTTTTTGACCATTAATCATTTCTTCTATATAACCATTTAATTTGCCAACAGATTCTTGTTGCTTAATAAAATATCTACCACTTTTAGAAGTGAAAATTCTTGTATTTATAAGAATTATTATTAATGAAATAATAACTACTAAAGTAAGATATATATTTGTTACTATCATAGAAATAAATACTGTAATAATTGTGATAGCAGAAGATAATGCTTGAGGAATACTTTGTGAAATCATTTGACTTAAAGTATCAGTATCGTTTGTATAACGACTCATTATATCTCCATGAGTATGAGTATCAAAATATTTAATTGGAAGTTTTTGCATTTTTACAAACATTTCATCACGAATTATTTTTAAAGTTCCTTCTGAAATGTATACCATAAATCTACTATAAATAAAACTACTAATAACACCAACCACATAAATACATATCATAATCCCTATAGCATGAATAAGACCTGTATATATTGGATTTTCTATTCCAATTAGTGGAATAATATACTTATCAATTAAAGTTTGTAAATACAAATTTCCAGCAACAGAAGACATTGTACTTAACAAAATACAAAAAATTACAATTGCAAGTTTGAATTTATAATTTTTAATAATATATTTCATTACTCTTGCTAAAACTTTAAAATCTATTTTATTTTTAATTTTAGTATTCATATCTTTTAATTTGAAAAAGAATGCTGTTTTTACTAGGCGCATGAAATTAAAATTTATAAGATATACTAAATGTACCTCGTTAAATTTTAATTGAAATGCAACAACGTAAAAATAGTATTATTTTTTCAAATTAATCTTCGCCTCCCTTCATCTGAGAAAAAAACACCTCTTTATATATTTCATTAGAAGAAAGCAGTTCTTCATGAGTACCTATTCCATTAATTTCTCCATTATCTAAAACTATAATTTTATCTGCATCTTGAACAGATGAAATTCTTTGAGCAATTATAATTTTTGTTGTATTTGGTATTTCTTCTGAAAAAGCTTTTCTAATTAAAATATCTGTTTTAGTATCTACAGCACTTGTAGAATCATCTAATATTAAAATTTTAGGCTTTTTTAAAAGTGCTCTAGCAATACAAATTCTCTGTTTTTGACCACCAGATACATTGCTTCCACCTTGTTCAATATATGTATTATATCCTTCTGGAAAATTAGATATAAATTCATTTGCTTGTGCCAATTTACAAGCTTTAATTAATTCCGCATCTGTTGCTTTTTCATTTCCCCAACGTAAATTTTCTTTAATAGTTCCAGAAAATAAAACATTTTTTTGAAGAACCATTGCAACTTGATTTCTTAATGATTTTAAATCATAATCTTTAACATTAACTCCACCAACTTTAATAATTCCTGTTGTAACATCATATAATCTAGGAATTAATTGGACTAAAGTTGATTTTGAAGATCCTGTTCCACCAATAATTCCAATAGTTTCTCCAGAATTAATTTTTAAATCAACATTTTTTAAACATAATTTATTTACATCTTTAACATAACTAAAATTAACATTCTCAAAAATAATCGAACCATCTTTTACTTCTTTTATTGCATTTTCTTTACTAGTTAAATCACTTTTTTCATCTAAAATTTCAACTATTCTCTCAGCTGATGCTCTAGAAATCATTATTGTTACTAGAACCATAGATAACATCATAAGTGACATTAAAATTTGCATTGTATATGAAACTAAACTTGTAAATTCTCCAGTAGTTAATCCACCTACAATAATTTCTTTTCCACCAAACCATGAAATTAATACAATAATTGTACTTACTGTTATTTGCATTAATGGATCATTTAAAGCAACTAATTTTTCAGCTTTCATAAATTCTTTATAAATTTTGTCTGATGTTTTATAAAACTTTTTCATTTCTTTATTTTCTGTAACAAAAGATTTTACAACTCTTATTCCCTTAACATTTTCTTCAACAGCACTATTTAAATCATCATAAATTTTAATTGCCTTTTCAAAAATTGGATGTGCAGTTGTTGCAATAAAATACAAACCTAAACCTAAAATGGGAACTGCAATTAAGAAAATAGACGCAAGCTTAATGTTTATAAAAAATGCCATAATCAAAGAAAAAACTATCATCAAAGGTGCTCTAATTGCCATTCTAATTATCATTTGGAATGACATCTGAATATTATTTATATCAGTAGTATGTCTTGTAACAATACTTGATGTAGAAAATTTATCTATATTAGAAAAAGAAAAATCTTGAACATTATAATAAATTTTCTTTCTCAAATTTTTAGCAAATCCACTAGTTGATTTTGCAGCATATGTTCCAGCTTTTGCACCACAATACATAGCAATAAAAGCACTTACAATAAGTAAAATTCCTATTTCTATTATTACTTTGCTATCACCTTTATTTATTCCATTATCTATTAAAATAGCCATTAAAAATGGAATAATTACGTCAAATGCTGTTTCAAAAGCCACAAAAAGTGGTGTTAAAATTATTTCTTTTTTGTATTCACCTATACAATTCATTAACTTTCTAATCATTTTTCCTCCATTTTATATTTATATAATAAAAGATCTAGTTTTTAATATTTTTAAAAATTAATTATCCTCATCTTTGTTCTATGTGCATATTTTGTATATAAAAAATTTTAAAGTAACTAAATAAACTATTTAGTTACTTTAATTTATCCATTACATCTTAATAAAATTTTTATTAAACATTTTCTTCTGTTTTTTCTTCTAAAACTTCTTCATTTATACTAGTTGTTCCAAAAGAAAAAGTTTTTTTAGAGCTTTTTGCTTTTTCTTCGAATTTTCTGTAAAATTCTTCTCTAGCATCATTTAATGTATTTTGCATAGCATCAAACATTTCATCAACATCTTGTTTAGTAAAATCGTATGAATTACTTCTAGCCATAGGTTCTAAAATTTGTATGTCGTGTAAAACATTATTTACTCTTTTTCCTGCGAATTCCATAAATTTTGTTCTTTTTTCTTTGTTAATTTCTCTTTGCATTTTTACAACTCTCCTTAATATGTATAATTTTTTAAATTTTACATATATAAAATATCATATAATTATTTTAATTTCAAACAATTTTTTAAATATTTTTTACATTTTCTAATTCTTACAAACTATTCTTGTTCTTCTTGAACTACTCCAATTTTACAAGCTTTTATTTTTATAATTCTCTTATCTTTTACTTTTTCAATTTTATAAAGTACATTTTCTGTTTCGACAATAGGTTTTTCTTTCTCATCTGGAATTCTTCCAAGTTCTTCTATTAAGAAACCTGAAATTGTATCATAATCTCCTTCTGGAATTACTATATCTAACACTTTTTCAACATCTGAAACAGACATACTACCACTTAAGTTATAAGTATTTTCGTCTATTTTTTCATATGAATTTTTTACTATATCATATTCATCATAGATTTCTCCTACTATTTCTTCTAGTATATCTTCCATTGTAACAATACCTGCAGTTCCACCATATTCGTCTACAACAATAGCAATTTGTTTTCTGTTTATTCTTAAATCTTCAAATAATTCATTTACTGGTTTAGTTTCTGGTACATAATATGCTTCTTTTACTAAATTTTTGATTTTAACATTTTTATTTTTAGTTGATAGTAAAATATCTTTTATATAAACAATACCTTTTATTTCATCTATTGTTTCATCATAAACTGGTATTCTACTATATCTAAATTTATTATTATTAGTTATCTCTTCTAAAACTTTAGCTATTGATAAATTTATATCTAACGCATAAACTTCTTTCCTTGGAATCATTATTTCTGAAACAACTTTATCATTAAATTCAAAAACATTGTTAATCATTTCTCTTTCTTCTTTATCAATAGTACCTTTTTCTTCTCCAACATTTACCATCATTCTAATTTCTTCTTCAGTAACAGTTTCTTCTTCATTCCCTGTAATTCCAAAAATTTTAGATACAATATTAGTAGAAAATGTTAAAAATCTAACAAAAGGAGCTGTTATTATTGATATTGCTCTTATAACACCTATTGTAGCAAACGAAATTTTTTCATAATATTTCATAGCAATTCTTTTTGGAACTAGTTCTCCAAAAATTAATGTAAAATATGATAATATAATAGTAATTAAAATAATTGATACACTATTCCATACTCCAACATCGACTGTTGGAATTAATTCGTGTAATTTTGGTGCAAGCTCACTTGCAAACGCTTCTGAAGCAAATGCACTTGATAAAAATCCAGCTAAAGTAACACCAATTTGAATTGTTGCTAAAAATTTGCTTGGATTTTCAAGCATTTTCTTTATTCTTTTTGCTTTCTTATTTCCTTCTTTTGCTTGTAAATCAATTTTAGCATCATTTAATGATATAAATGCTATTTCTGCTGCCGCAAAAAATGCATTACAAGCTATAAGTATAATTAATAAAAATATCTGAGTCATTTTTATCTCCTTAAAATTTTTTATTTTTTTATTTTATTTAAAAATTTTCATTTTTAAACTATGTAAAATATAAATCATAATAAATTTTATTTTAATAATTCTTCTGATAAATTTTCTAATTGAATTATATCTTCACTTTTCATAGTTGACTTTATTGTTACAACTTTTTCACATAAATTGATATTTTTCATTTTAGAAATACTTTCTTTCATACATCTCGCTGCTGATGGAGCCCAAGATCCATTTTCAATAAGTGCTATTTTACGATTTTGATAATTCTTTTCAATTAATAGATGTAAGAAATTACTCATTGGTGTGAAAACACTTCCGTTGTAACTAGCAGATGCTAAAACTATTTTATCATATCTGAAAGCATCTTCAACAGCTTCTGCAATATCATCTCTTGATAAATCACTTATTGCTACTTTTTTTGCCCCCTTTTCTTCCAATATTTTTTTCATTTCTTTAGCTACTTTTTCTGTATTTCCATGAATTGAAGCATATGCTATAAATACGCCATCATTTTCTGGTTTATAACTACTCCAAATATCATATTTTTCAATATAATGTGCTAAATTTTCTTTTAATATTGGACCATGTAATGGACAAATCATTTTTATATCTAAACTTGCTGCTTTTTTTAATAAAGCTTGCACTTGAACACCATATTTTCCTACTATATTAAAATAGTATCTTCTAGCTTCACAATCCCAATCTTCTTCTGTATCTAATGATCCAAATTTTCCGAAACCATCTGCTGAAAATAATATTTTTTCAGTTTTTTCATATGTTACCATTACTTCTGGCCAATGTACCATTGGAGCCATGAAGAATTGTAAAGTATGTTTTCCAATAGAAATTTCTTCCCCTTCTTTTACCACAATTTTTCTATTTTCTATTTTATCTATATTAAAAAATTGTGGTAACATTGAAAATGTTTTTTCATTTCCTATTAATTCCATTTCTGGATATTTATTTGCTAATAATTCTATATTATATGCATGATCAGGTTCTAAATGAGAAATTACTAAATAATCTGGTTTTTCACCATTTAATGCTTTTTCTAAATTTTCTAACCATTCATCAGTTTTTCTTCTATCTATTGTATCCATTATAACATTTTTATTATCTTTAATTAAATAAGAATTGTATGAAATTCCATTTGGAACAATATATTGACTTTCAAATAAATCTATTGTTTTATCATCTGCTCCTATGTAAATAATATCTTCTGAAATTTTTATATCTTTCATAAAAAACCCCCAATATATGTTTATATTTTCTCGGATATTATATTATAAAGAATTCTAAAATGCAATATATATATATTTATTAAAAGTTGCATTTTTTAATTGACATAACTTGATTACCGTAATATAATGTATATGCAAAATAATATATAACAAAAGGAGGCGTAAAGCTTATGTCAAATGAATTACGGTTATCAAAATCATCTACGGAGATGATCAATGAAGTATTGGAAAATATGCGGAATTACAATTTTCATTCTGTTAACTTTCCATTGTTACTCTATGGTGTAGTAAATGCTATTGAAGAAAATGGCGAATGTAGTCCCTTACAAAATTATTTCAACACTATGGAAGCTTATCCTTTAGAAGTTGAAGAGTCTTTATCAATGATGTTTACTGATTATATCTTAAAACTCCAAAAAGATTATGAAGAAAATCATAAACATAACAGTTCATCAGATATCAAATCAAGTAATAAATCTAATAAAGAATCACACAACAAGAAAAAAAGCAAATCTGTTAACAAAGATTCTACCAATAATTCAAAAAAGAAAAAAGTTTCCAAAAGTAATGCTATAAAAACAGACTTTTCTTCTAATCTTATATTTATTGATTATGAAGGAAAAGAAATAGCAATTCCAGCCAGTAAAGATATTGTTGAATTCAATTCACATTTGATGGATATTGTTGAGGGATTTCCTACAAAACAAATTGAGCTTCTTCACTTCACTGTTGCAATATTTATGACAGAACATAAAAGCTTAAAAAATTTCTTCACAGAAATTAATCTGAACTATTTAGAAGCCAAAAAGTATTTTAGAGCAGAAAGAATTCTTACACTTGGATGCATACCATTTACTCTGGCTGGTTTTATGAACACTCTTAACGATAAAATTGATACAAGCAAACCTTGTGAAATTTTAAAACGTGATAATGAAGTTGAAAGCCTTTGGAATATTATGCTTAAGAAAAATAAGCGTAATGCTATTCTTGTTGGTGAAGCTGGTGTTGGTAAAACTGCACTTATTGAAAAAATTACTTATGATATCAATAATTGCACATGTCCTAAAGAGTTTCAGGATTTCAAAGTTATTGTACTTGATGTTAATGCATTAATTGCAGGTACATCTTACAGAGGTGATGCTGAAGAAAGAATTAAAGATGTTATCGAATTCTTAGAGACTAATAATGATGTAATCCTTTTTATTGATGAAGTTCACACTATTCTTGGTGCAGGTTCTTGTTTTGAAGGTGAAATGGATTTTGCAAATGCTTTAAAACCTATTCTTGCTCGTGGTGATACCATTGTAATTGGTGCAACAACAGAGGATGAATATAAAAAGTACTTCAAAAAAGATGCAGCTCTTTCTCGAAGATTTGAAAAAGTCGAAGTTAAAGAACCACAAGCTAAAGATGTTTATCCTATGATAAAAAACAAACTTGATGTACTTTCTGAGTTTCATGGAGTAAAAATTACTCGTAAAATGGTTTTATATGCCATTATGATTGCAAACTGTTTTGCTTTTGAAAAGAAAAATCCAGATAAAACCTTGGACTTAATCGATAGAGCAATGGTAACTGCCAAAAGAGCTAGCAAAAAGTACGTTGATAAAAGCTCTATTCTCAAAAATTTCGGAATTTTCTTTAAGATGTGGGATAATATGTCTGAAGACTCTAAAAAGGAAATTGCATACCATGAAGCAGGACACTATATTGTTGGAAAAGCTTCTGGAAGGTTAATTAATTTCAATTGGCTTGCAGTTTCAATTATGCCTGCTGAAGATTATCTTGGTGTTACTGTATTTGAAGAAGATGATTCAAAAGTTCCTTTTGCTGATCACAATTATTATATTGATACTATTGCATTTGATCTTGCTGGTAGAGTTGCTGAAAGTGAATTCAGAGGAACTTATACCAGTGGTGCAAGCGCAGATTTGAAAGAAGCAACAGCCACAGCTTATTATGTAATAAGTAAACTTGGTTTTGGTATTGGTTATGATATTTTAAAAAATCATATTTATCTTAATACTGAGAACTCCCCTATGTTATCTGATAGCTCAATCGACAAAATTGACGATGAAGTCCATAAACTCATTAATAAAGCTTATGATCGTGCAACAGAAATAATTGAAGAAAATAGAGATATCTTAGAAGCAATTGTTTCAGCATTAATGGAAAAATATATTATGAGTGAAAGTGAACTGGATAAAATCTGGCAGGATGTTGTAAAAAAACGTAATAATTAGCATAAGCAAATTTATAAATCAATAATTTGTAACCTTAAAAAGGATGGACTAAATTAGTCCATCCTTTTTGTACATATTGGTTTTTAATTTATAATAAAATTAACACTATAATATTTTATTTTATTTCTATAATAGAAAATCCTGCTTCTTCAATAACTTGTTTTATTTTATCGTTTTCTATTTCTTTATTATATTCAATTACAGCGTTTTTATCTTCTAAACTTACTTCCACATTAGTTATTCCTTCTATAGAACTTAATGCTTTTTCTACAGTCATTTTACAATGATTACATTGCATTCCTTCAATTAATATTGTCTTCATGCTATTTACCTCCTCATTTTTTTTATTATTTAATTTAGAATCATTTTTAATATTAGCTTTACATTTTACTAAACATTCTTCAGTATTATTTTTCTCTGTTTTTACTTCTGTTCCATCAATTTTATTTTTTTCTATAATATTATTACTATTTTTAAAATATCTTAATCGTAAAGCATTAGTTACAACACATACAGAACTTAAACTCATTGCAGCAGCGCCTATCATAGGATTAAGCTTTAGTCCAAAATTCAAATAAAATACTCCGCTAGCTACAGGAATTCCTATAATATTATAGAAAAATGCCCAAAATAAATTCATTTTTATATTTCTTATAACCGATTTACTTAAATTTATTGCAGTATCTACTTCTAACAAACTGTTTTTCATTAATACTACATCTGCAGATTCAATTGCAATATCTGTTCCAGAACCTATTGCTAATCCAACATCAGCTTTAACTAAAGCTGGTGAATCATTTATTCCATCACCTACAAATGCAACTTTTTTTCCACTATTTTGAAGTTTAGACACTTCTTTTTCTTTATCTTGTGGAAGAACTTCTGAAATTACTCTTTCAACTCCTATTTCTTTAGCTATTGATTCTGCAACTAATTTATTATCTCCTGTAATCATTACAACTTCAATTTTATTTTTCTTAAGGTTTTCAATTGCCTTTTTACTAGTTGATTTAACTGTGTCACTAACAGCTATTACTCCAATTAAATTATTTTCTTTTGCAAAATATAAACAAATTTTTCCGACTACTAGAAAGTTGTGTTACTTTTTCTTCATAATCAACTGTATTTATATTATTTTCTTTCATAAATGATAAATTACCACCATAGTAATTTACACCATCGATTTTCCCTTTTACACCTCTGCCAGATACAGATAAAAATTCTTGCACATCTTGTAATTCAATATTCTTTTCTTTTATTTCTTCCATTATTGCTTCTGCCAAAGGATGTTCTGAATTTCTTTCTAAGCTTCCAGCTATTTTTAGTAAATTGTTACTAGATGCAATATTATTATTTATATTACCAACAAATTTAATTTTTCCATTTCCAATTGTAGATTCAGACATTATTTCTTGGTTAGTTATTATTTCTACAACTTTAGGTTTTCCCATAGTAATTGTTCCTGTTTTATCTAAAACAACAGTATCAACTAAATGAAGTAGTTCTAAACTTTCAGCTGATTTAAACAAAATTCCATTTTCTGCACCTTTTCCTGTTCCTACCATAATTGCTACAGGTGTTGCAAGCCCTAATGCACATGGACATGAAATTACTAAAACTGCAATCCCTATACTTAATGCAAATTCAAAACTTTGACCTTGTAAAATCCAAAATATTGTAGCCAAAATTGCAATACATATTACTATTGGCACAAATACACCAGATACTTTATCAGCCAATCTTGATATTGGAGCTTTTGAATTACTTGCCTCTTCTACTAATTTTATAATTTGTGAAAGTGTTGTATCTTCACCAACCTTAGTTGCTTTTACTTTTACATATCCATTTTTATTTATAGTACCTGAAACAACATTATCCCCTACTTCTTTTTCCACTGGAATACTTTCTCCAGTAATACTTGATTGATCTATTGAAGTTTTTCCTTCTATAATTACACCATCTATTGGTACATTACTACCTGGTTTTATTATTACTATATCTCCTTTTAATATTTCATCAATACTAACTTCAACTTCATTATTATTTTTTAATATAATAGCTGTTTTGGGAGCTAAATTTATTAATTTCGAAATAGCATCACCTGTTTTTCCTTTAGATTTTGTTTCTAAGTATTTTCCTATTGTAATTAATGTAAGAATTGTTCCAGCGGATTCAAAATATAAATCCATCAAGAATTTTTCTACTAATTCTATATTACCATGTCCTAAACCATATCCAATCATATACATAGCATATATTCCATAAATTATTGCAGAAAAGCTTCCAATTGCCACTAATGAATCCATATTAGGAGTTCCTTTAAATAATCTTTTAAATCCAATAATAAAATAATTTCTATTTACATATATTATTGGCAATAAAAGTAAGATTTGAGTAAAAGCTAATATAATAGCATTTTCAGATCCATGTAAAAATTCCTTAATAATTTCTGGAATGGATATATTTAACAATTCAAATATCATGTGATACATTGCAACAAACATAAGTGGAATCCAAAAAACTATTGAAATTATTAATCTTTTTTTCATTTCTTTTATAGCTTCTTTATTATCAATATTTCTATTATTTTCTTTCAAATCATTCTTCGTTTCTAATACAATAGAAGCACCATATCCAGCATCTATAATAGAATTGATTATTTTATTATTATCTAATTTCTTTTCATCATATTCAACAATCATATTATTAGATAATAAATTAACATTAGCCAAATTAATTCCATCAAGTTTATTTACAGCTTTTTCAACATGAGCTTGACAACTACTACAGGTCATTCCTTGAATATCAAATTTAACTTTTTTCATTTTTCCTCCTTAAAATATAATTAGGATATTTTTTCTGTATTCTAAAAAATTTATTTTTTAATGTTATACTTAAAACTCTACAATTGTTTCTTTTTTTCTAATCTTTCCTCATAATCATCTAAAAAATGATATGTATTCTCTCCTCTTTTATAGGAAATTATGGTATCTAAATTAACATTTTGAACACTATTAAAAATATTTATATCAATATTTTCATAGTTTTGTTTCATTTCTTTTATAAGACTTTTCATTTCCTGTCTTTTGGATTTTCCATCTTTATTGTCATTAGCTGTATACTCTTCTGTAAATCTACATGCACATTCAATAAATTCTAATTCATTTTTGTCTCTCCACATTATAATGTCTTCTTCTTTTACAAAATATAATGGGCGAATTAGTTCCATACCAGGATGAGAAGTACTTTGAACTTTAGGCATCATTGTTTGCATTTGTGCTCCATAAAACATCCCCATTAAAATTGTTTCAATTACATCATCAAAATGATGACCTAAAGCAATTTTATTACATCCAAATTCTTTTGCTTTTTCATACAAATACCCTCTTCTCATTCGAGCACAAATATAACAAGGATTATTTTCTATATTTACAACTCTATTAAAAATATCTGCTTCAAACATAGTTATTGGTATATTTAATAATTTGCTATTACTAATAATTTTTTGTTTATTAAGTTCATTATATCCAGGATTCATAACTATAAATTTCACATCAAAATTCATTTTTCTATGTTTTTTTAACTCTTGAAAACATTTTGCCATAAGCATTGAGTCTTTTCCACCAGAAATACATACAGCTATCTTATCCCCTTCAGAGATCATTTCATATTCACATATTCCTTTTACAAATCTTTTCCATATTTCTTTTCTAAACCTTTTGGTAATAGTTTGTTCTATTTCTTCAAATTTTTCCATTTTTTCCTTCTTTTTACACTTTACAATATATTTAAAATATTCTATTATTTTAAATTTAAATTATATTCTTTGTATTTTCAAATCTGTAATAACAATTTTTTATATTTGGATAGTATTCAGCGTGTACAAAAATTTTAAACTATTTTTCCACCACCCAAAACTATATCATCAATGTAAAATACAGCTGATTGTCCAGGTGTTATAGCTCTTTGCGGTTCATCAAATATAACACGAATATTATTATTTTCTTCTATAATTTTAGCTTTAGCTATTTTAGAAGAATATCTTGTTTTTACATCTACTTCTATCCATTCTTTTATTTCATCTACTAATAATAAGTTTATATTAGTAACTAAAATTTCTTTTTTATATAATTTATCTTCTTCTCCAACTATTACTTCATTTCTATTTTTATTAAATCCTAACACAAAAAGTGGTACTGGATTTGAGATTCCTAAACCTTTTCTTTGTCCAATTGTATAATTATATAATCCAGTATGCTTACCTAAAATTTTCCCTTCTATATTTACTATATTTCCTTCTTTAGGTTTTATACTTGAATTACTTTCTAAAAACTTTTTATAATTCCCATCTGGAACAAAACATATATCTTCACTATCTGGCTTATTAGCTACATTTAAATTATTATCTCTTGCTATTTGTCTAATTTCTTCTTTACTTTCAAAATCAGATAATGGAAATAAAATATGACTAATTAATTCTTTAGGAATATTCCATAAAACATAGCTTTGATCCTTTTTTCCTGCATTCGATTTTTTTAAAACCCATCTTTTATATTTTTCACTATATTCAGTTTTAGCATAATGACCAGTTGCAATATATTCACATCCCATTTCTTTTGCCCTATCATACATTGCACCAAACTTCATATATTTATTACACTCAATACATGGATTAGGTGTTTTGCAATTTGCATAGCAATTAATGAAATCATTTATTACATATTGTCTAAACTCTTTTTTATAATCAAATATACAATGTGATATTCCCATCTGATTACATACATTTTTTGCATCTAAATATGTATTCGTATTAGAGCAACTACTTTCAGAAAAAAATTCTAAAGTAGTTCCTATAACTTCATATCCTTCATTTTTTAGTAATAGGGCTGATACACTACTATCAACTCCACCACTCATACCAAGAAGAACTTTTTTATTTTTTTCTGTTACTTCACATACTAACTTTTCACTCATACCATGTAATACTTTTCTATTTTCCATATTTTGTCCTTTATTTTATTATTTTAAAAATCCATTAATAATAGCTTCTTCTGCTTCCTTTTCTGTTAATCCTAATGTCATTAATTTAATTAATTGTTCACCTGCTATTTTTCCGATTGCTGCTTCATGAATTAAATTTGCTTCTACATTATTAGCAATAATTTCAGGTATGGCAATTATTTTTGCATTATCTTTAATAATCGCATCACATTCAACATGTCCAAAACATTTACTATTTCCAATTACTTTTGAAGAAAATTCCTGTTTTGAATTTTCTGTTGCAACAGATCTTGAAGTAACTTTAGTACTTGTATTTTCACCATTTAGTTCAACTTCAAAAGCTGTTTTAGCAAACTGATTTCCATGTGTCAAAATTTTTTCACTTACTATAAAATTGCTATTTTCCTCAAGCACACCTTTTGTTACTCTTACTGTTGAATCTACACCTTTTATTTGAACAGAATCCATTTCCATTGTAGCATCATTTTTCAAATACACTTCTGTAACTGGATTTAATATTCTTTTTCCTGTTCCTTCTCCTTCGCCATAATGTTTTTCAATATATTTTACTCTTGCTCCTTTTTCTAAAAAGAAACGATGTATTCCATCATGTTGAGAATCTTTGTGATGATTATTATGAATACCACAACCTGCAATAATTGTTACATTTGCGTTTTCTCCTATATAAAAATCATTATATACAACATCATTTAATCCACTTTCCGTTATTATTACAGGTATATGAATAAATTCATATTTAGTATTTTCTTTAACATATATATCAATTCCAGAAACATCTTTTTTAGTTATAATATTTACATTTTCTGTAATTTTTCTTTCAATTCCTTTTCCATCTTTTCTAATATTATATGCACCTGTAAACTCAGCATTTTGTATTCCTGTTATTTCTTGTAATAATTCTTTATCTTTATTATCCATTTATTAATTTTCTCCTAACTTACAACATAAAGGTTTTTCTGTCACCATTCCTAATAATTTATCTTTAGTTCCTGTTTGCTCTATTTTTCCGTTCTTTATTAAAATTACTTCATCTGCAATATTTAAAATTCTTTCTTGATGAGAAATTATTAATGTTGTTCCTTTAATAATTTTTTTCATATCTTCGAAAATTTTAATCAAATTTTGAAAACTCCATAAATCAATTCCAGCTTCTGGTTCATCAAAAATAGTAAGTTTAGAATTTCTTACAGCAACTGTTGCAATTTCAATTCTTTTTAACTCTCCACCAGATAAAGAACTACTAATTTCTCTATCAACATATTCTTTAGCACATAAACCAACTTTAGATAATATTTCACATGCTTCTGATTTATTAATTGATTTTTCTGACGACAATTTTAGTAAATCATATACTGTTATTCCTTTAAATCTAACTGGCTGTTGGAATGCAAAACCTATTCCCACTTTTGCTCTTTCATTAATAGATAAGTTTGTAATGTTTTGTCCATCTAAAAAAATTTCGCCAGAATCTGGTTTTTCAATTCCCATAATTATTTTTGCTAAAGTTGATTTTCCAGATCCGATTTGGACCTGTTATTACAATTAATTTATTTGTATCTACTACTAAATTAATATTATCTAATATTTTTTTATTATCTCTCTTAAAACATATATTTTTTAATTCTAACATATTTATACCTTTCCTTTTATAGAATTTCTTGTACAACATCTACATTTTTCTTTATTTATGTCATAATTACAATCTAAATTATTGAGATCTAAAACTTTATGAACATATTTAGCAAGCTGATTAATTGTTGTATCCGAAAGTACTGATTTTACTTTTTCAGCTTCTTTTTGAGCTATTTTATTTTCTAATTCTAATACATCCTTAAAAAACACATATACAATATCATAAGCTTCTAAAATTTTTTTTGCTAAATTTTCACCTGAATCTGTTAATTCTATTGTTCCATATGATTCATAATTTATTAAATTATTATCTTTCAAATTATTTATTGCTTTATTTACACTAGGTTTTGAACAATTCATTTTATTAGCAATATCTGTAACTCTAATATCGCCTTTTTGCTTTTTTAATATATACATTGTTTTTAAATACTCTTCTAAAGCTTTACTAATCATTATTCTCTCCTTTTTGTTAACCTCGGTTAACATTATATTACTTTTTATGTATAAAGTCAATACGAAATCGGAAAAAGAGCAGATGATATCTCATCTGCTCTGGCACATTATTTAGTTGTATGATTATGAAATTTAACTCTCATCCTTTCCCTTTTCAGATTTCCGTTTTCTTTTAGCTGCATTTCTCATTTTCTTTTTATTCGCCTTTTGTTTGCGACGTTTCTCTCTTCTTTTTGCTTCTGCATCCTTATTAAAAATACGATTAAACTGTGTATTTAGTTTGGCTGGAGTTTTTTTGATAAAGATATCATTATATTTATCATCTTTCTGTGCGTTTTGATAAATAACATACATGTTATCTCTATCTATTATACCAACATCTTTAGCAGAAGTTTCCTCTGCTACTCTTTTGGCAAAAATCTCACGATTTTCATAACTTCCATGATTAATAATTGATAATACAATATTGTTAAATTGTTTTAAGAAATCATTAATCATTTCATCTGCAGTTGCATGAGAAGTGCATTCCCGTGTTGTTTTTACAATTGCTTTTTTAGTAATTACATTATGACCTATTTTAACAATGCTTTCTCTTTTTGCATCCAATAATGTTCTAGCAAGAGTTTCTTCTGCTGCATATCCTGCCAAATGAATCATTGTATTGGGTTTTTGCAAAAAAATAGGTACATAAGTTCTTGCTGGGCCATTAGAAAGCATTCCTGAAGTTGTAATAATAATTTTCGGCCTCTTGTCTGAAATTACAGCATCTCTTTGTTTCGGTGTAACATAAATAACATTCTTCGGCAAGAAATCCTTTTTTTCAGGATTATACCATTCAAGAATTTGTTTATATTTCTCTGTAGTTTTTATTCCTAAAGAACCATCAATACAAATGATATAGTCTTCTGGAATTAAACCTTCGTCCTGCAAACACTTGAAAAAATAAAGAAGTTCTTGCATTCTTCCCTGAGCAAAAGCACCAATCAGAATATCCATCTTTTTGGAAAACGATTCAAGCACATTTGCTTTTAAGCATTTTTTGATTTCATCTGAATTTGTGTTGCCATATGTTGACTCATTTACCATAATAAGTGGCATATCTAAGAGCCATTGTGGAAATGGTGGTACCTCATAAAAACAATTTTTCATACGGTAGTCACCAGTAAAAAAGAAGTTTATAGATTTCATCCCTTTATACTGGCACTGCAGTAAAATCATTCCTGCTCCAAGAATATGTCCATTTTCAAAAAATGTTATTTTAATTCCAGGAAGAATTTCCACAGTTTTACGATATGGAAGTCCTACAATAAGTTCCTCTGTTTTTTCAACGTCTTCTGCCGAATACAAAGGTTTGAACATTTTTGCTTCTTCAGGATATCTCTCCTTCATATCTTGCGCATTTTCTCTTTGCTGTGCAGCACAATCATTTAAAAATGCAGGACAAAGTTGCTGAGTAATATTTGTCATATAAATTTTGTTTGTATATCCATTTTTGACAAATTTCGGAAGCATACCTGTGTGATCAATATGGTTATGTGTTACAACTATTGCATCAATATCTTTGGGATCTAAATCATCTACATAATTTAAATACCGATATTTGATTTCCTGAAAATAACCACAATCCACTAACACTCTTTTTGTACTTCCATCTGGAAACTCAACAACAACTAATAACCGAGATCCAGTTACTTCGTTGTGATACGCACTTAAATACGCTTTAAAGGTAGGTTTATTTCTCATTCTGAAATCTCTCCTTTTTTGAATTATTTAGTTTTCGAGTTATATTTCACGTTGGTAAACAAACTTTTACTAATGCCCTCCTTTTTTATAAAGCATAAAATTTTCCACTTCAATCTGTTCACACAATGTGTTTTATGGTCAAATTATATCACGAATATGTGCAAATATCAATATTTTTATAAAATTAACATAAAAAATAAATGGCATAATAACTTTTTAAGTTATTATGCACAAGGGTTAGTATTCTAAAAATCTCCACCAAATATCTTTTTTAGAAAATCTTTTATTTTTCTAAATATAGTTTTATTTACTACTTGCAAAGAATTTTCTTCTTCACTTTTAAATTCTACTGTTTCTTCTTTACTTTCCTTATTAGGCATTGGTATAATTATATTTTTATAATTATATAATTCGCATGATGATATATCAGTTTCTTTAGTATTTTCTAAACTTGTATTTACAAGAATATTTTGGCTATTTACTAGATTAATAAAATTGTAAGCTTTTTCAGCGCTTTTAGTATAAATACTTACAGATATACTAGGCACTTCATTAATTTTTTCAATCACTTCCTCTATAGCTCCATATATAACTTCTTTTTCTAAATTTTGATTATCTCTTAATGCAATTTCTTCTAATTCTGAATTTTCTATATAGAGATATTTATTTTCAATATATTTTTTACTTTCATATCTATTTCTTGTTAATTTTTTACCTTCTTTATTGTAAGTATAAATTACTTTATCAAAATATGAATAAAAACATTCTTCATATGGCAAAATCATAATTAAGTTTTCGTCTATATTAAATTTCTTCAAAGCTTCTTTTATAATTTCAAAAATCAAATATTTAATACTTTGTTCATCATATTCTACATCTGAAATTGCTATTCCATTTCTTGTTTTTATTGCTTTTATTAAATATCTAATTACTTCTATAGTATCATATGCTTCTACCGCAATAGTTCCTATTGGCATTAAAAGTGTGGCTAATATAAATCTATCTTGACTAATAACCATTTTTTTATAATCTTTATATTTTACATCTTCTTTAATTTCTTCTTTAATAGCATTTTCTATTTCTTCATATGTTATATTTTCTTCTTTTATTTCAATTAGCTTCTCTATTTCTTTTTTATTTGCTTTTATTCTTTCTTCTATGTATATTAATACATTTTCTGTTATTTGATTATCGTTTTTTAATCTATAGCTATTTGTTGCTATTTTTAACTTTTTTAAATTATCTTTCATCACCATTCAATTCCTCTCGCATTTTATTTCTAAGCTCATCCAATCCCGTTTCTTTTTCTTTTCCTTTCATTTGTTTTACCTGTTTTACTTTTTCGAGCCATTTTAAAGATTGGTTTAGAGCTTCTTTTATTTCTCCTTTATGTGGAATAATTTCTAAATCAAACATTTTTATTTCACTACTATTATTCCAGTTATCTCCTTCCATTACTTCATTTGTTTCTTCATAAACTAATCCATCTTTACTATACTCTAGCTGTCTTCCTTCTTCATCTTTTACACTAATTAGACCTTTTTGTAACATTTTCTTTATATTTATTAATGATGTATCTTCTGTTGCATTACAATAAATCTTTTGATTATTTTGACTAGCTTCTAATAACAATTTATATATTTCCGTAGTTGATTCTGCAATAGCAAGTTTTATATCTCCATTTGGCAAATCTTCATTTTTTTGTGAATTAACACCTCCCACTATTGCTAAATCTTTTATTTTTATTTCAGACTCACTTTTACCATAAATTAAATACCAATCTTCATTACTTCCGAGTTTTACTTCTACATTATCTATTTCATATATAGATTCTATATCATCTAGTGTTTCAGCTTCATCATTATTTAATACTTGTTGTTCCTTTCTAAAAACAATTCTTTCTATTTTCTTTATTTTATTAAGCTTTTCTTCTGTTATTTGTTCTTCTGATAATGTTTGCACTTTGCCTACTGTTCCATACCAATAAGGTACTTCTTTTGGTTTTACTATTGTTTTCCACCTATTATTCTCTTTTCTTTTTTCTATTTGGGCTAATTCGTCTTCTGGCATTGTAACTAAAATAACTGGTGTTCCTGACGATCCACTTGGTACTGTTCCTCCTGCTGAATCAATCCATGGATATCCATTCTGTATTGAATGATACCAGTTATTTGCTTCATCTGGAGCCACTATTTTTGCAGGTGGCTGATTTGTTAATTCACCTAAATCATTATAACCTGTTCCTGCA
>CASKJV010000016.1 GCA_949388605.1 uncultured Clostridia bacterium
TGCAGGAACAGGTTATAATGATTTAGGTGAATTAACAAATCAGCCACCTGCAAAAGTAGTAGTTCCAGATGAAGCAAGTAACTGGTATCATTCAATACACAATGGATATCCATGGATTGATTCAGTAGTAGGAACACCAGTTATTTTAGCTACAATGGCAGAAGACGAATTAGCCCAAATAGAAAAAAGAAAAGAGAATAATAGGTGGAAAAAAATAGTAAAACCAAAAGAAGTACCTTATTGGTATGGAACAGTAGGCAAAGTGCAAACATTATCAGAAGAACAAATAACAGGAGAAAAAATTAATAAAATAAAGAAAATAGAAAGAATTGTTTTTAGAGAGAAACAGCAGGTATTAAATAATGATGAAGCTGAAACACTAAATGATATAAAATTTATATATGAAATAGATAATGTAGAAGTAAAACTTGGAAGTAATGAAGATTGGTATTTAATTTATGGTAAAAGTGATTCTGAAATAAAAATAAAAGATTTAGCAATAGTGGGAGGTATTAATTCACAAAAAAATGAAGTTTTGCCAAACAGAGATATAAAACATGCTATTGCAGAAGCAACTACGGAAATATATAAATTGTTATTAGAAGCTAGTCAAAATAATCAAAAGATTTATTGTAATGCAACAGAAGACACATCATTAATAAATATAAAGAAAATGTTACAAAAAGGTTTAATTAGTGTAAAAGATGAAGATGGAAGACAGTTAGAGTATAGTAAAGAAGGATTAGTTTATGAAAAAACAAATGAAGTAATGGAAGGAGAAAAGTGGGATAATGGTAGTGAAATAAAAATGTTTGATTTAGAAATTATTCCTCATAAAAAAGAAATAAAAGAAGCCCTAAACCAATCTAGAAAATGGTTTGAAAAAGTGAAACAAGTGAAAGCAAAAGAAAAAGAAAAGGGATTGGATGAGCTTAGAAATAAAATGCGAAAGGAATGGAATGGGGATGAAAAATAAAATGATGAATAACAAATATATATAAGTTTGATGCTGAACAAAGAAAGCATAAAGAGAGGGTAATTAATTTGCCTTCTCTTTATGTTTCTTATAAAAAAACTCTATAAATCTTGAAAAAAGTGAATTATTGATATATAATATTTTGCATTGAAACTAAAATAAAGGGAGAGAAAGCTATGGGATATAATTTTAAAGAAATAGAACAAAAATGGCAATCAAAATGGTACAAAGAAGGTACATTTAATGCAAAACAAGACTTTTCAAACAAGAAAAAATGGTATGGTTTAATAGAATTTCCATATCCTTCAGGCCAAGGATTACATGTTGGTCATCCAAGAAGTTATACTGCATTAGATATTATTGCAAGAAAGAAAAGAATGGAAGGATATAATGTTTTATATCCAATTGGTTTTGATGCTTTCGGACTCCCTGCTGAAAATTATGCTATAAAAAATCATGTTCATCCTAAAATAACAACAGAAAATAATATTAATCATTTTAGAGAACAATTAAAGTCTTTAGGTTTTTCTTTTGATTGGTCAAGAGAAGTAAATACAACAGATCCAGATTATTATAAATGGACACAATGGATATTTATTCAATTATATAAAAAAGGACTTGCTTATAAGGCTACAATGCCAATTAATTTTTGTACAGGATGTAAAGTAGGTTTAGCTAACGAGGAAGTTGTAAATGGTGTTTGTGAAAGATGTGGAAGTCCAGTAGTACAAAAAGAAAAATCGCAATGGATGTTAAAAATTACTGAATATGCACAAAGATTAATTGATGATTTAGATGATATAGATTTCTTAGATAAAATAAAAGCTCAACAAATAAATTGGATAGGAAGAAGTGAAGGAGCAGAAGTTAACTTTAAAATAGAAGGAACAGATGAAACTTTACTAATTTATACAACAAGACCAGATACAATTTTCGGAGCAACTTATATGGTTGTTGCACCAGAACATGAATTAATTAAAAAGTATTCAGACAGAATTATAAATTTAGAAGAAGTAAATGAATATAAAGCAAAATCAGCATTAAAATCAGATTTTGAAAGAGCAGAACTTAATAAAGAAAAAACAGGTGTCGAAATAAAAGGAATTAAAGCTATAAATCCATTAACAAAAGAAGCTATTCCTATTTGGATTTCAGATTATGTTTTAATTACTTATGGAACAGGGGCTATTATGGCTGTTCCTGCACATGATGATAGAGATTTTGAGTTCGCTAAAAAATTTAATTTACCAATAAAACCAGTTATCAGACCTAAAGGGGAAAATCAAAATGATGAAGTACAAAATAATGATTATTTAATTGTTGATGAAGAATCAGCACCATATATGACTGAACCTTTTACTGATGTTAATAATGGTATAGCAGTAAATTCAGAATTTTTAGATGGATTAACATCAAAAGAGGCTATTGAAAAAGCAATTAATTATATAGAAGAAAATAAATTAGGTGAAAGAAAAGTAAATTATAAATTACGTGATTGGGTATTTTCTCGTCAAAGATATTGGGGAGAACCAATACCAATGGTATATTGTGAAGATTGTGGATGGAATCCTATTTCAGAATCAGAATTACCACTTGTATTACCAGATATAGAAGATTACGAACCTGGAGAAAATGGCGAATCACCTTTAGCAAAACAAACAGAATGGATAAAAACAAAATGTCCTTGTTGTGGAAAGGATGCTAGACGTGAAACAGATACAATGCCACAATGGGCGGGATCATCATGGTATTTCTTAAGATATATGGATCCACATAATAATGAAGCATTAGCTTCAAAAGAGGCTCTAGAATATTGGTCTCCAATAGATTGGTATAATGGTGGAATGGAACATACAACACTTCATTTATTATATTCAAGATTCTGGCATAAATTTTTATATGACGTAGGAGTAGTTCCTACTAAAGAACCATATCAAAAAAGAACATCTCATGGTATGATTTTAGGTGGAAATGGAGAAAAAATGTCTAAATCTAAAGGAAATGTTATTAATCCTGATGATATAGTTGCTGAATTTGGAGCAGATACTTTTAGAGTTTATGAAATGTTTATGGGACCTTTTGATCAAACAGCTCCATGGTCTATGGAATCTATTCGTGGATGTGGAAAATTTTTAGATAGAGTATGGAATATGAAAGATATTTTAGTTGATGGTGATGAATATTCTCCTGAGCATGAAAAAATGATGCATAAAGCTATTAAAAAAGTAACTTCTGATATAGAAGAAATGAAATTTAATACTTCTGTTGCAGAATTCATGAAAATGACAAATGAGTTTTATAAAGATAAGAAAATTAATAGAGCAGAATATAAAACATTCTTACAATTACTAAATCCTTTTGCACCACATATGACAGAAGAACTATTTAGTATGTTAGATGAGGACAAAACTATTAATGAAACACCTTGGCCAACATATGATGCATCAAAAACTATAGATGATGAAATAGAAATTCCTGTTCAAGTAAACGGAAAAGTAAAAGCAGTAATTGTTGCATCTAAGGATGCTTCTCAAGAAGAAGTAAAAGCAATAGTAGAGAGTAATGGAACTGTTAAAAATGCTATTGGTGGAAAAAATGTTGTTAAAGAAATTTATGTAAAAGGTAAAATTTATAATATTGTAGTTAAATAATTATAAAAAATCTATTCCTGTGTAAGGAATAGATTTTTTTATATTATAGGAAATTACTTTGTAATTCCTATAATATAAAGACTTTGGCCAATTTCGCACATTTCTTACCATTAGGAATGGTAATGACGTAGAGATAAATTATGTGCATCGAACAAAGACGAGCCACTTAAACTTATTTAAAATGTTTGAGAATGTTAAAAGTGGCCCTTTTATTCTTTAATAGGAAAGTTTTCTGAACTTCATATTAAAGAAAGCTTTATTTAACAATTGTACCTCAAAATTTTTATTCTTTTCTTTTTTTTAAAAAAGATTACATAATATTGATGATTTTTCGATATTATGATACAATGTAAAACAGTTAAAATTATTTTTATATCTATTAGAAATTAATATAGGATATAATAACAGTTTTACCACATATGTAACAATTTAATTATTTATTCAATTAATAAAGGGGTGACAAAATGATTAAAGACTTTACAATAGGAAGAAGTGATTTTTCTGTTACAGTGTATGTACCATGGAACTGTACAAACAATTGCAAGTTTTGTTCTTCAAAGAAAGATTATAATCTAATTAGAAGTGATTTTGAAAAGCTAAAAGAAAGCTTGCGGTTAATACGGAAGTCCATTTTACCAATTGTTGTTTTTACTGGTGGTGAACCAAGTGCAGATGTTGAAAAATTACGAGAATTATTATCAATAGTAGATAATAAGATAGTTTATATTAATACAAGTTTACCCAAAAGAAATTGCAAAGAGTTTATTGAACTTGTAAATTCTACTGATTGTGTGAAAAGTATTAGTATTTCTCGCCATCGACATTCATATGTTGAGGATTCAACAATTTTACATCAAATTGCAGAAGATAAAGTAATTGCAACAATAAAAAAGCCTGTTAGAATTAATGTAGTTTCACAGGGAGAAGATACTTTTTCTGTTGACAGTTTAAAAGTATATGTTGATAGATGGAGTAAAATTGCAAAACTTAAAGGTGGATCACAATCCCTATTATTAAATTTAAGAGGTAACTATGTTGCACAGAACAAAGCAGAATTACATGAGATGACTAACTGTAAAGTTGTTAATGATTTAGCTATTGCTTACTATTATAAATCTCATAGTTTTTGCAATGTTTGTGATACTTGTACCTTTATAAAATTTGATGAAAACGGAGAAGATGAGTTAATTATTAATTATCATCGAGGACTGATGACTACAGCTATACCATTTGGAAATATTGTAGAAATTAATGACCTGATTATATTACAAAATGGAGATATATGTTACGACTGGGATGGCAAAAAAGAGAATATATCTATATTTTTGAATATGATACACCAATATTAAAACAATAAAGGAGGAAAACATTATGTCATGTGGTGGAAGTAGTAGTTTTGGAGGTTGTGGTGGTTCTTCTGAAATTAGGATACCAATAGAATCAGGAGGCTGTGGTGGAGCAAGAAAATATTTGTACGCTAATAAACGCAGTAGCGGATGTGGAGGAGATAGTCACACTACATTCTCAGTAGATTCAGGAGGTTGTGGTGGAAGAATTCCTGCGTCTAATGAAGACATTAGACGGGCTTTTGAGTATAATAGAAAACGTGGATGGTAGAAATTGTTAAAATGAAAACTGAATATTGGGAAAAGAGCACTAAAATTAGTGCTCTTTTCCATTAATTAAGTTTTTTTATATTATAGGAAATTGCTCTGCAATTCCTATGATATAAAGTCTTTGACACATTTCTTAGTTCTAGGAATTGTAATGACGTAAAGATAAGTTATGTGCATTAACAAAGACGAGCCATTTAAAATGTTTGAGAATGTTAAAAAGGCTCTTATGTTCGACTATAAAAATAATTAGTTGCTAAAGTTTATATACTATAATTTGCCTTACAAATTATAGTTTAATATTTTAAATTTGCTATTTGTTTTGCAAACATTTCGTAATTTGGTTTGTATTTTTTTAACATATTATAAAAACTTTTTGTATGATTTTTGAATTTTAAATGACAAAATTCATGGAAAATAATATATTCAATTACTTCTCTTGAATATCTAACTATATACGGATTTATACAAATTGATTGTAAATCTTTGTTACAAGTTGCTAAGCTTCCTGAAATTTTTTTTATTTCATAATCTTCTGGAGCAAAACCGAATTCATGTCTTGCTTTTTCCATAATATTTTCAATTTCATTTTCTGCAATTTTTGTATACATTTTTAATAATATTATATTTACTAATTCTTGATTATCTTTTTTTCTATAAGAGATAGGTAAATGAATATTTATACAATTTTTTTTTAAATTTAATTCGGGAGAGTTTATTCTTAAATAATATATATTTACAGAAAAATTCAAACCAAATATTTTTGCAAATTTAGGTTGTAAAGTTTCATCTTTTCCAAACAAAAAGTTATCATTGTTTAATTGGATTTTTTCCTTTGTATTACTTGATTTTACTAATTTTAAAATATTCATTTTATCATCCTCCTATAAAATAAATGTTCGCAAATGTTTGTTTGTTTTATTTTACATATACATTTATAAATTGTCAATAGTAAAACGAAAAAATGTTCGGTGATTTCAGAATGAAATTTTAAAACACTTGAAATTCTAAGAAAAATATAAAAAATAAATTTAATATTGTAAGTATAAAATTATTAAAATATTATTTAGAAGTAAGAACATGCAGATTTTACTGCAGTTATTGACTTTAAATACAAATGATGATAATATATTTACATAAAATTTTTATAATAAAAATTATTATCATACTAAGTATTATTTACTAAGTAAATTTATTACAAGGAGGGTAGTTTTTAGTAACCATAAACTTTTACATTATGAAAGGAGCGTACTATTATGGCTGAAAGAAAACTTATACACGTATATGTAACTCACAATCGGAGGAAATACAGTGAAGTAACTATACCTGCTGACATTAATGAGGTGGAGTTTAAAGCTTTGCTTAGGGATTTGGGACATATTTCTTCTTTTCGCAATTCTTATCTTACAACAAAAGTGTATTTGGAAGATAAAAATAAGAAGAATTTTAAAGAGATTTGTACAGACGAATATCGTTCTTTAGAGGAATTAGGCATTGTAGAATGTAGTTTCGTTTTTATTGAAGAGGGAGAGCACGAACCTTGTCCACGAACTGAAGTTGTTTACAGAAGAGCTGAATCTATGAGGTGTTTGTATGGTTGCCCGATGGCAAATAGTGTTGAAGAAGCAGTAAATCAGGCTGAGAAGTATTCTGAAAATGAAAGTTCTGTGACAAGTGGTAAGATTATAATTGATTAACTGAAAGGAGATATTATGTGTAATTACTCAAATGGTAAAAATTCACTGCATACTCTCTTTTTTGAAGTAACTAGCCGATGTAATGCACTCTGCGACCATTGTGGTAGCAGGTGCACAGCTAGCCAAAAAGATGAATTATCTTCTGAAATTTTCAAAAAAGTGCTTGATAGTGTGGCAAAAAATTTTGGGACAAGCTCTATTATGCTAAATATTACAGGTGGAGAACCACTTATAAGAAAAGATTTGTTTGAAATTACAGCATATGCAGATAGCCTTGGCTTCAAATGGGGATTAGTAACTAATGGAATGCTAATAACAAATGATGTTATTAGCAAAATGAGAGAAACACACATGTCAACAATTACGATTAGTCTTGATGGAATGAAAAAGACTCATGAAAAATTTAGACATGTACCAGGTTCTTTTGATAGAATTATTTCTTCTATTGAAAAGCTAAAAAAGGCTAATTTTGTTGAACATATTCAAGTTACTTTTATTGCAACTAAAAAGAATATTTCTGAATTACCAGAAGTTTATCGGCTATTAAGTATGCTTAAAATTGATTCTCTTAGAATTAGTGGGATAGATCCTATTGGCAGAGCTAAAGATAATAAAGACTTAATGTTGAGTACAGAAGATTATTACTTTTTATTTGATTTTATAAAAAAGCATTCATCTTCTGAGCTACCAGTAGTATGGAGTTGTACTCATTATTTTGGTAATACTGAAAATACTGTAGATCCAACTGGCAAGAAGTTTGCCTGCTACACAGGAATTCATGTTGCATCAGTTCTTTCTAATGGGGATATTTTTGGATGTCCTAACATTCCAAGAAGGAAAGAATTGATACAAGGCAATGTCCTAAAAGATGATTTTTGCGAAGTTTGGAAAAATAAATTTGAATTTTATAGAAATCCAAATAGAACAAAGGCTAAGCAATGTGAAAGTTGTGAGTATTGGAAGTATTGTAAAGGAGATAGTTTTCATACTTTTGATTTTGAAACTAATACACCACAATTTTGTTACAAAAAAATTTTCAAGAAAAAAGATGATTTGAAAAAAATGAAAGATGTATCATATAATGATATTCTTACATTATTAATGAAAAAAAATGGAGAAATGCAACATCTTACAATAGAACCAGCTAAGTTTAAAGCATCTAAAACAGTAATATTTACGCCACAAGCTACAAAGGATTTATACAGTATTTTCCATTATGGAGAATGTCATCCTAGTAATTTGTATGAAGAGCAAGCTGGATTAATCGGAAATAATTTTAATGAAGTTTCTTTAGTGAAATATGTTGTGCCAGCAATCTTATATAATCGAGCTAGAAATATGGCCACAATGGATGATTTTTGTTTAAGGCAGATTATGGACGAAATCTCAATTATAAATGAGAATATACCTAAATCTGATTCGATTTATCAAGATTTGTTTGGAAATGTAGAATTTCTTGGATTTGCACATAGTCATCCACAAGAAACTGATTTTAGATTTAGTACTCATGATACAAAAAATCATAAAGATTTTGTAAAAAAATTTGGCGATTTTATATCCATTATCTTAAATCCGCAAAAGGAAAAAATTGTAGGATTTTTAGGAGAAGAATGTGAGCAAGTAAAATTAATATTGTTATCTAAATAACTACAAAATACCGATAGCTCTAATAGAGCTTATCGGTATTCTTTTTTGCTCTGTACAAAGAAATCTTTTTGGATTTTCTATAAAATAAATGTTTATGTCAAATTTTACATAGTAAAAGTTTGTGTGAATTTATAATATGTAATTTTAACAAAATTAGAAAAAAGAGGCGAAGACGCCTCTCTTAATGAGTTTTAGAGATCATAATTGTAGTTTGTTTTGGGATTTGGTAAAATAAATTCTAATTATCTAATTTTCTTTAATTTTCCATTCTTTAGAACAACTTCTTTTATAATACCAATTTTGTTCTTATTAAAGTTATTACTATTTGAACAGAATTTGTTAGATTTTTTCGGTTTAGAAATTTTTGCTGTGAGAGTTACTCCTTTACGAATATAACCGAATTTTTTTGCTGAGATAAAACCGAATTTTGAAACATTTGTGGCGACTTTTTTCCCATTGAGTCTTAAGATACCATTAACGAGTAACAAAGTGTAGCTTTTGGTAGTACCTTTAATATAAAGAGTACAATAGTTATCTTTTGTTACTACATAAGTTTTTTTGGCTTTCCACTTATTAGAAGTCGTAAGCTGTTTTATTGTAAAGGTATTTTTGGTTGTTACAATTTGACTAATGAAACCATTATTATCAGTCTTAAATGATTTGAAAGTACTATTGAGTTCGATCTTTTCTGCGGAATACCAATTACCGTTTTTAAATCTGTACACTGTACCATTTAATTCATAAAGATACACATTATAGAAGGCATCTAATCCCATGAATTTTGCACCTTTTACAGTGTCAGATAACCGTACTTTATTTGTTACATTTAAGACTCTTTGCCCGTTGTTAGAAGTTACAATAGATAACGCTAATTTGCTATTTTTAAAAGCATTGTAAACCATTTCTCCAGCGGAATTTGTGAAAATCTCTACACGATTTGAAGCTTTATTTGATACTATAGGTGCATCATTGCCGTCATCTGTTTCAGGAGCATTGGCTAAAGTAGAGATATATTTATTTCCTGAAGTAGTTTTGACAATGGTTATCAAATCATCTGCATTATAAAGAAAAGAGATTGCGCCAGAAGGAATCAAGATAGTTACCTTGTTATTCTTATCCACGCTAATAACTTCTCCATTGCTGGTAATCGAGTAAAAAATTTCACCTATAGCGAAACCATTATACAGAGAACCAGATCCAGCAGATAAATTTGTTACAATTGTACCATTACTGTGACATACTGTATTACCACGGCTATAAAACTTGCGAGTGACACAATAGCTCTTTTTTTGAGTGTTATAGCTATTGTAGTTATACATAGTACGCCCAGTAGCCGCATCATCGTATGTGTAGCCATATGGAGCATTTGTTGCATTAGAAGCAAATGCATTTGGGCAAGAGCCGAAAATAATGCATAAAGCTAACAACATTGCAACAACTTTTACTGAAGATTTGATTTTTTTCATATATTATACCTATTCCTTTCTGACTGATCAAATCTCCAAAACTCATTTTGTAGTTCAACAAATAATTGGCAGACCAATTAAAAAAGTTGAACATCAAATCCCATACTATAATTATACCATATTAGAGCAGTAATAACAATAAACCGAGAAAGAGAAAAATTTTTGTGTTCTGGTAGGAAATAACAATTTTGATAATATTTTTCTATTATTATAAAAAAAAAACAAAATTAAAAATATATAGTATGTACTATACTTTTAAATTTTCAATTGATATAATAAATAAAAAACAAATGGAGAAAGAAATGAAGATAAGTAGAAGAGCAAAAAGATTAATGAGTTGTGATTTAATTAATACAATAGTAAGTTTGTTTGGAGCAACTTTTTTGTAGCATATATTTTGCAAATTTCAAATGAACACTATATTATATAATTGTTTATGCTCTATTAGGAATTGAAAATTTTTTATTAGGAAATATAATAAAATGTAAACAAGAAAAAAGAGTTGTAATTTATAGAATTAGTATTATTGTAAAATCAATATATATTATTAATTGTTTTATTTAAATCGAAAATAAGTCAATATTTTATTTTTGCTGTAGTATTTTATGGAATTGCAGAAGTTTTATATTAGTTCCAATAATATTAGGAACTTCTATAACATTAATCTCTTTTGTAAATATTGAAATATATATTTTATTATTAACTTTAATCCAAATAATAATATCTTTATATATAAAAGCAAAAGATTTTAGAGGTGATAGTAAAAATACAAAATATAGCTTAAAAAAATGTATAATATCGAAAAAAAATTAGAATTGGAGAATTGTAAATTGAAAAAATATAAAGAATATAATTTTTTTACTGCACTAAAAGATTTGTTTAAATATGCTGGACATAATAAAAAGCAATATTGGATTGGAACAATATTTATGTTAGTTTTTGTTATAACATCAATGATATATACAACTCAAAATTCAAATTTAATAGCAAGTATAATGAGTATGAAATTAGATATAGCTATTAGACTAGTTTTTGTATGTGCAATTTGGAGATTAATTTCAATTACATTATGTCATAATCAATGGAGAAGAATTGTTATTAATGCTGAAAAAGAAATAGTATCTAATATTCAAAAATGTTTATATAAAAAAATTTTAGCACTGTCAATGACTACTTTTGATAATATAGAATCAGGAAAATTTTTAACAACAATGAAAGCAGCAGAAAGTGGAATGATTAGTACAATAACTTCATTATTATTAGAAAGTGCTTATGTTGCAACTTCTTGTGTAATGTTAATAGTAATATATGTTATAGATTATAAAATAGGATTAGCAGTAACTATTATTTCTATAATTAGTTTATATCTATTTAAAATACAATTAAAAAAATCTAAGAAATATTTAGATAATGAATTTCAAAATACAGATAAATATACAACAATAGTAAATGAAACAACCAAAGGAATAAAAGAAATTAAAGCTTTAAATTTAAAAGATAAATGCATAAATATTTTCAGTAATTATATTAATAAGTTATCAGATGTTAGAATGAGAAGAAGAATTTTAAACAAAACAGTAAATACTTCTAAATGGACTATAAGAATAGTAGGAGATGCAATAATATTATTATATATAATTTCAAAAGTAAAAAATGGAGAATTTAGTATTGAAACAGCAATGCTATTAATTACATATATGACAACAGTTGTTGATGATGTATTTCATAGAATTATTGAACATGACTTTGGAATATCAGAATTTACAGCTAATATGAAAAGAATAAATGAAATATTGAAAAATGATAGTTTAAAAGAGGAAAAATTTGGGAATAGGACTTACAATAATATTCTAGGAAGTATAGAATTTAAAAATGTGAATTTCAAATATGAAAAATGTGATAAATCTATATTAGAAGATATTAACTTCAAAATAAAACCTAATACCAAAAGTGCAATAGTAGGGCAAAGTGGTGCTGGAAAAACAACCTTATTTAAATTATTATTAAAAGAATATGATAATTATAGTGGAACTATAAAATTTGATGGGAAAAATATAAAAGATTTTAAAGAAGAAAGTTTTAGAAATTCAATAACTATTGTAAATCAAGAGCCAATATTGTTTAATATGAGTATAAAAGAAAATTTATTAATGATAAAAGAAACTGCAACTCAGGAAGAAATTGAAGATGCTTGTAAATTAGCTAATATACATGATTTTATAACTCAATTACCAAACAAATATGATGAAGAAATAAATGAAAATAATAATAATATTTCAGTAGGCCAAAAACAACGAATTGCAATAGCAAGAGCAATCTTAAGGGATACCCCAATAATATTATTTGATGAAGCAACAAGTGCGTTAGATAATTATAGTAAGAGTAAAATTGAAGAAACAATATCTGAGCTATCCAAAAATAAAACTATAATTTTAATAGCACATTCATTAGAAATGGTAAAAGATTTTGACAATATTTTAATGATAAATAATGGAAAAATTGTAGAACAAGGAAAGCACGAAGAATTAATTAATAAACATGGAAAATATTATGAGCTAGTTAATATAATTAATTAAAGAAATTTTTAAATTAATATAATATTTAGTAGTTATCTAAGTTTTATTATAATAGATAATATATTACAATGAAAAGACAAATATCTTAAAAAATATTTAAGGTATTCGTCTTTTTAAGTTATACATAGTAATGACAAGTCACTTGTACTGAACTAAAAGTTCATTTTTTTATTCAGTACAAAGTGGCTATTTTGGCTTATAATAGAAAATTATTCAGTAATTCCTATTATAAAAATCTTTGCGAAATATTAATAAAATTTATTGTTTTTTTATTTTTGGTTTTGAAACTAGAGATGCAATATATCCAAAGAAGATTGCAGAAGCAATTCCTCCAGCAGCAGCTTTTGTGCCTCCTGTAAAAGCACCTATTATATTATTTGAAGAAATTTCAGATATAACTCCTTTTGATAGAAGATTTCCGAAACCTGTAAGAGGAACAGTTGCTCCACATCCTGCAAAATCTATTAAATATTGGTATATTCCAATACCTCCTAAAATTGCACCTAAAGTAACATAAGCTACTAATATACGAGCAGGTGTTAATTTTGTTTTATCTATTAATATTTGACCTATTACACAAATGATTCCACCTACACAAAATGCTTTTAAAATCATCATCCAATCAATATTCATACAAAGCTCCTTTCATATTTCTATACTTACAGCATGCGCAATTCCAGGAATTGATTCACCTTGTTGTGAAGAAGTAGAATTCATTAATGCACCTGTAGCCATTAGTAATATTCTTTTGTATTTTTTCTCTTGAAGCATTTTATAAATATATCCAGAGAAAACACTTGCTATACATCCACAACCAGAACCCCCAGAATGAGTATCTTGAGCTTCTTTGTCAAAAATCATAACACCACAATCATTATAATTTGCTTTTATGTTATATCCTTTACTAGAGGCTAAATCTATTAAAATATCTTTTCCGATATGACCTAAATCTCCAGTAAAAATAGCATCATAATAATTTGGTGAACGTCCAGTATCTTGAAAATGTCTAACTAAAGTATCTAATGCGGCACCTGCCATAGCAGCTCCCATATTATTTGCATCTTTAATTCCCATATCAACAATTTTTCCAGGTGTATAAGCTGTTATAAAAGGTCCATTACCATTTTTGGTTAATACAGCACATCCAGAGCCTGTTACAGTCCATTGACTAGATGGCGGTCTTTGATTTCCAAGTTCTAATGGAAATCTAAATTGCTTTTCTGCACTACAAAAGTGACTAGAAGCTCCACATAAGACATTGTTAGCAAAATCACCATCAATAAAAGTTGAGCCAACCATTAAACCTTCAACAAAGGTTGAACATGCTCCAAATAATCCTATAAAAGGAATATTGGTTTCTCTTAAACCAAATGAAGATGCAATACACTGATTTAGTAAATCACCAGCAAAACAAAAATCAATTTCTTTTGATGCTAATTCTGATTTTGCAATAGCTAAATTTACAGTTTCTTTAAGAATTTTACTTTCAGCAGATTCCCAGCTTTTTTCGCCCCAGAATTCATCTTCTAAACATTGATCAAAATATTGATGTAGAGGACCTTCTTTTTCTTTAGGGCCAACAATAGTAGCAGTAGAAGCTATATTAACAGGATTACTTAAAATGTAACTTTGTTCTCCAACTTTTTTTATAAAAATCACACTCCTTATTTTTTTGTAGGAAAGTATTATAAACTTCCTATAATATTTTTTTATACTAGATGAAAAATCAAGTAAACAAATCCAACAATTATGCTTGTCGAAATTCCATATACAAGTACAGGACCCGCAACAGTGAACATTTTAGCGCCTACTCCCATAACATATCCTTCAGATTTATATTCCATTGCAGGTGAGACAATTGAATTTGCAAATCCAGTTATTGGTATTAATGAACCAGCGCCAGCAAATTTTCCTATTTTATTGAAAACATTTAAAGCAGTTAGAAAGGCACTAGCGAAAACTAGTAACATAGATACAACAGTGTAAGCATTGGTTTCATCTAATCCTCTAGATATGCATATTTCAAAAATGATTTGTCCAATAGCACAAATTAATCCTCCAACCCAAAATGCATTAAAGCAATTCTTCAAAATAGGAGAATTAGGAGTTTTATAATTAACATATTCTTGATAATCTTCTTTACTTTCAATTGGTTTTATAATAATCATCTCCTTCAAATTTACTTTCGAAAATAGTTTGTAGTATAAAAATAAATTTTAATAATTTACTACATAAAAATTAGAAAGTATTTATTAAATTTTCTTATATTTGTATATTTTCCATAAAATTGAAAATTATTCAAAATATATAACAATTATAAAGATATTTGTAAAATTGTATTTTAGAAAAAAATATATAAATTAAATAATTTTACTATTTAATATTGTAATAAGATTACTAATTTTTGAAATATTAAATTGAAAACAAATATTAAGAAATATCAAAAAGTAGAAAGTTTAGATACTGCTATATATATGATTAAATATATTGACTTTTCTATTGATTAAATATATAAATATAAGTAATAAATTGTAAAGAACAAAAGAATTACAAAAATTAAATAAAGTTACAAGGCTTATTTTGTTATATGTACTAATTTTATGAAATAAAACTGTATTCAAAGTGAGCTAAAGAATTTATATAAAAAGAAATATTAATTGTGAAAGGAAAATAAAAATATGAAATTACAAAAATTTGTTGTATTAATTGTAGTTTTAGTAATGCTTGCAGGATTAACTGTGTATGTTGCTTTAGATAGTGATATATTCGTAAAAGAAGACATTAAAGTAATTAATGATAATTCAAATACAATTAATAATAAATAGTTAGTTAAAGGCATGTGCAAATATTGTATATGCCTAAAATTATTTATCAGGAAAGTTCTTTAAATTTACTAAGAAATAAAACTTATGACAAATTTTTAATTGAAAGAGAGATAATTATGAATATAGGAATTGATTTAGGTGGCAGTCATATAGGAATTGGATTAGTGGAAGAAACAGAATTAAAAGCTACAGTTGATAAATTCTTTACTCGGAGAAGATAGAAAAGACATTGAAAATGCGATAGTTAGAAATATTGATGAATTAATAACAAAAATTTTATCAGAAAATAATATTACTTTAGAAAACATAGATAGAATTGGTGTGGCTTCTCCTGGAACAGTAACAAATGGAAAGATTACTTCTGGTAATTTGGGAATTAAAGAATTTGATTTACAATCTAGATTAGAAGAAAAGTATAAGAAAATTGTAAAAATTAGAAATGATGGAAAATGTGCTGCTTTAGCAGAGAAGAAATATGGGGTTCTAAAAGATTATGATGATTGCATTTTTGTAAACATTGGAACAGGAATAGGCGGAGCAGCATTTATTGATGGCAAACTATTAGAGCCAAAAAGATATTCTGGATTTGAATTTGGTCATATAACATTAGTAAAAGATGGAATTAAGTGTACTTGTGGAAAAAGAGGGTGCTTTGAGAGATATTGCTCAATAAAATCTTTAAAAGATAAAATATCAAAAACTTTAAATATTGATGGAACAGATATTTCAGGACAATATTTAAGAGAAAATATAATGGTAGAATATAGTGAGCAAATTAAAAATGATATTAATGAATTTATAGATTATTTAAAAATTGGAATTTGTAATTTGATTGATATTTTTGAGCCAGAAATAATTTGCTTTGGAGGAAGTTTTTCTTATTATGAAGGCCATCCTGTTTTAAATAAACTAATTGAAGAAATAAATAAGCCAAATACAACATTTAATGATACAAAACCTAAAGTGGTTACAGCATATTTTAAAAATGATGCAGGAATTATAGGCGCTACAGTTGAAAACTAATTACATAGACTTGATAAGTTAACATAAATGTGATACAATTATTATGTTAAAAAAATATATTCATGTAGGAGGGAAAAAATGATACCATTTGACAGAATATTAAAGAATAAGTCATTTTCAGTCCGGTTTCAAAAAATAAAAGATGATTGGGAACCTCGTACTGCAGAGTTTGTAGTAAATCAAAAGAATAAAAAAGAGTTCTTCAAAGAAATAGAAGAACTTGAGCTTGTAACTATTTATTCTGATAATGATGTCTGGCATATAAAAGCAGGAGTAGATTCAACTGATGAAAAGTTTATGTTACAGATGGGCTCATGGTATAAAATGTATTATAAATGCAAATGGCTCAGTGAAATTTTCAAAAGTGAAAGAAAAGTTTATTTTACATGATATAAACTTAATGAAAGTTAGGTTAAATTGTAAACTCTCAGATTAGGCAATTGTTCATTGTTTTGTTTGTGCCCTACAAAAAAAGTTGGTATTAATTAAAAAATAGAAATTATAAATGTTATGCTGACTGCCTCATTGTGATAAACAATGGGGCTTTTTATTTATCCGAAATCCTTATTATATTTAAAATGTTTGAGTGCGAAAAATGTTTTTTTGTTATTGAAATGTTTGATAATTAAAAAAATATTTTTTTAAATGTGTTTAAAAATTCGAATAGTTGACAATAATATAAAAAAATAGTATAATATTATCTGGTATTAATGAGATTTATATAAATAAAGATTTGTTCGGAAAATATTAAAAAGTAAAATGAGATTATAAAATTAAATATTATTAATTATAAGAATAAAGAAAGTTAAAATAGAAAATATACTTTTTCTTTCTTTAGTTTTTAGAAATAATGAGATCATTTCTAAATTAGTGGTGTGTAAATATTAATTAGTAATATTTAATTGCAAAATTAACTCTTAAAAGTTTTTCTATTAAGAGCTATATTTTAATGAATTAGATATTTTTCCAATAGTCTAGAAATAGGCTTTTTTTATGTATGGAAAATTATAAAAAACTTATAAAGTAGTATCTTTTATTAGATTTTGCAATACGCATAATTATATAGAATAAAAGTCTTTAATTATAAATTAAAATAGATACGAGAAATAGAATATTAAAGAAAGGAGAGTATATTAAACGGAGCGTTTGTTTAATATACAAATTGAAATGGAAGAAATAAAAAAATCAAATCAAGAGAGAAAAAAAGTAGTAAATAAGACAAATAATTTGAAAAAAACAAATAATATAAAAAAGAAAAGTGAAACTGTAGCTACTACAAAAAGAAAAAAAACGCAAAACAAAATTGGAGAAAGTGTAAGTAAAGAAAAAAATACTAAGGGAAAAGAAACTAAAAAAACTACTATTGAAAACAAAAATAGATCTAAGAAAAAAAATGACTTAAAACCAGTAGTAGTAAATAAAAATAGTAAAGCAGTAGTGAAAACGAAAGATAAATCTTTAATAATTAAAGATATTAAAGAAGAATTTTCTTTTAAGAAAGAAAATTTAAAAATAATACCTTTAGGTGGAATTGAAGAAATAGGAAAAAATATAACAGTATTTGAATATGGTAATGATATTGTTTTAATAGATTGTGGTGTTGCATTTCCAGAAGATGATATGTTAGGAATTGATTTAGTAATTCCAGATTTTACTTATCTTATTAAAAATAAGGAAAAAATAAGAGGATTAGTAATTACTCATGGGCACGAAGACCATATAGGATCTATCGCATATCTTTTAAAGGAAATAAATATTCCAATATATGCAACAAAATTAACAATAGGATTAATTACAAATAAATTAGAAGAACATCATTTATTAAAAAAAGCAAAACTTCATACAGTAAAACAAGGACAAACTATTGTACTTGGAAAAATGAGAGTAGAATTCATAAGAAGCTGTCATAGTATACCAGATTCTGTTGCTTTAGCTATTCATACACCAGTTGGAACTATAGTTCATACAGGAGATTTTAAAATTGATTATACACCAATAGATGATCAAAAAATTGATTTAGGTAGATTAGCAGAACTTGGAAATAGAGGTGTTTTAGCTTTACTTTCAGATAGCACAAATGCTGAAAGAAAAGGATATACAATGTCTGAAAGTACAGTTGGAGAAGTTTTTGATAAATTATTCTTGAATTGTAAAAAGAGAATTGTAATTGCTACTTTTGCTTCTAATATGCATAGAGTTCAACAAATTGTTAATTCTGCTGTAGCTAACAATAGAAAAATAGCAGTATGTGGAAGAAGTATGATAAACATGATTCATACAGCTGCAGAACTTGGATATATACATGCACCAAAAAACACTTTTATTGAACTAGACATGATTAAAAATTATTCTGATGATCAATTAGTAATAATTACAACAGGAAGTCAAGGTGAACCAATGTCTGCATTAACTAGAATGGCTAATGGAGAACATAGAAAAGTAAATATAAATTCTAATGATTTAGTAATAATTTCAGCCACACCAATTCCAGGAAATGAAAAATTTGTTGCAAAAGTCATAGATGATTTAATGAAAATTGGAGCTGAAGTTGTATATAGTTCTTTAGCAGATGTTCACGTATCTGGACATGCTTGTCAAGAAGAACAAAAATTAATGTTATCACTAATAAAGCCAAAGTTCTTTATTCCTGTTCATGGTGAATATAGACAATTAATAGCTCATAGAAATACAGCTAGATTAATGGGAGTTCCAGCTGATAATATAATTTTAATGAAAAATGGAAAAGTATTAGAAATAAATGAAAATGAAGCTAAACTTACAGGTTCTGTTCAAGTAGGAAAAGTTTTTGTTGATGGATTAGGTGTAGGAGATGTTGGAAATATTGTTTTAAGAGATAGACAACATTTATCACAAGATGGATTGATTGTTGTTGTACTAACAATGGATTCTAGAGGAAATTTAGTTGCTGGTCCAGATATAATTTCAAGAGGATTTGTTTATGTAAGAGAATCTGAAAATTTAATGGACGGAGTTAAAGAATTAATAAAAGTAGAAGTTATGCAATGTATAGATAACCATATTTCAGATTGGGCTACAATAAAAACAACTATAAAAGATTCTTTAAGAGAATATATTTTCCATAAAACAAAGAGAAACCCTATGATTCTCCCGATAATTATGGAATTGAAATAAAATTTGAAAAATCAGGCTTTTGAAAGTCTGATTTTTTAATTTATTGATAACGGACTTCTTTAACGTTAAACGTTGACTTCACAGCAGTTCTGTATAATAACTAGGTTGATAAGCAACTACATAAATAAAAAACTCCATCTATACTTTACTAGGTAGATAAGTCATATTGCTATTTATAATATAATTTTTGTTTAGAATAGAAATTTGATAATAAATATATTTTATGATAATATATTCATCAGTTTAGAATATATTGAAAAATTTGGAAAGGAAAATATAAAAATGGAATTAATATACAAAAAAGCAGATATAAAAGATATAGATGATTTAGTAGATTTAAAAATAAAACAGAGTATATATGCTTGCAATAGAGAAGGGCTAGAGCTAAAAAATGAAGATATAGTTAGAGAAAATATAAAAAAGATATTATTACAAGAATTAAATAAAACAATATTTTTTTATGTAACAATAGATAAAGACAATAATAGAACAGTTGCTTGCAATGGTGTAGTTATTCATCAGATGGTACCTTCAGCTTTTTTTCTTAATGGTAAAAAAGCATACATAACAAGTGTTTATACAGATGAAGATTATAGATGTATGGGAATACAAAATGTATTAATGAAAATGATTTTTGATTTTCTTGAAGAAATTGAATGTAAAAAAATAGAACTTGATGCTGTTAATCCAAATGCTATAAAATTATATGAAAAATTTGGATTCAAAAAAGATGATGAAAAATATATTTTAGATATTAAATAACAAATTGTAAAATAATAAAAATTTAAGTAGTATGATGAATAAACTATAAATAGCATAAGATTTTCACTACTAAGATTTGTGAAAACTTAATTTTTAATGAAAAAAATAAAGGATATAAAAAATGAAAAATGATTATTCAAAAATAGAAAATTTAATATTTGATTTAGATAATACAATAATTTTGGATAAAGATGAAGATATTGAAACTTATAAAGAAGCATTAGAAAATCTAGGATACAATTCAGAAGATTATTATAAAATTTATTCTGCAATTGATGAAACAGAAGAATTGTTAACAGAAGATGATGTATATTTTACAAAAGAAAAAACATTAAATTATATTAATAAGAAATTGAATCGAAATTATACTATAGAATTATTAGATGAATTATCAAATAGTGTAGGAAAATATTGGATAAAAAATATTTTATTAGACCAAAAGATTGTAGAATATTTATATAAAAAATACAATTTATATGTATATACTAATTTTTTTGAAAAAGGACAATATGAGAGACTTCAAAATATTGGATATGATAAGTATTTTAAAAAAGTATTTGGAGCAGATAATTATGGAGCAAAACCTTTTAAAAAAGGAATTGAAAATGTACTTAATGAAATGGGAGCTAAGCCAGAAGAATGTCTTATGATTGGTGATACAAAAGGAAAAGATATTTTATCTGCAAGTAAAGTTGGAATGCAAGCAATACTATTTGATTTTGATGGAACAAGAGATAAAAAAGAAATAAATTTAAATAATTATATTGTTATAAAAGATTTTAAAGAATTATTAGAGATTTTATAAATGTAATTTTATAGTTGGTTAGTAAAAAATATATAGGTATTAAAATTTTGTGCAAAAAGATCAAATTTTGTTTAAATTATTTGATCTTTTTTTGTGATACATATTTAATTATATTGAAAAATAGAAATAAGTTTGCTATAATAGAAAAGATTATTAGAGAAAAGAGGAATTTATATGGATAATAAAGATTTAGCAAATTTAATATTTCCAGATGTAAAAGATTACACATATTATGAAGAAAAATATAAGGCCAGAAATTTGCCAGAAGGAGCTATTGTAACAAGATTTGCACCAAGTCCAACAGGATTTGTTCATATTGGTGGGATTTACCAAAGTTTAATTGCAAAATCTATGGCGAAAGATGATGGTATATTTTTTGTAAGAATAGAAGATACAGATCAAAAAAGAGAAGTTGAAGGTGGAACAAAGCAAATATTAGATGCGTTAAAGGATTTTGACTTATCTCCAGATGAATATATAGATGAAGATAATGTAAATCATGGGGAGTATGGACCATATAAACAATCATTAAGAAAAGAAATCTATCAATCTTATGCCAAAAAATTAATTGAAGAAGGAAAAGCATATCCATGTTTTTGTACACCAGAAGACCTAGATAAAATTAGAGGAGATCAAGAAAAAGCTAAAGAAAGAACAGGATATTTCGGTAAATGGACAAGATGTAGAAATATGCCTATAGATATGGCTATAGATAAAATAAAAAATGGTGATTCATATATTGTAAGATTTAAATCACCAGGAAATCCAGATAAAAAAATAAAACATAAAGATGTTATTAAAGGGAATGTTGATTTTCCAGAAAATGATCAAGATATTGTAATAATAAAATCAGATGGACTTCCAACATATCATTTTGCACATGCTGTCGATGATCATTTTATGGGAACTAATTTAGTAATTAGAGGAGATGAATGGTTATCTTCTGTTCCTTTACATTTACAATTATTCTATGTTTTAGGATTTAAAGCACCAAAATATGCTCATATAGGTCCTATGATGAAAATAGATGGAGAAGGAAAACGTAAATTAAGTAAAAGAAAAGATCCTGAATCAGCAGTTAGTTATTATAAAGAAGAAGGAATTCCAAAACAATCAGTTTTAGAATATTTAATGAATATTGCAAATTCAAATTTTGAAATTTGGAGAAAACAAAATCCAGAAAAATCAATGTATGAATTTCCTTTTGATTTAAAGAAAATGGGAGTAAGTGGAGCTCTTTTTGATATGGTAAAAATGCTGGATGTATCTAAAAATGTTATATCAAGACTTTCAGCAGAAGAAGTTTATAATGCTTCTCTAGAATGGGCAAAAGAATATGATGAAGAACTTGCTGAAATATTAGAAAACAAAGAATATTCTTTAAGAGTACTAGGAATAGAAAGAGGAAATGTAAAACCTAGAAAAGATATAGCAAAATGGTCTGATGTTAAAAATATTATTTATTATATGTATCCAGAAAAATTCGATAAAAATGGAGAGTTTGAATATCAAAAAGTAACTGATGAAGACGAAATTACAAAAATTGTGAAAACATATTTTGAAAAATATTACAATGAAACAGATGATAAACAAATTTGGTTTAATAAAATGAAAGACTTAGCAGAAGAATTTGGATATGCAAGAGAAGTAAAAGAATATAAAGCAAATCCAGATGCTTATAAAGGACATGTTGGAGATATAAGTACAGTTATAAGAGTAAAATTAACAGGAAGATGTAATACTCCTGATCTATATGAAATTATGAAAGTTTTAGGAAAAGAAGAACTATTAAAGAGAGTTTAGAAAATATGGAATATAATATTGGAGATATAGTAAAAACAAAAAAAGCACATCCATGTGGTAGTAAAGAATGGGAAATAACAAGAATAGGTGTTGACTTTAAATTAAAATGTTGTAGTTGTGGACATATTGTTATTTTACCACGTGAAAAAGCATTAAAAATAATAGTAAAGAAAATTCAATAAAAATGCGAAAAAAGGAAAAGTTTCTATCTTTTCCTTTTTTTGAAAAAATAGGTTTACATTTTCATAATTTATGATATAATAATATGCATAATAATTAAAACGTTTGATTAAGAGCTAAGTAATAAATCAGCTTTTTAAAGAGAGCTTATGGTTGGTGTAAATAAGTAAAAGTATTTATGAAATCTACTCTTAAGAGTTTTCTAGCAAACTAGACCGAGTTATTGCAGGTTATAGCAATTTGAATTAAGAAATTAATTTTGAAATAAACATATCAAATTAATTAAAATAAAGGTGGTACCGCGAATTATTCGCCCTTATACAATTTTGTATAAGGGCGTTTTTGTTTAGACCAATTGTTTTTGGATATTTTTGTTCAAAATTATATGTATGTTTATAATAGTTAAAATGTAGGAGGTATAGATATGGAAGAAGTTAAAATTGGAAGAGTGTATCAACATTTTAAAGGAAATTATTACTTTGTAGAAAATGTAGCTTTAGACTCGGAAACAGGAGAAAGAATGGTTGTTTACAAACCATTATATGAAAGACAAGATTCTCGGAATTTGGGTAAGAAGAGAAAAAATGTTTTTAGAAGAAATTTCAGAAAGACCAGATAATATAACAGGTCAAAATCATAGATTTGAACTTATAGAAAATTTATCCATAGATTATACACAAAAGTAATATAGTAGAATAGTAAAACTTCTTTCATTTGAAGAGGTAACTAGAAAAGAAATACAAATGGACAAAAATATAGATTTTAATTAATTAGAAACTAGTTGATGGCTAACTTATCTAGAAAAAACTTTAAAATTAGTGTTCTCAATTTGTTTCGAATTTGGGAGGTAAAATATGATAGATATTAAATTATTAAGAGAAAATCCAGAAATGGTAAAAGAAAATATTAAGAAAAAATTTCAAAATCATAAACTCGTTTTAGTTGATGAAGTAATAGAACTTGACAAAGAAAGTAGAGAATTAACTTTAATGTGTGATGATCTTCGTATGAAAAGAAATTCTATTAGTAAACAAATAGGTGCTTTAATGGGACAAGGAAAAAAAGAAGAAGCTGAAGAAAAGAAAAAAGAAGTTCAAGAAATTAATGAAAAATTATCTGCAAATGAAGGTAAAGAAACAGAATTAAAAGCAGAAATTAGAGAAAAAATGATGAAAATTCCTAATATAATGGACGATTCAGTTCCTATTGGTAAAGATGATTCAGAAAATGTTGAAAATGAAAAATATGGAAAACCAGTAGTACCAGATTATGAGATACCATACCATGCAGATATAATAGATTCTCTAAATGGACTAGATAAAGAAAGCGCTGGTAGAACTAGTGGAAATGGTTTCTATTATTTGCTAGGAGATGCAGCAAGACTTCATGAAGCAATGATAGCATATGCCAGAGATTTTATGATAAATAAAGGTTTTACTTATTGTATTCCACCATTTATGATAAGAAGTGATGTGGTAAATGGTGTTATGAGTTTTGAAGAACTAGAAGCTATGATGTATAAAATAGAAGGTGAAGATTTATATTTAATTGGAACTAGTGAACATTCAATGATTGGAAAATTTAAAGGTCAAATAGTAAAAGAAGAAGAATTACCAATTGCTATAACAGGATATTCTCCTTGCTTTAGAAAAGAAGTTGGTTCTCATGGATTAGAAGAAAGAGGATTATATAGAGTTCATCAATTTGAAAAACAAGAAATGATAGTACTTTGCAAACCAGAAGAGCAAATGGATTGGTATAATAAAATGTGGAAGTATACAGTAGATTTCTTTAGAAGCTTAGATGTACCAGTAAGAACTTTAGAATGTTGTAGTGGAGATTTAGCGGATTTAAAGGTTAAATCTTGTGATGTTGAAGCTTGGAGTCCAAGACAACAAAAATATTTTGAAGTTGGAAGTTGTTCTACTTTAGGTGATGCACAAGCTAGAAGATTATCAATTAGAGCAAAAGGTGAAAAAGGAAACTATTTAGTTGCAACATTAAATAATACAGTTGTTGCAAGTCCAAGAGGTTTAATTGCAGTACTTGAAAATAACTATCAAGAAGATGGAACCATAAAAGTTCCAGAGGTATTATGGCCATATATGGGTGGAAATAAAATATTAAAACCAAAAAAATAATTATAATTAAATAAACAGAACAAGAAGATAAGTTAAATAGTATTGAATTATGATAAATGAGAAGATTAACAAATTAATTATATTTGATAATCTTCTTTATTTTTTCTCTTGATTTCACAAGCAATCCGTGATATACTACACCTTGTAAGTTTTTATGGTAACTATAAATTCAGTGTATTCACATGAAGGAGTGGTTAGGTAAAATGAATAAAAAAGTAAAAGTTGTTTTAGGCGGAAAATGGGGAGACGAAGGAAAAGGAAAAATAGCATCAAGAGAATCGAAAGATGCTGATTTTGTTATTCGGGGGACTGGTGGAGCAAATGCTGGACATACAATAGTATTTGAAGGCAAAAAAATTGCATTACATATGGTACCTGGTGGAATTGTTTATCCTCAAACCAAATGCCTTATTGGGCAGGGTGTTGTAGTGGATATTCCTGTACTTTTAGAAGAAATAAAAGCTTTGGAAAAGATGGGAGTACCGGATGTAAAAGAACGACTAAAAATTAGTGGCAGAGCTCATATTGTTTTGCCATATCATAAAGCATTAGATGAGCTTTATGAAAGAAGTAAAAAAAGTCCTATTGGCACTACCAAAAGAGGAATTGGGCCTTGTTATGCTGATAAAGACAATCGTATAGGAATTAGAGTCTATGATTTAATGCTTCCAAGAGAAAAATTACTTAAGAAATTTAAAGAAGCGATATTATTTCATAATACATTACTATATGCAAATAATATAGGAATATTTTCAGCAGAAGATTTAACTCATGAATACAAATTGTATGGTGAGATGCTCAGCTCCATGATTGTTAATGGTGATGTTTTAACACGAGAAGCAATCGAAGGAAATAAAAAAATCGTTATTGAAGGCGCTCAGGCATATAGATTGGATAAAGATTATGGAGATTATCCTAATGTCACAAGTTCGAACTGCGTAACAGGTGGAACTTTAATTGGATCACATATTCCATATTCAGCAGTTAAAGAAACTATTGTAGTTGTTAAAGGATATGATACAAGAGTTGGTAATGGTCCATTTCCTACTGAATTGAAAGCATATAAAAAAGAAGACTATCTTGATAAGGCAATATTTGATTCAAAAACATTTATTGGTGATTTAATTCGTGAAATGGGACATGAATATGGTGCTACAACAGGTCGACCACGAAGAACAGGATGGTTTGATGCAGTAATGCTTAAATCAGCTAAATATGCATTAGGGGCTGATTATTTATGCATTAATCATATGGATACTCTTGGAAAAATTGGCCAAGAAGTTGGATACATAAAGATTTGTACAGGATATTTATATAAGGGCGAAGAAATCGATTATTATCCAGATGACATTGAAATTACAGAAATAGAACCAGAGCCAATTTATACCACAATAAAAGGTGGCTGGAATGTATCAAGTGATGTTCGAAACTATAATGAATTGCCCAAAAAAATGAAAAAAGTTATAAGATTAATTGAGGAAACTACTGGCATACCAGTTAAATATATTGGTATAGGACCAGATAATGACGATTTAGTTGTTCGTTACAATGAAATTTAAATAAATAACAATTTTACACTGATTTAATTCGTTTACCTAAAACTTACAAAATAGTTACAATTCAAAAGCCTATATGAAGAAATTCATATATGGCTTTTTCTATAATAGTGAAGTATAGCCAATAAGTTATGAGCATAAATATTTTTGGTTATAGAATTGTTCTTTTAAAATTTTAATATATATAGTATAATAGAAATAATTAAAAATAATATATCGAATTGGAGAATAAAAATGATAATAAATAACCCTAAATTTGAAATATCTGCTGTAAGTAAAAAACAATATCCTAAAGGGAATCTACCAGAAGTAGTTTTAGTAGGAAAATCTAATGTAGGAAAATCTTCTTTTGTTAATACTATGATTAATAGGAAAAATTTAGCAAGGACTAGTAATGTTCCAGGAAAAACAAGACAAATAAATTTTTATAATATGGATAATAAATTTTATTTTGTAGATTTACCAGGATATGGATATAGTAAAATGTCTAAAAAGGAAAAAGTTATTTCAGGTGGTTTTATAGAACAATATTTAGAAGAAGGAAGTAATATAGCGTTAATTATATTACTATTAGATATTAGACATAAACCAACTTCAGATGATTTACTTATGTATGATTATATTTTAAAAAGCAATTTACCATTTATGGTACTTACAAATAAAGCCGATAAAATTGCAATAACAAAAGTAGATAATGAATTAGAAAAAATAAAAGAAATACTTGGAATATCTTATAGTACAATATTACCATTTTCTTCTGAAAGAAAAGTTTATCAAGAAAAAGTTTGGGAAGAAATAGAAAAATTTATAAAAGATGAATAAATCAAAAAAATATACATAAATATATATATAGGAACAAAAATAAGCACATATAATTTTCAAAAATTCAGGTAATTTTATGTTATAAGAAAGTGTTATAATATAAAATTTTTGACAAATTTTAAATACGATTTTAGATAACAAAATTGATACAAGAAAAAAATGAAATATATAATGTGCAATGAATAGGAGACATATTTATGTATAGTGAATTTGTAAAAGAAGTTGAAATATTGGATATGAATGAGAATCAGAAAAATGATGATCTTTTAAAAAATATTAAATCAGTAAAAGAAACATTAAATAATATGTATAACAATCTACAATTTGCAGATAGTGATTTGATTGATTATTTTACTTATCAAATAAAGGCAGAAGAGGCAAAATATAATTATTTAATAAAACAAGCTAAAAAGAAAAATTTAAATATAATATAAAAACCAGTTCAAAAAGAACTGGTTTTTTTTAGTACTACAGATTTTTTTACTAACAAATGCTTATACTACTATTTGCATATGTCTTTGCTATAAATTTAAATTCATGAAAAAATATATTTTTATCAAACCTTTATTATTTTCGCGGAACAATAAAATTTTTAACATTACTCAACTGTAACAGATTTTGCAAGATTTCTAGGTTTATCAACATCTAATCCTTTTTCTTTTGAAATGTAGTAAGCTAAAATTTGAAGAGGAATAATTGAAAGAACAGGTGAGATAAAAGTATTAGTTTTTGGGATTTTTATAACCTCATCAAATTCTTGATTTAATTCTTGATTTGTAACAATAAAAGTTTTTGCCCCTCTAGTTACAACTTCTAATATATTGCTTACTGATTTTTCAACTAATAATCTATTAGTTAATACAGAAATAACAGTTACATCATTTTCAATTAATGCAATAGGTCCATGTTTAAGTTCTCCAGAAGGATACGCTTCTGAGTGAATATAAGAAATTTCCTTTAGTTTTAAAGAACCTTCTTGTGCAACAGAATAATCAATTCCTCTACCTATAAAAAATACATCTTTTTCTTTATAAATTTTTTGAGCGAAATTTTTTATTTGTTCTGTATTTTTTAGAACTTCTTCAATTTTTGATGGAAGAAGTAGAATATCATTTTTTAATTCTATAGTTTTTGTAGAATTTTTTTCTAATATTTCAGAAAAATAAATTGCAATAATTGCAAGAAGAACAATTTGAGAAGTATATGCTTTAGTAGAAGCAACAGCAATCTCAGGTCCTGCATGAGTATATACAGTATAATCAGCTTCTCTTGTAATTGATGAACCTATAACATTAGATATAGCAATTGTTTTTGCCCCTTTGCTTTTTGCAAGTTTTAAAGCTGCAATTGTATCAGCAGTTTCACCAGATTGAGTAATAAATAAACAAAGAGTTTTTTCGTTTATTATAGGATTTCTATATCTAAATTCTGAAGCAGCTTCAACTTCGACTGAAATTTCACAAAGATTTTCAAAAATTGGTTTTGTAGCAAATCCTGCATGCATTGCAGTACCACAAGCTACAATATATATTTTATTAATAGTATTTAAGTATTTTTTATTTAAGTTCAAATCAGGAATAATAGTTTTAGAATCTTTTGAAATTCTAGAACCTATAGTTTCTCTAATAGCTTTTGGTTGTTCATTAATTTCTTTTAACATGAAATCTGGATAACCATCTTTTTCAGCAGCAGTTGCATTCCAAGTAATATTTTGACATGCTTTATTTATTTTTTGTAAATTGCTATCATAAAAATCAATAGAAGTTCTTGAGATAAATGCAAATTCATTATCATTTAGGAGATAGAAATCTTTTGTAAATGATAAAATTGCTGGTATATCAGAACTAATATAATTTTCATCTATACCTTTTCCTATAACTAAAGGGCTATCTTTTCTTACAACAATCATATTGTCAGGATACATAGAAGATAGGACTTCTATTGCGTAGCTACCTTTTAGCATTTTACAAGCATTAGTAACAGCATCTAAAAAACGTAAATTGTCTTTTTGTTTTGAAGAATTAAAATAAAAATGAATTAAATTAGGGATAACTTCGGTATCTGTTTCTGATAAAAAAGTATAATCATGAGCTTGTAAAAATTCTTTTAAGTCAGAATAATTTTCAATTATTCCATTATGAACTACAGCAAAATTTTTTGAATTATCTGAATGGGGATGAGAATTTGTACTAGAAGGTTTACCATGGGTAGCCCATCTAGTATGCCCAATTCCTAATGTGCCTTCTAAAGAATTAATACCTTTAGTATTGCTTAAATCATTTACACGACCTTTATTTTTTACAACTTTTAAACCACTTTTTTCAATTGTTGCGATTCCTGCTGAATCGTAACCTCTATATTCTAGTCTTGAAAGACCATTTATTAATATTGGTTTTGCTTGTTTTTTTCCAATATAACCAACTATTCCACACATAAAAAAACCACCTTTCTTATAAAACTGGTATACAATTTAAAGGTAGTACTTTTCTACCTAAAACCAGTTTTTTAATAGGGTGTAAGCAAGATTAATTACTAAATTTTGTTATAGTATTACTACTATTTTTTGATTTAGTATATGGTAATAATCATACCACTAGAGTATCCGCCGAATATTTCGATAACTCTAGACCTCGTCAACTGAAAAAACAGTTCTGGCGCTAACTATCTGTTTTAAATTCTCCTTTCATATTTTTACTTACACATTAAATAATATACCTATTGTACTTTATAATATGTAAAATATTTATAAATGTCAAATGAATTTTTTGTGAAATAAAATTTTCTATTGTAAATAAAATTTGTAAATGCTATAATTCAAGTATAAAACAATAATAATTGTTTTTTTGGAAAGGAAATAATTTATGAATGAAATAAAACCATTTATAGCAAAGCAAGAAAAAAGAGAAATTTTTTTAGTAACTGAAATTACTTCTCAAACCAATAAAAAATATTACTTATATAGTGATGGAAATGTATATGAGAAAGATGGGGAAGGAAAACTAAAAAAACTAGATGATATAAATCCTGAAAGTAAAAAATTAATTCAAGTAATTATGGATAATTTTAGATCAGGAAAAACAGATGTTATTAATGAGAATGAAGGAAAGAAAACTAAAAAACAAAAAAATAGTATTGAAGTAGAATTACCAGAATTATAAAAAATTACAAATGTAAAGAGGATTAAGTACAAATGTCAAATAGTTATGATACAGATACAAAATTAAAAAGTTATTTTGAAAATTATATTAATCAGATGAATATTGATAAAAGATATACATCTGTATTAGTAGATATAATGATGAGAAGATCATATGAATATCAATTATCTCCAGAAGAAATTAGGCAAGATATGATAGGACTGTTAAACAATTTAAATGAAATTGTTATTGATGATATGCCAAAAGAATATGAAAGAGCCAATGGTTTGTATATGTCTAAAGAAAAAAAAATTATAATTCAAAAAAATTATTCAAAACGAGAAGATAAAGAGATTGTATATCAAACTTTAACACATGAAGTATATCATGTGTTATCTAAAGATAAAAATGGAAATGACAAATTAGGTGGATATAATTCTATTACAGGTAAATACAACGCATCACTTCTTGAAGCAATTGTTGAAAAATCTTCTTATAGAGCTGTTTTTGGAAATGACAGACAAGGAAATATATATTTTAATCATAATGCTAATGGATATCAAGATATAACTTTTATTGTTGATGCTTTAGAGGCTACTTATGGTGTGAATGAACAAGATTTTCTAAAAAATGGAATACAAGGAAGAGTGCAATTGGCTAATTTTTTAGCAAATAATGCTGGTGAAACAATAAACACTACTCTTCAATTTCTAGATGCAATAGAAGCCAACTATGCTTTATTGCATAATTCATTATATCCATGGGATGAAGAAAGTAAGAAAATGACTTCTGAAACAAGAAGTAATAATATAAAAGATGCATTAACTGGAATATATCAACTTTGTGAAAATAAAATTTGTGAAAGAATGGAAAATGTTTCAATAACTAATGTTCAAGATGGGATTAATTTAAAAAAAGAATTAAATTATAATCATAATAAATTAAATGCAGTTATGGATGATAGAATAAAATATTTTTCTAACGGATATGATTTTAGTATTAATAACGATGTATATCAAAGAGTACAAGATTATAGAGCAAATACATTATATAGAATAAATGATATAGGAAGTGCTTTAGAAGTTATACCTCAATTGCCAACAGAACAAGATTGTGTAAATCTAGTTAACTGGGCTAGGTATGGGAATTTGGGACGCTTAGACCCTCAAATATTAAATAATTATAGAATAGAAAGAAGAATGGAATATAATCTTCCAGTTACACAAGGAGATATTAAAAAAATATTTGAAAAAGAAACTTTTGGAAGAAAATATGATAATTTAGAAGTGGGAAAAAATTTAAAAGATATTGCAAATAATAAATACAAAATGGTAGAAAGTGAAGAAAATGATATATCTGAAAATAAAAGAGATAATATTTTCAGAAGAGGAATAGAAAAATTTAAAGCAATATTTTTTAGAAGAAACAATAAACGTCTTGGAGAAGGTCAAGCAAATATAAATAATGAAGCAACAATAGATAATAATATAAATAGAAACAGTTCACAATTATTTGCACCATTAACCAAAGAACAACAAGAATATTATAATAATCAAGTAAAAAAAGCAGTAGAGCAAACTAATAATAGAAATGATTTTGAATCACAAACTAGAATTAATACACAAGATAACATCTCAAGAGATTAAAATAGAAATTGAAAAAAATAAGTAAAAGAGGTTGCAATGGAAGAAGTTATTAAAAATTTAAAAGTAATGTATACAGAAGAACAAATACAAGAAAGAATAAAAGAACTTGCAAAAGAAATTGATAATGATTATATAGGAAAAGAATTAATTATTATTTCTGTATTAAAAGGTGCAATCTTTTTTACAGTTGATTTAGTTAAAAGAATAAATATTCCGATGTCAATAGAAATGATGCAAGTATCTAGCTATCAAGGAACACAAAGTACAGGAAATGTTATTTTAAAAAGAGGTTTAGATATAGATATTTCAGGTAAAGACGTATTAATTGTGGAAGATATTATAGATACAGGTTATACCTTACAATATTTAAAAGAATATTTACAAACTTTAAATCCAAATTCTTTAAAAATAGCAGTATTAGCAGATAAAAAGGAAAGAAGAAAAATTGATGTAAAAATAGATTATACTGGGTTTGAAATAGAAAATAAATTTATTGTAGGATATGGTTTTGACATTGATCAAAAATACAGAAACTTACCATATATAGGTTATATAGAAGAATAAATTGGAGATATAGCATGTTTGATATTGAAGAAGAATTAAAAAAACTTCCAGAAAAACCAGGGGTTTATTTAATGCATGATAAAGAAGATACTGTTATATATGTTGGAAAAGCTATAATTCTAAAAAATAGAGTAAGACAATATTTTAGAAAAAATAATAAAACTCCACGTATTGAAAAAATGGTATCTTTAATAGATTATTTTGAATACATAGTTGTTGGAAGTGAAGATGAAGCTTTAATTTTAGAATGTAATTTAATAAAAAAGTACAGACCCAAATTTAATGTTTTATTAAAAGATGATAAAACATATCCATATATCAAAGTTGATATAAAATCGGATTATCCAAGTGTAATTATGACAAGAAAAATTGTAAATGATGGAGCAAAATACTTTGGACCATATGCAAATGTTGGTAGTGCGAAAGAAATGGTAAATTTTATAAAAGAAAAGTTTCAAATACGACAATGTAAAAATTTTAGAAATCAAGATAGAGCGTGTTTAAATTATCATATAAAAAAATGTTTAGCACCATGTATGGGATATGTTTCTAAGGAAGAATATAGAAAGCAAATAAATCAGATATGTTTATTATTAGAGGGCAAAATAGATAGTATTATAAAGAAATTAGAACAAGAAATGCAAGAATATTCAAAAAAATTAGAGTTTGAAAAAGCAGCACAAGTTAGAGATAGAATAATGGCTATTGAAAGGGTATCTGAAAAACAAAAAGTTTCTAATATATCAGAAAATAATATTGATGTAATTGGTTTATATAAAAACGAAGTTACTGTTTGCATAGAAATATTCTTTATAAGAAACAGTAAAATGATTGGAAGAGAACATTACTTTTTTGATGAACTAAAAGATATGGAAGAAGAAGAGATTGTTTCAGGTTTTATAAAACAGTATTATATGGAAATGGATAAAAAGAATTTTCCAAGTAAAATTATGCAAAGATATCAATTAGAAGATAAAGAAGTTATAGAGAAATGGCTTTCTGAACGTGGAAATAGAAAAGTTGAAATTAGGAGTCCACAAAAGGGTGAAAAACTAAGATTTGTTGAAATGGCAGAACTTAATAGTAAAATAACATTAGAAAACAAAGTTAAAGATAAAACAGAAATTTTAACTGAATTAAGAGATGTTTTAGAATTAGAAACATTGCCTTTGAAAATCGAAAGTTTTGATATTTCTAATATATCTGGAAATTTTATAGTTGCTGGTATGTGTGTAGCTCAAAATGGAGTTATAAAAAGAAATTTATCTAGAAGGTTTAAAATAAAAACTGTATTTGGGCAAGATGACCCAAGGTGTATGCAAGAAGTTGTAACTAGAAGATTAAAACATTCAATAGAAAATCCTAAAGGAGGTTTTGGAACTTTACCAGACTTAATTTTAGCAGATGGTGGTATTACTCAAATAAGAGCAATAAAAAATGCTATGGATGATGTAGGAATTATAATTCCTGTTTTTGGTATGGTTAAAGATGATAAACATTCTACTAGAGCTCTTATAAATGAAGAGAAAGAAGAATTTAAAATTTCTGAAAATCTATTTAATTTTATAACAAATCTTCAAGATGAAGTTCATAATACAGCAATAGAATATCATAGAAAAATTCGTGATAAAGAAATGACAAAATCTAAACTTGATTATATAGATGGTATTGGAGAAAAGAAAAGAACAGCTTTACTTCAAAAGTTTGGAAGTGTTAATAATATAAAAAAAGCTTCAATAGAAGAACTAATGCTAGTAAAAGGAATAAATTTAGATTTAGCTCAAAAATTAAAAAATGAATTATGATAAAAAAATAAAATAAGACATTATATTGCCAAAGAATAAAATTAAATTTTTCAAAATAAAAAGACTTGTTCTAAAGTGACTCTAATATTAGTCACTCTGATATACAAGTCTTTTTATTTTAGATTATACAAATTTTTACATTAAAATTTTAATAGTATTTTGTACAAGGTTTTAAATGAGGTAATGTTTAATGTGAATTTTTTTTATTACAGCATTCAGAATTACCATGACCACAACAATTGCCACAACAACCATTTTTTTTACCACAACACTTATGTTGTGACTGATTATCATTTGAAATATTTTCTGAGTTGTTTGTAGTGGAACGTGTTACTGTTAAATCTTCATTTGGAATATTCCGTTCTTTCATCATGTTTTACCTCTCTTTTCTATTGTCTGTTTATAGTTACGTTAAGGATTATAGCAGAATAAATAGCATATTGCAAATAAATTTTAAAATTTTAGTAATAAAATTATTTTTTTCGAATATATATAATTATATATTTATACGAAAGAAGGTTTTTTATGAAAAAGTTTTTATTAGGTATATTGTTATTGAGTACAAGTATTAGTTTTGTTATTTTGGGATATTTACTATACAATTTTATAACAGTTTTAGAAACACTTTAAAAATGTTTAATAAAAAAAGATAATTTTAGTAAAATAGTGTTTGGTAATTATATTTTCTTTAAGTTATTTCTATTCATTCGTGAATTTTCATATTTAATAAAATATAATTTTAAGATACTTAACTTATTAGAATTATTTTGAATTTTTGCACAAAAAAGATTCAAATAAAAAGTTATAATCACTATAGTTCAAGAATTGATTTTTTTATAAATATGCTATATAATGCCTAATATTTAATTTTAAAAAATGATAGGGAGAACTAATGGAAGTAATAGTAGGAAAATTAGCGGGTTTTTGTTTTGGAGTTCAAAATGCTGTTGATTGTGCAGAAAAAGAATTAGATTTGAATAATAATATATATTGTTTGGGTGAGATTGTTCATAATGAACAAGTAATTAAAAACTTAGAAAAAAAAGGTATGATAACTGTTAATAATATAGATGAAGTACCAGATGATTCTAAAGTAATTTTTAGAGCTCATGGAGAATCACAAATAATTTATGAAAAAGCAAAACAAAAACACTTAGAAGTTATTGATTTAACTTGTCCAAAAGTAAAAGCTATACATATGAAAGTTGAAAGAGAAAAAGATAAATCTTTCATAATAATTGTAGGTAAAAAGAGCCATCCTGAAATTATAGGAACAAAAGGTTTTGCAGGTGAAAATAGTTTTGTTATAGAAAATGAAGATGAAATATTAGATGCATATATGGAGTATGAAAAAACAAATTTAGGAAGAGTATATGTAGTTTCTCAAACCACATTTTCCAGTTCAAAATTTGATAAGCTTTCAGAAGAGATACAATTAAATTTTTGTGAGGCAGATGTTATTATAGATAAAACAATTTGTAATGCAACTGAAAATAGACAGATAGAAACTAAAGAAATTTCTAAAAAAGTTAACAAAATGATTATAATAGGTGGAAAACATAGTTCAAATACAAAAGAACTTGCTAAAGTTTCAGAGGAAAACTGTGGAAATGTTTTATTAGTTCAAAATGTAGATGATTTACAATATAAAGAAATATTTAATAAATCTAAAATTGAGGTAATGACAGGTGGAGTTCAAATTATTCCAGACTTAAAAAAAGAACTTATAGACGAAAATTACAAAATTGGTATAATGGCTGGAGCTTCTACACCAAAACAAAGTATAGATGAGATAATAGATTTTTTAAAAAAATAAAAAATATTTTAACTCAAAATGTTAGATAAAAATAACATTTTGGGTTTTTCTTTAAGTTCTTTTGTGTGAAAGATAATGAATCTCATCCGAGATTGACATAAAGTTGAAACGAATGATATAATATGATTATAAAATTATGTAAAGGAAGGTTAAAAGTATGAGAGACGATAACATTATGGAAAATGCAAACAAGTTTTTAAAAATGGCAGAGGAGGCATTTCAGCGGTTAGGAATATCCAGAAACATTGATGAACTTCTGGAATCTGGTCAAATTGTTTATAGAATCGACAGAGCATATAATGCATGTGTAGAGGTTTTACAGGATATGACAGCTAAAGCACCAAAATGTTATTCTGAAGTAGCGGAAAATAATTTGAAGTCATTTGAAAATGGAAAAGAAAATTTTGTTTCAGACTTCAAAAATAACTTCAAAAGAGTTGTTGGAGTTCCGCTTTTCTATCACCTGAATAGGTCAGGAGATGTAACGGAAATGAGAGATAACATACTTTCAAGTATCCAGCAATCTGAGAGTGTAGAAGTGCAAAAAACTGCAAAGGGAATTTTGGATAGAATGCTAATCGATATAACAAAAGATTATCTCCATAGCACATACGGAAATATTATTCCGGCAAATGTATTACAGCCATAGGAGAGTTGAAATATCAGATTCTGCTTCGTTTTTTAGTTTTAACTGACAACAAAAAAGAAAAAGTCATAGGGAAGAAATTTTTTCTCTTTGGCTTTTTCTTTTTGATATATTACTAAAGTATTATGTATTTTTCGTTTATTAATTTTGATTATTATGAATGTTGATGTTCTTTATTTTTAGTTGCAATATATAGAAATGGTGTATCACATATTGCAATTATAATTTCTAATATTGATCCTATTGTTGCAATAGATAATATAGTTGCAATGTCCAAGATACCAAAAAAAGCAATAAATGCGAAACAGTAATTTTCACTACAGTTTGCAATTATAGTAGATACATTATTTCTAACCCATAATTTATTTGGAATTTTATTTTTTAATTTTTCAAATATCCAAATACCTAGAATATTACTTAAGAAGTACATAGATAAACTTGCTATACTAGTTCTCAAATTTATACCAAATAATGTTTTCATACTTTCTTGTGCTATGTCTTGAGTAGCTGGAATATATAATAAAGAAATTTGTGTTGATACTACAAATATAATTGCAGATATCATTCCAAGTAAAATTGCTTTTTTACTATGTTCAGAACCATATTTTTCTGTCATAATATCTGTTGCAAGAAACACACTTGCAAATATAATGTTTCCAAGCGAACTTGTAAATCCCAAAACATTTATAGTTTTACAAACAAGTATGTTAGCAATAATTGTTGCAATACTAATCCAAATGTAAAGACCTTCTTTCTTAAAAAACTTGTCCAGTAAAATTATAGTTGCAAAACATAGAATTATGCTAATAATTCCTAATAGAATATTCATTTTTTTACCTCCTCATTATTTTTTTAGTAGGTTTTGGTTAACTACTTTTTGATTTTTACCAGATAAAATTTGACTTTAAAGCTTCACCATTATCAATAAAAATGTCTTGACCAGTCATACTTTTATTAATAACACTTATGAAATAGGTGAAATCGGCAATTTCTTCACTAGATGCCCATTTATTTAATAAAGTTTCGTTTAATACTTGTTTCCATAGTTTTGGATTATCTATTATATGCTGATTTAATTTTGTAATAACGCCACCAGCAGAAATACTGTTACTTGTAGCTCCATACTGAGCAATACGTAAGGCAACGTTTTTCATATATGCAACAATCCCACCTTTACTAGCAACATATTCAGGAAACTCAGCTCCAGTTGTAGCACTTGCAGACGCTATAAAAACAATAGATTTTATTTTTGGTTGAATTCCATATTTTTCTGTAATTGATATTGTTCCTTTTAGATTAATATCAATATCATTTCCAGAGTCTTGCACACCTGCATTATTTATAAGAATTTCAATATCTTCTATATCTGGAAGATTTTTATCACAAATATTACCTTCAATATGGGTATACAATTTATGAGTAATTGTAGATGTATTTAAATCAATTCCAATTACATTATGTCCTTGCTCTAAAAATTTTATTGCTATTGATTTTCCAATTCCTTCTGATGTTCCAGTAACTAGTACTTTCATAATTATTTCACCTCATTTTATGTTTTTCAAATTTATCTAAAAAATTATAACACATATTACAGTATTTTACAAAATAAATTGTAATTTGTAGTGGAGATTTCATTTTCAAAAATTATTAACATATATATAAATTTTATTGCTCTTATTAAATTTTACTTAATATCAGAATTATTAACAAAATTATATTATTCATATCCAGTTCC
>CASKJV010000017.1 GCA_949388605.1 uncultured Clostridia bacterium
ATTTTATCAAATATGTTTGCAAATAATACAATATAAAAATGAAAAAATGTAAGCGAATTGAAAGTAAATTGAATATACAAATTCTTAATTTATGAAATGAGGGATGTTCACGTTGCCTTAGATATATGGGCAAGAAGTGAAAGAGGCGCATTTTATAAATTTAGAATTTGTATGAAATTTAGCTTGAACGAGCACATTTTTAAATTTTTCATATTGTATTATTGCAAGAGTAATATTAATAAATTTATTTTGGCAATCTATTATATTAGAGTAGTACGAAGGGATTTTATAAATTACATTTAATTTATAAATAATCTTCCCTACAAATTACAATTCGAACTGTGCAGAATATCAAAATTTGAAAGAATACTCAAATATTTTTATCCTAAAAATAACAATTTACGAAAAGGACTGATGAATTTGAATAAAGAAAATGTAGATGAAAGAAAACGTTCTAGAATTGGAAAAAATATGAATTCTAGAAAATATATAAAAAAAGAAAAAAATAGTAAATTAAAAAAAGTTAAATTAATATTAATTATAATATTTATATTAATAATTATTCTAGCAATAAAAACGGGAATATCAATTTCTAGATGGCAAAATTTAGCACAAGATATGATTGCCAACTCTCCATCTCAAGTATTAGATATAGATGGAAAAGTTATTGCTGAACTTGGAAATAATAAAAACACAAAAAATGTATCTTTAAAAGAAATTCCAGATAATTTAAAGAACGCATATATTTCGATTGAAGATCAACGTTTTTATAAACATTCAGGAGTAGATCTTCCACGAACAGGAGCAGCAATTTTCTCATACATAAAAAATATGGGATCAGCGTCTTTTGGAGGAAGTAGTATTACACAACAATTAGTAAAAAACTTAACTGGTGCTAATTCTTCAAAAGTTACAAGAAAGATAAGTGAATGGTTTAAAGCTTTTGGAATAGAAGGAGTTCTTTCTAAAGATGAAATATTAGAAGCTTATTTAAATATTATTTATGTTGGACCTAATATTTATGGTGTTGGTCTTGGATCAGAATATTATTTTAATAAAGAAATCAGTGAATTATCTTTAGCTGAATGTGCTTTTTTAGCTGGAATAAATAATTCTCCAAATTCATATAATCCATTCGGAGAAGATGATTATACAGAAAAAATTAACAAAAGAACAAAAACAGTTCTTTCTAAAATGTTAGAATTAGAATATATAAATGAAACAGATTATAATCAAGCAATAGCACAAGTAGATAAAGGATTAAAATTCAAACAAGGAAAAATTGAAACAAATAAAAATAGTGGAATTTATTCATATCACACAGATGCATTAATAACACAAATAATAGAAGATATAGCTAAAAAGAAACATATTTCAGAAACATTTGCTACCAATTATATTAATATGGCAAATTTGAAAATATATAGTACTCAAGACTCAAATATACAAAAAGAGATAGAAAGTGAATTTTCAAAATCTACATACAAGTTAAAATCATCTAATGATCCATCAATAACCTCTCAGGCAGCAATGGTCATAATTGATCATACAACAGGAGAAGTTAAAGGATGTGTAGGTGGACTAGGAGAAAAAACAACAGCAAGAGGTTTTAATAGAGCAACACAAGCTTTAAGACAGACAGGCTCTAGTAGTAAACCTATTTCTGTATTATTACCTGGAATAGATAATAAAATATTTACTCCATCAACTAAATATATAGATGAAGAAACTACATTTAACGATGGAACAGAAGAGGGATATTCACCAACAGATTATAATAAATATAGAGGAGAAATAACTGTTAGACAGGCAGTCGAATCTTCTCAAAATATACCTTTTGTTAAAATGATGGAACAGATTACTCCTAAATCTTCAATTTCTTATATGGAAAAATTAGGAATAACAACACTTACTAAAACAGATGATAATTTAAATTTAGCTCTTGGCGGATTAGATAAAGGTATAAGTCCATTAGAAATGGCAACAGCATATGCTACCATTGCTAATGATGGTGTTTATATAGAACCAACTTTTTATACAAAAATTGAAAACGGAAGTGGAAAAAAAGTAATTAAAACAAAACAAAAAAGAAAGAAAGTATGCTCTGCTTCTGTTGCATATATAGTAAAATCATTATTAACAGAGCCAGTTACTGGAACAAAAGGAACTGCAAATTATTGTAAAATTAGTGGTATAGATGTTGCTGCCAAAACTGGAACTACTAATGATGAATATGATAGATGGTTATGTGGATTTACTCCTTATTATACAGCAGTTACGTGGTTTGGATTTGATAAAAATGAAACTATACATTTTAATAAAAAAAATCCATCTGGTTTAATTTGGTCAAATGTAATGAAGAAAATTCATACTGGACTTGCGAATGCCAAATTCGAAATACCAAATTCAAAAGATTTAGTATCAGTACAAATTTGCAAAACTACAGGATTAATTATAAATGATAATTGTCCAGATTCTTATTTGGAATATTATTTAATTGGAACAGAGCCACAAGATTATTGTTCAAAACATTCTAATACAAAAACAAATAAAACTAATAGTATACAAAACGAAAATAAACAAAGTGATAAAGATAAAAATTTAAACACTAAACAAAATATAATAAACGAAGATTATAATACAAACATTAATAAAGACCAAATAAATGAAAATAATACAAATATAACTGAAGAAGAAAATAATAATATTTTAGATATTGAAAATAGTGTTACCAATATAGAAGATATAGACGAAATATTACCTGATGAAAATGAAGAAGCTGATAATGATGATAATGATGTAACAAATAATATTGATGATGAATTTGAACAATAGAATTTATTATATTAGTTTAGAGTGAATATGAACTGCCTATTCCATAAAATAAGGTATAAGTTATATATAGACCAAATAGAAAAATAGTTAAATAAAAGGTTTAATGAAATTCAAAAAAGTAAAATAGAAAAAATATACTAATAATTGCAATTTTGTTGCAAATAAAAATAAAAATGGATATAATAGGTTTAATAAATAATTTATTGGAGGATAAAATGGAAAGAACAAAAGCAAGAAAGATTATACTAATAATGATAATTGTATTGTTATTAGTAGTTATTATAGCAGGAGGAGCATATGCATTTCTAGCTACAGATATGTTTAAAACACCTGATCAACTATTTAAAAAATATTTAATAAGTGATGTAATACAAGTTTCTAAATTTAATTCAGAACCTTATGGAGAAGCATCTAAGAGAATGCAAAATGAACCAGTAGAAATTACTTCAAAATCAACAATTTCACATAATTTATCTGAATCTAATTTAAACGAGGAAAATGATAATGAAGCAAAAGTAACATCAACAGTAACTTATAAATCAGATATTCCAAATAAAAATCAAGCTTTAAGTATAGATTTAAAAAACAATGATGAAGATTTTTTTGGATTAGATTTTTTAATTACAGATAATACTTATGGAATTCATGTGGATGAACTTCATGATAAATATATAGCAGTTGAAAATAGAGATTTCAAAAAGATAGCAGAAACTTTTGGAGTAGATGAAGAAATAATAGATACTATACCAGATAGTATACCAGAATTTTCATTTACATCAGAAGAAAAAGCAAAATTATCAGAAATAGCACAAAATTATTTAAATAAAATTTTTAATCAGATTGATACAAATTCATATACTAAAGAAAAATATACAATAGACAATTTTGATGGAGAAAGTTTTAGTGGAAACAAATATACTTTAACAATCTCTGAAATAAAGTTAGGAAATATTATCAAAAATGCATATAAAGATTTATTACAAGATCAAGAATTTATGTCATTATTAGAACCAAAAATTCCTAATCAATTAATTGAAAGAGTGAAAGAAAGTGCTTCAGAAATAGAACTTCTAGAAGAATCTTCAGATGACAAAAATATAAAAATATCATTATATGAAGCTAATGGAAAAACTGTAAAAACAGAAGTAATATTCGAAAAATATAATGTTACTAGTGAATTTTATATATTAAATAAAGATACTTCTAGTCATATGTATTTAAAATATAATATGCCACAGAATGATACTAATGAAGTTGCTTCAGAAGTAACTGTAGATGTAACAAATACATTTGAAAACAATAATGGTGAATATATAATTAAAATAAATCAAGAATACAATAAAGATGATATAGAAAAATTAAAAAATGATTATGATGACAATTACTATGAAGAGGAATATAAAGATATCAATATAACTTATAAAATGGAAACAAGTGTTGAAAATGATGTAATAAATTCTAATATTTCTTATGAATCAAATGATGAGAATTTTTCAAATCAAAAAAGCACATATACTATGAAATTTGGAAATGATATAAAAGTTCCAGTTTTAGATAATAATAATAAAATTATTGTAAATGATTACTCTATTGAAGAGTTTGAAAAACTAGGAGAAGAAATAGTTCAAAATGTTCTTCTTAGTGCTAACGAAAATCCAAATACATTAATAGGAAGTATTTTGGGAATGTTTAACACTTCAGATGGTATTAGTGGAACTTCTTCAATGGATGATTTAGATGATATAGACAATATTAATTCAAATAGTCCAAGTACAGAAGTTAATGCTTATAATAATGATGAATTTGATAACGCTTTCTATAAAGATCATGTAAGTACTACTATAGAAGACTCTATAAAAAAATTATTAGAAGAGTATCATTACGATTTAGAAGTAAATCCAGATGCAAATCCAGCTGATTATTTAACGGTTGATAAGATAGAAGAAAATGCAGGAATTTTTATTGATGAAATAGAATTAATAGATGGAAATACATTAAAATGTGTTTGTGATGAATACACATATTTTGTAAAAATTAATATTGATGGTAACGAATGGAAATTAGTTAATACAGAAACTCTATATTCAGAAGATGGAACTTTAGAAAGTGCAATGTAATAAGAAAGATTGCAATAAAAAAATACTATTATAAAATTAAATAACCACTTTTGAAGTTAAAAAAATTTATATAATAGAATATATATAGAAATTAAAATGTTATTGTGAAATATTTCACAGTAACATTTTTTTTGAATAATATAACATGAGGTGGTTTTTATGAAATTAGGATTATGTCTTTCAGGTGGTGGAACAAAGGCTTTTGCTCACATAGGAGCACTTAAAGCAATAGATGAGTCTAATATTAAATTTGATTATTTTGCAGGAACTTCTTCTGGGAGTATTGTTGCAACTCTTTATGCAATTGGATATAGTACAGATGAGATTTATGATATTTTTAACAAATATGCTAATAAAATTAATTACATAGATTTTAGAAATATATTAAAGGTAATTATTAATTTTTTTAAGACAGGAAAAGTAAAAATAGATGGTTTAAACAGTGGAGAAAAAATTTATAAATTAATGAATAAATTTTGTAATAAAAAAGGAATATCAAATATTTCACAGATAGATAAAACTTTATTAATACCAGCTGTTAATATTTTGGACGAAGATTTATATGTTTTTTGTTCTAAAAAAATTAATGGAATTGATCTTCCATCAAATATAAAGTATGTAAATAGCGTAGATATTGGGACTGCAGTTCAGGCAAGTTGTAGCTATCCAGGAATATTTTCACCTTGTTCCAAAATAGATAATTGCTTACTTATAGATGGCGGAATTGAAGAAAACGTTCCTTGGAGAGAAGAAAAAAGAATTGGTGCTGATAAAGTTTTAAGCATTGTATTTACTAATACACAAGTTAAAAAATGCTGTAATAGCATAATTGATATATTAATAAAAGCATTTAATATTTTGTGCCATGAACTTAGTAGATATGAATGGGATGGTTCAGATTATTTACTTGAAATAAAGCATTCTAATAGTGGTTTACTAAATTCCAAAAATGCAAAAAAACTATATTATGAAGGATATACACAAACAAAAAAATTTATTAAAGAAAATAATTTAAATAATATTTAAATTTTGTAAATAATAAAGTATAATAGAACAATAGTAATAATATATAATATGCAAAAAAATATATATGTATAAATATAAATAAAACTTTGAAAAATAAGTTTAAAATATAAAAGGAGTAAAATATGGAAGAAATTTGGAATAATTTTATAAATTCTATTGATTTTAATTATATTGAAATATTAATATGGCTATTTTTTACGTATTCATTTGCAGGCTGGGTTATGGAGTCATTTGGTGGCATTTTTGTAACAAAAAAATTTGTGAACAGAGGTTTTTTAATTGGACCACTTTGTCCTGTGTATGGAATTGGAGTAGTTATAATAACTATAGTATTAGGAAAATATAGTAATGATATTTTTGCATTATTTGTTTTATCAACAGTATTATGTGGAGTACTAGAATACTTAACTAGCTATATTATGGAGAAATTATTTAATGCTAGATGGTGGGATTATACTAATAGAAAATTTAATATAAATGGTAGAATTTGTTTACAAAATCTATGCTTATTTGGAATTGCTGGTTCTGCTATTTTGTGTATAGCAAATCCATTTTTTATAAATTTGTATATGAAAATACCAGATTTTCAAAGACATTTAATTACAGGTATAGTATTAGGTTTGTTTACTGCAGATTTTATTATATCTTTTATAATTATCTCTAGTTTTAAAGGTGCAACATATGACAAAATGGATAATACAGAAGAAATTAGTTCTAAAGTAAAAGATAAAGCAGAAGATATAATAATAAAAGCAGAGTCTAATGCTATACATTCTATTAGAAAATTGACTGTTAAAGGTATGAAATTTCAAAGAAAAATTAGATATAGAAGAAGTAAATTATTTAATTCTAAGAACTATAGTTTAAGAGAATTATTAATAAAAATGAATGAAGATAAAAATAATATTAAAAATAGAATTATTGATGAGAAAGCTAAATTTGATGAACAAATTAAATTAAAGAAAATAAATTTTGAAAATAAACAGAAACAGATTGTTGAAAATAAAATAAAGAAAACTAGAGATGAAATTGAAGAATTTCAAAAAGTTTCTAAACAAAAAGTCGAAGAAACTATTAAGAATATAAAAATATCTTCTGAAGAATTTTCAAAACAAGTTAAAGATAAGTTTAGTTCTCAATCAATATTAAAACATAGACTAATAAATGCATTTCCTAATATGATAGTTAGAAAACCTAAAAATGAAAAGAGAGAGAAATTAAATAAAAAAAATAATTAATATATTGAAGATGAACTAAAAATATAATATCTTTAAAAAAGATATATTAAATAAATTAGAAAATAATATAGGTTTAAAATAGATATGTCACATATAAATTGAAAATAAAATATTGAAAGAATAGATGTTTTATGTTAATATAAATAATTATAATTGTAAGGAGGTTTGTATGAAAGAAGAAAATACAGATGAAAGTTATATTGGATTAATTTGTAATGGTGAATTTAACGCAATTAGAGATTTCAAAATTGGTGAATTATTTGAATCTTTTTTTGATAATATAAATTATAATGTACTTAAAGAAGATGAGAAAGTATATGTTGATTTTACAGGAGAAGCAATGTGCGATGAAGAACCATGCACAATTTTAATCAGATTTAAAATTGATAATGATGATGAATTCGAAATTAATTTTGTAAAAGTAAATGATGATGCTTTAGATGAAGAAGAAACATTAGATTTATTAGATGATATTGCATTTGCTGGTGGGGCAATTTTAGATGATGAAGACTATTGTTATAACTGTGATATGGAGGAGTGTAGTCATTGTATGCATAATTTAGATAGCCTTGAAGATTTTGAAGATTGTGATGAAAGTCTTGATGACAATAATGACGATGATAATGATTAGTCCAAAATCTTTTTCACATAATTCCTTTTTATTTAATATTATATAGAAAGTGCATATGATTTTATTCGATTTAGCTTTTATTTTCTAAATAGAAATAAACTTATATGTAGTAAATAGGAGGAAGTAAAATGTTTTGGTGTAGATTTCGAAAAATAATAGCAGGAATTCTTATAGGATTTGGAATAGGAATTCTTTTAGTGTTATTTCTTCCTCCAGTTGCCTGGATTTGCATTATGGGATTAGGAATGCTTATTGGAGGTATTAAGTTTTTATTTTCTAAATAATTTTTTTGTAATGAAAAGTTTAGAAAAGTAAAAAAATAAGGAGGAGAATATGACAATTGTAGTAAAAAAAGTGCCTAAATTTTTAAGGGGATTTGTAAAATTTATATTCGGAATAAAATCTACATAGAATTTAGGTAGAAAGAAAAATCACTTTTATTTACTAGGAAGTGCAGAGCACTTTACTACTAAATAAAAAAAGGAGTAATTAGATATACTAATTACTCTTTTCTACTAAATAAAAGTAAAGACGAAGCACATAGCTTTGCTAAAATTTGATATTATTTTAGTAAAGCTATGTGCTTCGTTTGTTTTATTTTTCTATTAAACAGCTCTTTTGATTTTTCCAGAACGTAAGCATTTAGAACATACTGACACTCTTTTAACATTTCCATCAATAATAGCTTTAACTGTTCTTAAATTTGGTTTTACTTGTCTAGATGTTCTCTTGCTAATATGTGAACGAGTTATACTCAATTGATTTCCAAAGCTTGTTTCTTTTCCACAACAAACACATTTTGCCATATCTAAAGCACCTCCATTTATTTTAATAAACTGACTAAATAATAGTCTAACATACATTTTTTTAAAAAACAAGTGATTTTTAATATTTTTTTTATTTTATTATACTAATTTTGGGAAAGTATTATTTTTGGGGAAGTATTATAATCTGGAAAATTGAATTTTTTGACATAATTAATGCATTTAGTTAAATAAAAAATTAGAAATGAATCATAGCGTATAATTTCTAGCAAAAGCTAATATTGACTTTTTTGTAAAATATAGTATAATAATTGTTAGGATAACTAGTGAAGGGAGAAGAATATGCTAGCTAAATTGTGGAAAAAAGTATTATTAGCAGTTTGTATAATAGCTTGTATTTTTAATATAATGTATAAATTAGTAAATAGAACATCATTAGAAGTTAATTTAAATAGTGCAAATGATGGAAACACAGTATTCGATTTCACTAGAAAAGATAATAAAACAATAGAAGCTGGAAATTCAGATGAAATAGATGCAAATACTACTGAACCAGAAACACCAGCAATTAAAGAAAATACAAAAAATAGTTCAAACAAAAAAGAAACTACTAGTAGAAATACTGTATCAGTTCCAGAAAAAAATGAAGAAGTAGAACAAGAAAAAGAAACTAGTGAAGGTGTTAAATATAAAGATTTAACTAGTGATATAACATTTGTTGAATTATTTTAAAAAAGAACTTGCAATGGTATAAATATTGTGTTATGATATAAAAGATTGTTTTAAAAATGTAAGAAAGAGGTGAATAGCATGAAAAAAGAATTACATCCAAACTATGTGGCTTCTAAAATTATATGTGCTTGTGGAAATGTATTAGAAACAAATTCAACAAAACCAGAAATGAAAGTTGATGTTTGCTCTAAATGTCATCCATTTTGGACAGGAAGCTTAAAACAAAACACTACAGGTGGTAGAGCAGATAAATTTAAGAAAAAATATGGTATTGCTTAATTTATTTGAGCTTATCAAAAATATAAAATTTATTGCGCAATAAAAAACATTAAGATTTAATCTTAATGTTTTTTTTATTTAGTAGGAAGTATAGAGGACATTCTTGATAAAGAAAAATACAAAAAGCCAAATATCTTTTACAATAGTAAATAGATATTTGGCTTTTATGGTATGATGTATTAAATTAAAAAACTAGTATTGTTTTTTATCCGTTCAGGAAGAGTATTCCAATTTGTTATTAAAGTTGTTCTTATGTCTTCAACTGTTTTGGTCATATTTTTCTTAAAGTAGTATTTACGCCAATTCCAAGAATCATCAGGAAGATTATATTCTTCAGCAAGTAATTGCCTTACATATTGTCTAGGAATATAAAGTTCAGGATTATTGTTTATTTTCCAAGAAGAATATTCAGGAGATCTGATTAGTAAATAAGAATGCTCCTTATAATTGCTGAGTTCTGAAATAGAAATTGTTTCAAATGGAAAACCAGAAAGAATTTCTATCTTATCTGAGTTTAAACTACTTGGACAAATATGAACATGAGAATGGACAATTGAATCCTTTGCTTTTCCTTTACCAGAGTTACCAGTGCCATTTTCCCAAACAAGAATATTTGAATTGTTATAAGTTAATTTTAGTAGATATTCGATATCTTCAAGAACTGTTTCAAATTCTTTGAGTACATCGGAATCTAATTCTGCATTTGACATTATATGCTCAAAAGGTATAATTAGCAAATATCCACAAACGAATTGACCCAAAGTAGGCATTACAAAGAAATTTTTACTTCTATATACAGTACGTTCATTTTCTCCAATATATCCAGATAAATATTTACAATATACACAATCTTTAATGGTTGGAGTACCATTTAGTCCAGAACTATTGGATTTATGGTCACCAATATCATATCCCAGATTATTTGCAATTTGGGCAAATTGATCTGAACAATTATCATTAATAATAATTGTTTTAGATTCATTACATAATGAATCTAAAGATGTATTACTGGATACAACTCTAATTTTTGTAATACTAGTGTTTGACAGTTCTTCAGAATAGTAATCTTCTGAACAGAGAACACTTTTGTTGTTAGCAAAAGCTTTGTTAATTAAGTTATTAGTAACATTTTCACCATAAGGAACAGTTACCATACCTTTAAATTGTAGGCTTTTTATAACACAAGAAACATCTTCTGGTAGACCTGTTAGAATAAACAAATTCCGAGTTTTTTGCATAAATCATCATTCCTTTCTGAAGTTTTGTAATGTATATATTAATACGTTTTTTTTAATAATGCAAGAGAAATCTTTATTTTTTTAAGATTATATTACAAATACATAAAAAATATATACAAATAGAGCAGGTAGAGCCCATAGGCTTCACCTGCTACAACTTTATTAAATAAATTGGCACACGAACATTTATATAGAGGATTTCTTAAGTGTATGAAATGTATTCTAAGTATGTTAATTTCTTAAAATAGTAAACCAAGATTTTGTTATTTGTTTAAGCAAATTTATAGTAGTAATTTTTGGAACATCATTTTCAGCTATTAAATTAACAGACGAAACCAATTCATTATCTAAATAAAAATTCATTTTTCCAAGAACTTGATTTTTCTCTATAGGCGCTTCAATAGAAGGATTTAATTCAATTTCTTGATTTATTTCTGATGAATTTGTTTTTTCTAAAATTACACCACTGTCGTTTTCAAACACAAGATTTAAATTTTTTTGAGTTCCTTTACTAACTTCTACATTTTGAACAACTGAATTTTTATTAGCAATTTTATTAAAACTATAGGTGCTAAAACCATAATCTAATAATAATTTAGCTTCAGAAAAACGAAGTTTAGTAGTAGGAGCTCTCATTATTACAGCAATTAAAGATAAATCACTTCTAGTAGCACTTGCAGATAAGTTATATAATGCTAAGCTAGTAGAACCAGTTTTTAATCCTGTTGCACCATCATAAGTACGAATTAATTTGTTAGTGTTTACAAGTTCTGATTTACCATCACGTAGCGAATCCATCCAAATAGTCGTATAATCAGTAATCATAGGATGATTTTGCAAAAGTTCTCTAGACATTAAACTAATATCGTAACTTGAACTTACATGGCCATCTTCATCAATACCATGACAATTTTTAAATACAGTGTCATTCATTCCAAGCTCTTTTGCACGCTCATTCATTTTCTGAACAAATAATTCTTCGCTTCCTGCAAGGTATTCTGAAAGAGCCATTGTACAATCATTTGCGCTTACGACGCAGATTGCTTTTAACATTTCATGTACAGTTAGAGTTTCAGTAGTATCTAACCAAATCTGTGAACCACCCATTGATGAAGCTTTTTCACTACAAGGAATTGGAGTTTCTAAAGTAATATCACCTCTGTCTAATGCCTCCATAATTAAAAGAATTGTCATAACTTTTGTAACGCTAGCTGGCCTAAGCTGTTCATGAGAATTCTTTTCATATAAAACTTTTCCGAGTAGTTTGCTCAATTAAAATTGCACTTTCTGATTCTATATTTAAAAAGTTATCTGCAGTGTCTGCATTAACTTCAGTGGTGTCTGACATATCCTCCCAAATTGGAATAACTGAATATATTCCATATGAATAGGTACTTAATAAGATAAAACAAATAATGAATATACTTATAATTTTTAGTTTCATAGCTTCCTCCAAGAAAATAAATATTTTGCAAAATTGGTATATAATAATGCATTAAAAGTTTTGCTAACCAGTTTTGCAGAATAGTTTAATATCATAAAATTATAATAAGAAAATTTATTTATTCTCATTACATAAATATCTATAGCAAATTTTGTACATAATTTTGTTTAACAAAATTTGACTTAATAGATAATATTCCGAAAATATAATATTATAACTAAAAATGGAAATAATCATAATAAAAGTATATTAAAAAGTTGATATTATAATTTTCAATTACTATGTAAAACCTTTAAAAACAATATTTAAATTGCGGATTATAAGAAGTAGTTTGTAACATTAATAAATTTGTAAAAAAGTGCTTGTATTATAAAAAAAAAGCGTATATAATATGAAATAATTGTAAAAAATAAATTCTAAGTTAATCAGGAGGGAAAAAATGGAATCAAAAGTGAAAAAAGTTGCAATATTAACTAATGGTGGTGATGCACCAGGTTTAAATGCTGTAATTAGAGCTATAGTAAAAACTGCTAATACTTATGGAGTTGAATGTTATGGATTTATTGAAGGATATAAAGGACTATTAAATAATAATTATGTGAAATTAGATTCACAAGGAAATGCTTCTGGATTATTAACAAAAGGTGGAACAATAATAGGTACATCAAATGCTACTAATGTATTTAATTATAAAGTTGTAAATGATGATGGAAGCGTTGAATACAAAGACTTATCAGATGTTTGTGTTCAAAATATTAAAGATGATGGATTTGATTGTATATTCACTTTAGGTGGAGATGGAACACAAAAATCTAGTAGAGATTTTTCATTAAAAGGAGTTAATTGTATAGGAGTTCCAAAAACAATAGATAATGATGTAGCACATACTGATATGACTTTTGGCTACAATACAGCTGTTTCTGTAGCTACAGAAGCTTTAGATAGACTTCACACTACAGCAGAAGCGCATCATAGAATTATGGTATTAGAAGTAATGGGAAGATATGCAGGATGGCTTGCTTTAGAATCAGCTATAGCAGGTGGAGCAGATGTTGCTTTAATTCCAGAAATACCTTACGATATTAATAAAGTTATAGATAAAATAAATGAAAGAAAATCTCAAGGAAAAGACTTTACAATAGTTGTTACATCAGAGGGAGCTATTCCAAAGGATGGAACATTAACTGTAAGAAAAACATTAAATGATGGTGCTGGATTAGATAATATTAGATTAGGTGGAGTTGGAGAAAAATTAGCAAATGAGCTTGAAGAACTAACAGGTATAGGGTCTAGAAATACAACTTTAGGTTATGTACAAAGAGGTGGAACACCATCTGCTTTTGATAGAATTCTTTCAACAAAATATGGAACTAAAGCAATGGAACTTGCAATGGAAGGAATATTTAATGTTTTAGTTACTTATAAAAAAGGTGAAATGGGATATGTTACTTTAGAAGATGTTGTAGGAAATAATAAAGTAGTAGGCGCAGCTTCAGGTAATACAAAAGAAAGTAATATAAGAAAAATAAAAATGGATGATGATTTAATAAAAATTGCAAAAAACTTAGGTATTTGTTTAGGAGAATAACGAAATATAAGGGAAAGTTCTTAAATTCAAAAAAAGGCTGTCATAGTTTATGACAGCCTTTTTTTGAATCTTATTATTTAGTAGGAAAGTGCTATGCACTTCCTACCAAATAAAAGCTTCGCTAATTTTGCACACGATTTTGTACAACAAAAAATGCTAATCTACATAAAACGTAAGCGCTAATCTTAGGGTAATAAGAAAATTATGGTAAAACTCTTGATTTTTATTTTTTCTGTGATATAATATAAAAGCTATTTATGAGAAATAGAGAGAAAATGGAGGAAATAAAATGAGTGTAAAAGTTGAAAATACTGAAAATAAAAACGAAGTAAAATTAGAAATCACAGTAGAAGCAAAAGTTTTTGACGAAGGAATAAAAAAAGTATTTAATAAAAATGCTAAATATTTTAATATACCAGGTTTTAGAAAAGGAAAAGCTCCAATGAACATAGTTGAAAGATATTATGGAGCAAGCATTTTCTATGAAGATGCATTCCAAGATGTTGCATCAGTTGCATATGATGAAGCTATAAAATCAGAAAAAATTGAAGTAGCAAGCAGACCTGAAATAGATGTAATCCAAATGGAAAAAGGAAAAGATTTAATATTTACAGCAGTAGTTAGTACAAAACCAGAAGTTAAATTAGGAAAATATAAAGGAATATCTTTAGAAAAAACAGAAATAAAAGTTACAGATAAAGATGTTGAAGAAGAATTAAATACAATGGCAGATCGTAACAGCAGAATGATTACTGTAACAGATAGACCTGCAGAAAACGGAGATACAGCTGTTATAGATTATACAGGAACAGTTGATGGAGTTGAATTTGAAGGTGGAAAAGCTGAAAATTATGAATTAAAATTAGGAAGTAACACATTTATTCCTGGATTTGAAGATCAAGTTATTGGAATGAAAGCAGAAGAAACTAGAGATATAAATGTTAAATTCCCAGAAGAATATTTCTCTAAAGACTTAGCAGGAAAAGATGCTGTATTTAAAGTTGTTTTACATGAAATTAAAACAAAGGAATTACCTAAAATAGATGATGAATTTGTAAAAGATGTTAGCGAATTTGATACTTTAGATGAACTAAAAGCAGACATCAAATCTAAAAAAGAAAAACAAAACGAAGAAAAATCTAAAGCTGAATTAGAAGAAAAAGCTGTTAGAGCAGTTGCAGAAGTTTCAGAAGTTGAAATTCCAAACGGAATGGTTGAACTTGAATTAGACAATATGCAAGAAGATATGAATAGAAGATTATCATATCAAGGAATTAGTTTTGAACAATATTTACAAATGCTTGGAAAAACAGTTGCTGATTTTAGAAAAGAAAGTGTAGAACCAGCTAAAGATTCTATAAAAATGAGATTAGTTTTAGAAGCTGTTTACAATGATGCAAAAATAGAAGCTACAGACGCAGAAGTAGAAGAAAAAATTAAAGAATTAGCAAAAAGCTATGGAAGAAAAGAAGAAGAATTAAAAGAAAATGAAGAATTAGTAAATAGTGTAAAAGCTAATATTAAATCAGAAAAAGGTATAGCTTTAATAGTAGATAATGCTAAAATAAAAGTTGTTGAACCAAAAGAGGAAAAAGAAGAAAAAACAGCAAAAAAGACAACAGCTAAAAAAACAACTAAAAAATCTGAAGAAAAGAAAGAAGATTCTGAAGACGTAAAAAAAGAAAAGAAAACAACTAAAAAAACAACAACTAAAACAACTAAAAAATAAATTATAAATTATAAATCAAAAACCTTAAACTAAACAGTTTAAGGTTTTTTTCTATTATAGAAACCTATTGGAAGAAAAGTGGCACATAAGCAAAGACAAGGCACATAAATTTATTAAAGTAATATATAAATTTATGTGTTTTTTTGTCTATATGCATGTAATAAAAATGTTATATTAAAAACACAGAAACGAAATGTACATTTTATAGTGGAAAATATATAATAAAATAAAATTGAAATTATAAAAAGGATTATTGTGATTATGGGAAAATTAAAGAAAAAATTTAAAATAATAATTTTATTTTGCATTTCCATTTTATGTATGAGAAGTGCTGTATTTGCACAAGAACTTACTAATTATTTGTCTGATACAGTGGAATTTAGTGAAGAATTTCAAGAATGGCAAAAACTTTCTGAAGAAGAAAAAGAAAAAGTTATTCAACCAAGTACCTTTGTAATTCCAAAAACAAAGGCTGTATTTACAAATCCAATAAATATTCTTCAAAAAATATCTGCTCAAGCTGAAACAAGATATAATTTAAAAGATTATATACCTAACAATATTACTATAAAAGATCAAGGAAACACCAATACATGTTGGGCATTTGCAGAACTTGCATCTTTAGAATCAAATTTAGCAATGAGAGATTATAAGAATAATGAAAATACATCAAAAGTTTACGATTTTTCAGAAAGACATATGGAATATGCAACTAGTAGAACTTTTTTAGATAATAAAGTAAATCAAAATGGATATGAAAGAGAAGTTGGAGAAGGTGGAAATTACTACTTATCAACAGCGTACTTAGTTAATGGAACAGGTGCAATTTCAGAAAAAGATATGCCATTTGAAAATAATGAAGATAAAATAGATATTAGTGAAATAGAGAATAAAGAAATTAAAACTCAAGTATATGATACAATAGATTATCCTTTGTATAAAGGAACAGAAGACACTGAAGATTTAAGAAACGAAATGAAATTACATATTAAAAATTATGGTGGTATTAATGCTGGAATCCATGGAGCACAATTAGTATCAGATTACTATAATAATGATACAGGTGCTATATATTGTGATAATGTTAGTAAGTGTCCAGTAAACCATGCAGTTACAATAATTGGATGGGATGATAATTATAGTATTAACAACTTTAATGAAAAACATAGACCTACTCAAAATGGAGCTTGGATAATAAAAAATTCTTGGGGAACAAAAAAAGAGTACACATTACAGGAAATGAAAGAATCAATTTTTAAAGCAAATCCAGATGAATGTAAAGAAAAAGGTTGGAATTCTTCTGAAGAAATATTAGATCAATTTGCATTAAAAGTTTATGAAGATGCTGGATATGAAATACAAAATAATATAGCCTGTATGAAAATTGGTGATAATGGCTATATGTATGTTTCATATCAAGATGTAACAATATATACTTTATTATCTGGAATAATAAAAGCAGATGATAACATTAATTATGAAAACATTTATCAATATGATTATTATGGAATAAATAGTGTTCTTCCATTTGTTACATCAAAAATATATGTTGCCAATGTTTTTGAAAAACAATTAAGTGGAGATGAATATTTAAATCAAGTTTCATTATATGCGCCAGAAACATATACTTGCAGAGTATATGTTAATCCAAACGGAAGTGGAAAAGCCAAAAATGATTTTAAATTAGTTGAATTAAAAGATGGTACATCTGAAACTTTTGAAGCAGGATATCATACATTAGAGTTTTTAAAACCAGTAAAAATAACAGGAGACAAATTTACAGTTCTTGTGGAAATTACAGGAACAAGAAATAATGAGATTGGCGTTGGAGTTGAGCAAGTAATTAACAATTCTTATTTTGGTAATGTAAAAGTAGAAAAAGAAAAATGTTTTTGGACTGTAGGAGATTCATTTGAAAGAAATGAATGGTTAGATTTTGGAGAATTAAATTCAACAAATTCAAATTATCCTAATTCAGATACAACAATAAAAGCTTTTACAGTATCTAAAATTGAAGATGAAATACCATCAACTGAAAAAAAACTTCAATCAATTTCTGTAAGCAAAATGCCTGTAAAAACTCAATATATTCAAAATAAAGATAATTTAGATTTAACAGGTGGAATTATAAAAGTATTATATACAGATAATTCTTCTGAGGAAATTTCTATGAATTCTGAATTATTAATAGTAGAAGGTTTTAATAATAAAATATTAGGTAAAAATACAATAACAGTTAAATATTTAGATAAAACTACTACTTTTGATGTTAATATTGTAGAAAACATAGTAGAAGAAGCTGAAAATTCCATATTTACAAATATGAATTCTAATGTCACTAAAGTAAAAGCATATTATTATACAAATGCTTCTAAACAACAATATATTGTTATGGATGTACAATTAAATAATATTACTAGAAGTAATAAAAATGACAGTATAGAATATTATTACTATTTATCATCTACACAAAATGCTAGTAATATAAAAGATTGGGTAAAAATTACAGAAAACCAAACTGCACAAGATAAAATTGAATTTTCTATAAATACTAAAGATATAACTAATTTTTCAGAAGTATCAAACTCTAAAAATCTATATTTATATATAAAAGAAGTTGCTAAAAAGAATACAAATGAAAAAATATTAGTAACTGCACCAGTACTTCTTAAATATGATTTAGAAGCAGAAAAATATATAGATGATGTAAAACAATCAAATAGTAATAATAATAATAACAATAACAACAATAATTCAAATAAAACAGAAAATATAATATCAGAAAATAATAAAAATAATACACTAAGCTATAAGAATTCTTCTGTTGAAGATACCACAATAGCTAACAAAAATTTACCAAATGCAGGAAAGACATTTTTAATTGTAACTATATTTATGATTACTATACTTGGAATATTAATGTACATAAAATATGAAAGAATTGATAAATAACATATATAATAAAGAGCGTGTAGGTAGCTTTATAACTTACATGCTCTTAAATTTTATAAATTTGGTTCTTTGAGTCGATTTTTGGAAGTTAAATTATTGTTTTTTTAAAATAAATATATTGAAAAATATTTGCTTTTAGTATATAGTTATTTAAGTATTATAAAATCATACAATAGAAAGGAAGAATGAAATGATTGAAAATAGTTTAGTACCTTATGTAATTGAACAAACAAGTAGAGGAGAAAGATCTTATGATATTTTTTCAAGATTGTTAAAAGATAGAATTATATTTTTAGCTGAGGATGTAAATGCTACATCTGCAAGTTTAGTTGTTGCACAACTTTTATTTTTAGAGTCAGAAGATCCAGATAAAGAAATTAATTTATATATTAATAGTCCAGGAGGATCTATTACAGACGGAATGGCAATAGTAGATACTATAAATTATATTAAATGCCCAGTATCAACAATTTGTGTTGGTATGGCAGCTAGTATGGGAGCTGTTCTTCTTGCTTCTGGAGCAAAAGGAAAAAGATATGCTACTCCTAATGCTGAAATATTAATACATCAACCATTAATTGCTGGTGGAGGACTTTCAGGTCAAACTACTGAAATAAAAATTCATGCAGATCATATGGTTAGAACTAGAGAAAAATTAAATAAATTATTAAGTGATAGAACAGGTCAAAATTTAGAAACAATTGAGAAAGATACAGAAAGAGATAATTATATGACAGCCCAACAAGCTTTAGAATATGGTTTAATTGATGGAATATTAGATAAAAGAAATTAATAATTTCTAATATATATTAATTATAATATTTTTTGAAAGGAAACTCGAATGGCTAATAACAAAAATCAAGATAGTAGAATTGTAAAATGTTCTTTTTGTGGAAAACCACAAGAAGTAGTAAAAAAGATAATAGCTGGTCCAGGAGTATATATTTGTGATGAATGTATTGCCCTTTGCCAAGACATTATAGATGAAGAAATATTTGAAACAGAAGAAGTTATAGAGCAACAAGTAGATATGTTAACACCAGCAGAAATAAAGAAAACTTTAGACGATTATGTAATAGGGCAAGAAGAAGCAAAAAAAACATTGTCAGTAGCTGTTTACAATCATTATAAAAGAATAAATAATATAGACGCATTAGACGATATTGAAATACAAAAAAGTAATATTTTATTATTAGGACCTACAGGATGTGGAAAAACATTACTTGCTCAAACATTAGCTAAGATATTAGATGTTCCATTTGCTATTGCTGACGCAACTACATTAACAGAAGCTGGATATGTTGGAGAAGACGTTGAAAATATTCTTTTAAAATTAATTCAAGCAGCTGATTTTGATGTTGAAAAAGCGCAAAAAGGAATTATTTATATAGATGAAATAGATAAAATAACTAGAAAATCAGAAAACCCATCTATTACTAGAGATGTTAGTGGAGAAGGTGTTCAACAAGCTTTATTAAAAATTGTTGAAGGAACTGTGGCTTCAGTTCCACCACAAGGTGGTAGAAAGCATCCTCATCAAGAATTTATTCAGATTAATACATCAAATATATTATTTATATGTGGTGGAGCATTTGAAGGATTAGAAAATATTATTAATGATAGAACAGGTAAAAAATCAATGGGATTTGGTGCTGAAATCCAAAGTAAAAAAGAGACTAATAAAACAGAAACATTTAAACAATTATTACCTCAAGATTTACTTAAATTTGGTTTAATACCAGAATTTGTTGGAAGATTACCAATTGTAGCAACTTTAGAAGGTTTAACTAAAGAGGCATTAATAGATATTGTTACAAAACCAAAAAATGCTTTAGTAAAACAATATAAAAAATTAGTAGAGTTAGATGGTGTTGAACTTGAGTTTAGACAAGACGCATTAGAAGCAATTGTTGATAAAGCACTTGAAAGAAACACAGGTGCTAGAGGTCTTAGATCTATAATTGAAGAAATTATGAGAGATATAATGTATGATATACCATCTAATGAAAAAATAGCCAAATGTATTATAACTAAGGATACTGTTTTAAATAAAACTGAACCTGAGTTAATTATTGATGAAAATAAAAAGCGTGAAGAACCAAAACAGAAGAAAAAAGTAAAGCCAACAACACAGGAAACTGCTTAGAAGAAATATAAAACTAGAATATTTTATAAAATATTCTAGTTTTTTTGTTTTATAATATGAAATTCAGAAAAATTATATAGAAAGTATTTGGTAATTTATATATTTTACATTATTGTTCTAGTAGTATATTTTTCATATCTATAGGCAATGAGATTTCGAAGCAAAGCTTTTTTTGAGTTATTGGATGTGTAAAAGAAATTTTATATGCATGTAAGGCTTGTCTTGAAATTAATTTTGAAGAATTACCATACAGAGAGTCTCCTATAATCGAATGACCTATATATTGTGAATGAACTCTAATTTGATGAGTTCTCCCAGTTTCTAATTTAAAATTTACTAAAGATAATTTTTGGTTATTAACAGAAAAATTTTTAATTAATGTAAAATGAGTTATAGAAATATTACCATCTGAATTAATTTCTCTTTCAATAATTGAACCAGATTTTCTACTTATAGGTGCATTTATAGTTCCAGAAATTGATGGTAAATGTCCTTCTAAAATGGCCAAATATTCTTTATTAAAATTTTTGGATTTCATTTGCCTAATTAAGCATTCTTGAACATATTCATTTTTGGCAAAAATAACTATTCCAGAAGTATCTTTATCTAATCTATTTACAGGTCTTATTTTGGTTTTTATATTATTTTTTTTATAGTAAAAAGCTAACCCATTAGAAAGGCTATTTTCGAAATGAGAAATTGATGGATGAACAGGTATTCCTGCAGGTTTATTAATAATTATTAAAGCATTATCTTCATATATAATGTTTAATATAATTTCTACAGGAATTATGTTTTCAGAAATTTCATTAAAATCTAAATTAATTTCAATTAAGTCATTTATATTCAATTTTTTTGTTACATATTCGCATTTTCCATTTAAAAAAATTTTGTGATTCTTTTTGAGCTTGGTTAATAATCTATCAGAAATTGTAAAATGAGATTTAAGAACTTCTTTTATATTAAAATATTTATTATTAGTAACTTTATATTCTAATTTCATATTTTATCCTAACTATTTATAATATTCTTGTATAGAAAAAAACAAACTACTTAAATTATTTGTATTAGAATATGAACAAATCTGAAAAATATAAGTAAAAAATGTTGTAAAAATTTATCAATTTATGATTTGCTCAAATTATTTATAATTTAGAAATGTAGTAATGTTGTCTTTTTTTGTAAATAATATAATAAATTATGAGAATTAGCAATTATAATAGACAAAATAAATTAAATTTTCTTTTCAAAGTACAAGTTTTGTGATATAATTCAAGCCATGGAAAGGTAAAATACATTAGTATAAAATATAAAAATTAAATTAAGATTTATAATAAATAATTAAAAATTAATTATAATAAAAGGAGTTATTAACATGAAAAAAATATTGGAAAATGATGTATCATCTTTAAAAATAGGAACTGGTATAGTAACTAAGCTAAAAGAAAATAATATAAATTCTGTATTTGATTTATGCAAATTTTCAAGAATGGAATTATCAGATATTGGTTTTGAAAATACACAAATTAATAGTATTAGTGTTGGCTTACAATTAGAAGGTGTAGATTTAAAGAAAAATCATGCAAAAAGAAATACAAGTATAGATAAAATAGCTAAATTTTAATATCAGGAGGCAAAATGATAGATTTAGAGAGAGCCAAAAAGGAATTTATAAGTTATACTAGCAATTATGACTCTAATAATATTCATATTTCTAGAAAAATAGATCATACTTTTAGAGTTATGGAATTAAGCAAAAAAATTGCTGAAAATTTAAATTTAAATAAAGAAGATATTGAACTTGCAAGTCTAATTGGATTATTACATGATTTAGCGAGATTTGAACAAAGAAGAATATATGGCACATTTTCAGATAGTAAAAGTGTGGATCATGGAGACTTAGCAGTAACAATTTTGGAAAAAAATGAATATATAAGAAAATATATAGAAGATAATCAATTTGATGATATTATTAAAATAGCTATAAAAAATCATAATAAATTTAAAATACAAGATGGACTAGATGAAAGAACTTTATTACACTCAAAAATAGTAAGAGATGCTGATAAATTGGATATAATGTATGAAGGAGTTCACATGTTTTATAATACTGCTGAAGAAGTCAATCAAATAGAAAATTATCCAATTGCTCAAGAATATTATGAACAATTTTTACAAAGAAAGCAAATACTAAGGAAAAAAGAACCAACAGTACTAGATGGAATGATTTGTATGATATCTTTTATATTTGATTTGAATTTTGATTATTCAAAACGAGTAATATTAAAAGAAAATTATATAAATGATATAATAAACAGATTTAATTTCAAAAATGAGAATACTAAAAAGCAAATTGAAGAAATAAGAAATATTGCAAATGAATATTTAAAATAAAGGAAGAAAGATGTACTTTGTATATATATTAAGATGTGAAGATAATAGTTTATATACAGGAATTACAAACAATTTAGAAAAAAGAATGAAAGAACACTTTACAAGAAATAAACAATGTGCAAAATATACTCATTCACATAAAGCACAAAAAGTAGAATTTGTTTGGAAAACAGATAATAAAATGTTAGCATCAAAATTAGAATTTCATATAAAAAAGGATTTAACCAAATTAAAAAAAGAAAAACTAATTACTGGAGAAAAACAAATTAAAGATTATTTTGATGAAAATATAATTGATTATAAAAAATATGAAAAGTACAAATGAAGAAAGAAGGAATGAAAAATAATAAATAAGGTGTGATTTTATTGGAAAAAAGATATAAAGAACCAAATAGAATAGAAATGGAAACAACTATTAATGTCTTATATGAGGAAAATGTTATTTCCATTTATACAAATAAACCAGATTTACAAAAACAACTTTGTAAATCAATAGGAGAACCAGAAAAAGAATTTAAGAAAGGAAAATCTATTTTAGCAAGTAGATGGAAAATTCCTTTAAATGAAAAAAGTAAAATATCAAAAATGATGCTTAAAGCTAATATATTTCAATTATAAGTTTAAAGACTGGATGGAAATTATTTTGTTTCCCTCTAGTCTTTTCTAATATTTTAAATTTTTAAGAATGTAAAAAGCAACTTTATTATTCTTAAAAAATAATAACTATGAAATATAAGTATAAACATAAAATATCAAATTTATGCTAAATATTTCTTGAATAGATAAGAATTAAAGTGTATAATAGCAATATAAATTTATTAGAAATGTAAATTATGCAAAAACAATATAATATTAAAAAACATAGGGGAGGAAAAAATGAATAAAATAGTGCCAATTACAGTGTTGACAGGATATTTAGGAGCTGGTAAAACAACTTTAATTAACCATGTTTTAAATAATCAAGAAGGTTATAAAGTTGCTGTTATTGTAAATGATATAGGAGAAGTAAATATAGATGCAGAATTAATTCAAAAAGGAGGAATTGTAAACGAGGAAGATGCTAATCTTGTTCCGCTAAGTAATGGATGTATTTGCTGTACTTTAAAGGTTGATTTAATGCAACAAATAGTAGATATTATTAAAACAGGAAAGTTTGATTATATATTAATTGAAGCAAGTGGTGTTTGTGAACCAATGCCTATAGCTCAAACAATTACAGTACTTTCAGAACAAACAGAGCAATATGGTCTGCCAAAAATCTGCAGATTAGATAATGTTGTAACTGTTGTAGATGCAGCAAGACTTGTTTATGAATTTGAATCTGGTGAAAATTTAGTTCAAGAAAATATTGATGATGAGGATATTGAAAATTTATTAATTCAACAAATAGAATTTTGTAATACAATAATTTTAAATAAGGTTGATGCTATATCAAAAGAGCAATTAAATAAAGTTAAAGCAGTTATAAAAGCACTTCAACCAGTAGCTAAAATTATTGAAACAAATTATGCTAAAGTAGATGTTAAAGAAATTATAGATACAAATAATTTTGATTTTGAAAAAGCAGCATCATCACCAGCATGGGTTCAAGAGTTAGAACGAGATGATAATGAAGAAGAGGAAGAAGAACATCATCATAATGAAGAACATCATGATGAAAATTGTGATCATCACCATCATGAACATGAAGAACATGGACACCATCACCACCATCATGAACACGATGAAGAACATGGGCACCATCACCATCATCACCACCATCATGGAGAAGGCGAAGTTGAAGAATATGGAATAGGAACTTTTGTATATACTAGAAGAAAACCATTCAATAGGGATAGATTTGAAGAATATGTTAATATGAAATGGAGAAAAAATATTATAAGATGTAAAGGAATACTTTGGTTTTCAGATGAACAAGATATGTCTTATGTTTTTGAACAAGCAGGAAATCAATTTCAAATGGGTGAAGTTGGTCTTTGGGTTGCTTCAGCTCCAGAAAATGAAAAAAATCAAATGTTAAAAGATAATCCAGAATTATTAAAAAACTGGGACGATGAAGTTGGGGACAGAATTATTAAACTTGTATTTATTGGACAAAACTTAGATAAAGAAGAAATAAAGAAAGAATTAGATAATATTCTAGATTAAATTTTGTATACAGAGGTAAAGTAATTTGAAAGAAAGTAATATGGATAAAAAAGAAGAAATTGTTATAGAAATAAATAATAAAAATCTACACAAGACTGAAAGAAAAAAAGCAAGAATAGGTAATAACAACAGAAAAAAGAATGAAAAGAAAAAATTAAGTAAAAAACAAAAATTATTAATAGTAGGAATAATAATAGCAGTAATAATAACATTTATAGGTATCGTTTTTGGAGTATATATATATAAAGCAAATGGAAATATTACAGAAGCTGTTTTAAATGTAGCCACAGATGTATTAGGAGATAAGGATCCTATATTTGTATTAGTTTTAGGAATAAGTGAAGACATTTCATCTAAGCTTACAGATACAATAATTTTGGCTGGATATAATCCAGATACACAAAAAGCGTTTATGCTTTCTATACCTAGAGATACTTTTATAGGAAAAAATGAAGAAACAGCAGGGGGATTTGATAAAATAAATGCTTTATATCAAAAAGATGTACAAAAGACTATAGATGCAGTCGAAAAACTTACAGGAGTAAATATAAACCATTATGTTGTTGTAAAGAATACAGCCTTACCAGCTATTGTAAATGCTATAGGGGAAGTTGAATTTGATGTTCCAATAGATATGAATTATGATGATCCAACACAAGATTTGCATATTCATTTAGAAAAAGGATTGCAAAAAATAGATGGTGATAAAGCAGAACAATTGTTAAGATTTAGACATAATAATAATGGAACTTCATATCCTCCTAGCTATGGAGATAATGATTATGGAAGAATGAGAACACAAAGAGAGTTTATAAAAGCAGTTGCAACTCAATTAATATCTTGGCAAAGTGTTAGTAATTTAAAACAAATTGCATCAGCTGTATTTGATAATCTTGAAACAGATATGAATTTAACACAAATGATTGGGTATATACCATATGCATTAAAATTTGATACATCAAGTATTAGAATGGAGCAATTACCAGGAGCTTCACAAATGTTAAATAAATTATCTTTTTACAAAGCAAGTTCTACACAAACAAGAAAATTAATGGATGAGTTAATTCTAAGTTTAGAAATGAGTGAAGCAGAAAACAAAAAGTATTATACTAAGCCAATAAATAAATCTACAGCTAGTTCAAATTCAAACAAAACAGATGATAATGAAGTTTCTAATGATAATGCAGATACACCTCATACACATGAATATATTGTTGATGTTGATAAATCTACATGTACATCAGCAGGTGAGATTATTGAAGTATGTAAAGTTTGTGGAAAAACCAAAAAATCAACAAAACCTGCTAAAGGTCATACTTTGGGATCTTGGATAACTATTACAAAACCAACAGCAACAAGTGATGGAGAAGAATATAGAAAATGTACTGTTTGCGGAACTACAGAAAAAAGAACAATTCCAAGTAATCAACAAACAGAACATGTTCATCAATATACAAAAGAACTTTCTAGAACTAATCCTACATGTGGAACAAATGGAAAAGTAGAAAAACAATGTTCTTGTGGAGATAAAAAACTAGATGTATTATTAGCTACAGGAAAGCATGTATATGGAGAAAATGGAATATGTGGTGTATGTAATGGTAAAAATCCTAATTTGACACCACCAACAACTCCAGTAGAACCAGATCCAAAACCAGAGGAAAAGCCAGAAGAAAAACCAGATCCAAAACCAGAAGAAAAACCAGATCCAAAACCAGAAGAAAAACCAGATCCAAAACCAGAAGAGAAGCCAGATCCAACTGTACCAGATGGAACACCAGGTGAAAATTCAGGTCAATAAATTGATTTAATATATTTATATATTGACAAATGACACTGCGTCACTTACAATGATGACACAGTGTCATTTTACGTTAAAAATATATGTATATAATTTTGGAGGGGAAAAAATGCCAACAGAAACATTTTTCAAATTACCAGAAGAAAAGAAAAAGAGAATTGTAGAAGCAGCTATCAAAGAATATACTAGAGTATCTGCAGAAGAAGCATCAATAAAAAATATTGTAGAAAATGCAGGAATTGCAAGAGGTAGTTTTTATCAATATTTTGAATCAAAATATGATTTATTAAATTTCATTTTAAAAAAAGATTTTGAAATGATTGAAAATTTTATAATTGAAGATTTAGAAAAAACAGATGGAGATATTTTTCAAGTCCATATAGATCTTTTTGATTTCATGATAAAAGAAATTTTTTCAAGAGGCAATGTGAAATTTCATGAAAAAAGATTAGAGAACTTAAAACCATCAGATGATATGTTTTTTTGTTGTCAAGAAATAAAAAAGCCAAAAGGTGATGATGAAGAAATAATACCAATATTCGAAAAAACTGAAGTTATTGAAAGAATAAATATGGATAAATTAAATATAAAAGATGAAAGTGAAATGAAGGTTTTATTAAATATGCTAATATTAAGTATAAAAAAATCAGTAATTTCATGTTTTAAATACGGTTCTTTTGAAAAAGGAAAAGAAGAACATATAAGGATGATAGAACTTCTTAAATATGGAGCGCTTAAGTAATATTGAGCACAGATAACGAGTGTGCAGGCACAAAATCATGTTTTTCTTATTATAGAAGTCTAAGGATTTTTGGAAAAATCGTTAATAATAGAAGAAAGGAAATAAGTTATGAATAAAATTTTAAAGAAAATAACAAAAAAAGAAATTATATACATTATACTTAGTTTAATATTAATAATAGTTCAAGTTTGGTTAGACTTAAAGATGCCAGATTATATGTCTGAAATAACTAAACTAGTTCAAACAGAAGGAAGTGAAATATCAGATATACTATTACAAGGTAGTTATATGCTTGCCTGTGCAACAGGCAGTTTATTATCAGCTTGCATAGTTGGTTTTTTTGCCTCATATATTGCAACATCAATATCTGCTAAACTAAGAGAAGAACTATTTTCACAAGTTGAAGAATTTAGTATGGAGGAAATGAACCAATTCTCAGTTAGTAGTTTAATTACAAGAACTACAAATGATGTTTCACAAGTAGAAATGTTAATAGCAATGGGGCTACAATTAATGGTAAAAGCGCCTATTACAGCAATTTGGGCAGTTTTAAAAATTTTAGACAAGAATTTTACATGGAGTGCAATTACAGGTGGAGCAGTTTTAATATTATTATTAACAATAGCAATTTTAATGAAACTAGTATTTCCTAACTTTAAAAAAGTTCAAACAATGATAGATAATGTAAATAATGTTACAAGAGAAAATTTAACAGGTATCAGAGTTGTTAGAGCATTTAATGGAGAGGGATATCAAGAAAATAAATTTGAAAATGTAAATAAAGAATTAACTAGATTGCAAACATTTAATCAAAGAGCAATGTCTATAATGTCACCAATTATGTATATGATAATGAATGGCTTAACATTAGCTATTTATTTTGCTGGTGCATATATGATAAATGAAGCAGAACTTATGAATAAGATAGGAATATTTAGTGATATGGTTGTATTTTCATCTTATGCTATGCAAGTTATAATGTCATTTTTAATGGTTGCAATGATATTTATGATGGTGCCAAGAGCAACTGTATCAATAAAAAGAATATTGGAAGTATTAAATTCAAATATTTCAATTAAAGATGGAAAAATAAAAGAAGGAAAAAAAGGAGAAAATGGAACTATTGAATTTAAAAATGTTTCGTTTAAATATCCTGATTCACAAGATTATACTTTGAAAAATATATCTTTTAAAGCTAATAAAGGAGATACTGTTGCAATAATAGGATCAACAGGTAGTGGAAAAACAACATTAATAAATTTAATTCCAAGATTTTTTGATACTACTGATGGTGAAGTATTAGTAGATGGTATTAATGTAAAAGAATATGTACAAGAAAACTTACACAATAAAATAGGATATGTACCACAAAAAGCAGTTCTATTTAATGAAACTATAAGAAATAATGTTGATTATGGAGAAAATGGAAAAAAACTAAAAACAGAAGAAGAAATAAAAGAAGCAATAAGAGTAGCACAAGGAACAGAATTTGTAGAGAAAATGGAAGGAAAATATAATGCACATATTGCTCAAGGTGGAACTAATGTATCTGGTGGCCAAAAACAAAGATTATCAATAGCTCGTGCTATTGCAAGAAATCCAGAAATTTATATTTTTGATGATTCTTTTTCAGCATTAGATTATAAAACAGACTATAAATTAAGAAAAGACTTAAAAGAATATACAAAAGATACAACAAGTATTATAGTTGCACAAAGAATTGGAACTGTAATGAATGCTGATAAAATTTTAGTTTTGGAAGATGGAGAATGTGTTGGAATAGGAACACATAAAGAATTGATGAAAAACTGCTCTGTTTATCAAGAAATTGCTTATTCACAATTAAGTAAAGAAGAATTAGAATCTTAAAATATAGATTATTTCTAAATGAAAGGATGAATTATATATGGCGAATAATAATCAAAAGCATGTACAAAGAAATGTTGGACCAGGAAGAGTTAATGAAAAACCTAAAGACTTTAAAAAAGCGATAAAAAAGTTATTAGGATATAAAAAATCCCTAATACCTGCTTATATAATAACAATAATTTTATCTATTGCAAGTTCAGTATGTTCTATAGTTGGACCAAATAAGTTATCAGAATTAACAGATGTTATAACAGAAGGATTAATGAAGGGAATAGATTTAGAAAAAGTAATAAATATAACTATATTTTTATTAGTGTTATATGTAGTAAGTGCTATATTTAGCTTTTTAACAAGCTTTATAATGGCGACAACAGCTAATAATCTAGCAAGAACATTACGTACAAATATATCTAAAAAAATAAATAAATTACCACTTAAATATTATGATAAGCACTCTTTTGGAGATATTTTATCTAGAGTAACAAATGATGTTGATCAAATTGGAATGTCGATAAGTCAAAGTCTAGATTCTTTTGTGTCTAATTTAGCATTATTTATATCTGCTATTTTTATGATGTTTTATACAAACTGGATAATGGCATTTACAGCAATATTAACATCAATTATAGGATTTGTATTTATGTTTGCAATTTTAGGAAAGTCTCAAAAATATTTTAATCAAAGACAAGTGGAACTAGGAAATTTAAATGGACATATCGAAGAAATTTATTCTGGTTATAATGTTGTAAAAGCATATAATGGAAAAAATAAAGCAATAAATGATTTTAATAAATATAATGAAGCATTATTTAATTGTAGTAGAAAAAGTCAATTTTTATCTGGATTGATGCAACCAATAATGAGCTTTATAGGAAACTTTAGTTATGTTGCGGTTTGTGTAATGGGAGCAGTTTTAGTAAAACAAGATATTATTACATTTGGTGTAATTGTTGCATTTATGGTATATATTAGGCTTTTTACATCACCATTACAACAAATGGCTCAAAGATTAACAAATTTGCAAACAGCAGCAGCTAGTAGTGAAAGAGTGTTTGAATTTTTAGAAGAAGATGAAATGATTGATGAAACTAATAAAACTGTAGTACTAGATAAAAACAAAGTTAAAGGCAATATTAAATTTGATCATGTAAAATTTGGTTATGATACAGATAAAATTATAATAAAAGATTTTTCATGTACTGCTAAACCAGGTCAAAAAGTTGCAATAGTTGGTCCTACAGGAGCAGGAAAAACAACTTTAGTAAATTTACTTATGAAGTTTTATGAAATAAATTCAGGAAATATAACAATTGATGGAATATCAACAAAAGATTTAACAAGAGAAAACATTCATGAGTTATTTACAATGGTACTTCAAGATACATGGTTATTTAATGGAACTATAAGAGAAAATGTAGTTTATAATAAGGAAAATGTAACAGATGAGCAAGTAATGGATGCATGTAAAACAGTAGGCTTAGAACATTTTATTAGAAGTTTACCACAAGGATTAGATACTGTATTAACAGATACAGATAGTATATCTGCAGGGCAAAAACAATTACTTACAATTGCTAGAGGTATGATTGAAGCAACACCATTTTTAATATTAGATGAAGCAACAAGTAATGTTGATACAAGAACAGAAGAATTAGTTCAAAAAGCTATGGATAAATTAACAGAAGGAAAAACTTCATTTATTATAGCACATAGATTATCAACTATAAGAAATGCAGATATCATTTTAGTTGTAAATAACGGAAATATTATCGAACAAGGTAATCATAAAGAATTAATATCAAAAAATGGATTTTATGCTGATTTATATAATTCACAGTTTAAAAAGAATGCATAAAAATGATATGAAAGGAAAATAAATATTTAAAATATAATGAGAAATAGGAAAAAGAATAATAATTGGTATTTATATTGGGTAACTTCTGATGGATACGAAGATTGTTTTGTTGTTGCACCAAATGCGCAATCTGCTAAAAGACTAGAATTTTGTACTAATGGATTTGAATGGAGTATGTTAAGAGCAGAGAGAGTAATGGAAGTACCTAAAAGATATGATAAAATAACTAATTATCTTTGGATTAGATGGCAAAGAGAACATAATCCGGAATTTGCAAAAACTTCAAATATACATCAAGGAGCATATTATGCAGAGAATTGGTTATTAGAAAGATTAGGTGCTAAATGGCGTATAATAGATAAAAAAAAGCAGATGCTATTATTAGATAAAGTATATGCACATAATGAATATGGAGAAAGTTATACATATGTTATAGGAGCGAGATATTTAGCAGAAAATTCAAATAGTAAGATTAATTTTGACTATAATAATTATTCAATGTTTGAAAATGGTATTGAAGAGATTTTATATGAAATGATGGGAATGGCTACAAAAGATTGCCATGAAATAGAATATTTCTTCTCAAATTCATTTATTTTTGCAGTATCTGAAAATCAAAAGAAAAAGTATAATACGATTAATGATTTTATAAACGGTTGGAGTAAAAAAACTTTAGGAAATTTAATATCATCAATTGAAGAGAGTTTCTATATAAAGGAAGAATGGAAAATTTGCATAAAAGGATTTATAGAAATGAGAAATCAATTTATACATGGATTAACCACAAAGGAAAGATATAATATAAATGATGAGTGGGGAAGAAGAGAATTAATTAGTTTTTTAGCAATATTCTTAGATTATTGTGAACCAGTAAAAGCGATTGCAGAATCTTGCTTGATAGCTAGTTTGCATTTTGCAAATAATAAATTAATAAATAAATAAAGATGAAGAGAAAAGTCCTATAGAAGATGTAGAAAACATTAATGAAAAATTAGCATTATTTAAGGAGATATTTATTTTAAAAAAGTAGCATATATATATGTTACTTTTTAGCACTCATATATTGACATTGCTAAAAATGAGGTATATAATTCCAATTAGTATAGAAAAAGTAATTGTTGAAATTATTATTTATCAAAAGAAAGTTTTTGGAATACAAATAGTATATATGGTCTTTTTTGATGATTAGTAAAAACAATTCTTTTTTAGTAAAAAATAGTGAGAGGATGGATATTATGGGAACAAGACAATTTAAAGCAGAATCAAAAAGATTATTAGATTTAATGATTAATTCTATTTATACAAATAAGGAAATTTTTCTTCGTGAGTTAATATCAAATGCAAGTGATGCAATAGATAAATTATATTATAATTCATTAACAGATAGTAATATAAAACTTTCAAAAGAAGATTTTAAAATTGAAATAGAAGTAGATAAAGAAAAAAGAACGTTAACAATAATAGATAATGGAATAGGAATGACAGAAAAGGAATTAGAAACTAATTTAGGAACTATTGCTAAAAGTGGTTCTTTAGCATTTAAAGAAGAAAATGAAAAAAAGGAAGAAATAGATATAATTGGACAATTTGGTGTTGGATTTTATTCAGCATTTATGGTAAGTAAAGAAGTTAAAGTTTATAGTAGAGCCTATGGTGTAGAGAAGGCTTATTGTTGGAAATCAAAAGGCGTACAGGGGTATGAAATAGAAGAATGTGATAAACAGGATGTTGGAACGAAAATAGTATTATATTTAAAAGATGATACGGAAGAGGAGAATTATAGTACATTTTTAGATAATTATACAATTAAAAATATTGTAAAAAAATATTCAGACTATATTAGAGTTCCAATAAAAATGGAAGTTGAACATCAAAAACCTAAGGAATCTACTAATGATTCTGAAGAGAAAAAAACAGAATATGAAACATATATTGAAAATGAAACTTTAAATAGTATGATTCCTATTTGGAAGAAAAATAAATCTGATATAAAACAAGAAGAATATAATTCGTTTTATACAGATAAATTTGGAGATTTTGAAGAACCAGCCAAAATAATTCATACATCAATGGAAGGTAATGTAAGTTACAATGCTTTATTATTTATTCCTTCACGTATGCCATATGACTACTATACAAAAGATTTTGAAAAAGGATTACAACTATATTCTAATGGTGTATTAATAATGGATAAATGTGCAGAGTTATTACCAGATTATTTTAGTTTTGTAAAAGGATTAGTTGATAGTCAAGATTTATCATTAAATATTTCACGAGAAATGTTACAACATGATAGACAATTAAAAATTATAGCCAAAAGCATTGAAAAGAAAATAAAAACAGAACTTGAAAATATGTTAAAATTAAATAGAGAAGAATATGAAAAATTCTTTAAAAACTTTGGAAATCAATTAAAATTTGGAATTTATAGTAATTATGGAATGAACAAAGAAAATCTTCAAGATTTAATTTTATTTTATTCTTCTACAGAAAAGAAACCAGTAACTTTATCAGAATATATTGGAAGAATGAAAGAAGGACAAGATAAAATTTATTATGCATCAGGAGAAAGTGTAGACAAAATTGATATGTTACCACAAGTAGAAGGGGTAAAAGACAAAGGTTATGAAATACTTTATTTAACTGATGACATTGATGAATTTGTAATTCAAGTTATTTTCAACTATCAACAAAAACAATTTGCTAATGTTTGTGCAAATAATTTAGACTTAGATTCTAAAGAAGAAAAAGAAGAATTACAAAAAGTAAATGAAGAAAATAAAGAAATGTTTTCATTAATGAAAGATACCATTTCAGATGTACAAGGTGTAAGATTTACACATAAATTAAAAAATCATCCAGTTTGCTTAACAAGTGAAGGAGCAATTTCAGTAGAAATGGAAAAAACATTAAATGCTATGCCTAATAATCAAAATGTAAAAGCTCAAACAATACTTGAAATTAATGCAAATCACCCAATAGCAGAAAAAATAAAAAATTTATATAATTCTGATAAAGAAGAATTGAAAAAATATTCAAAAGTTCTTTATAATGGAGCAAGACTTATTGAAGGTTTAAATATTGAAAATCCTACAGAATTTAGTAATATTATTTGTGAAATATTGTCTAAATAATGACTTGCATAGTTAACATAAATATGGTATAATAAAAATGTTATAAAAATAATATACAAATGGGAAATTTCATTTGTTATTAAAGAGGAGGATGTAATACGTAACGATTAATCAATGATTCAGAAAAGTAAAAACAACAAAAAGGAGACTATTATATGGAAAAATTGAGAAAAATGATTGCTAATTATCGTCCTTATTCTGAACAGGAGGAAAAAGACCGGGCTCTAATGCTACAATTTATTGATGTATTAGGGAAAAGATCGCTGGAACGGGATTGCCCTGGCGGACATTTTACAGCATCTGGTATCATTTTCAACAAAAACCATACAAAAATGCTTATGTGTGATCATTTAGTGGATCATTCTTTAGCTTGGCTTGGCGGACATGCAGATGGAATGACAGATTTATTAAAGCGTGCTAAATTGGAAATAAATGAAGAGAGTGGAATTACCAGATTTTACCCCATAAGCGAGGAAATTGGAGGGGTGACTGTAATTGCAGTTCCGGGTCACAGAAAAAGAGGAAAGTTTGTTTCGTCACATATACACTTAGATGTGGCATATGTATTTGAAGCAGACGAAAACGAGACTATTGTACACCAGGAAGAAGAGAACAGTGGTGTTCGTTGGGTAACTTTTAAAGAAATGTACGAACAGGTGTCAGATATTTGGAAAATGCATTACGCATATGAAAAATTTATTAAGCAGTATGCATAAAAGAAAAAGCTTTTAAATAAGAGAAAACATGAAATCTCAAGCTGTGTTAAACAGTTTGAGATTTTCTGTTTTCTTGCATTAAATCTAAAGTTTTGTTGAAAAAAATAATAAATTGATATAAAATATAATAACAAAGTTAATGAATTGAGGTTTTTTATGAATAATGTAACTATTTCAAATTTTTCAAGTAATATTTTCGAAATGAGTGAAAATACAATTTATAATGTTATTGGAAAGTTTAATCAAGAACAAAGTATTGATAAAACAATAACATATGTATATATTAAAGCCTTTTATATTCATATTGTTAGAATATATTTAACAAATAAAAATAATATGGACTATTTTGAAGATATTCTTGATGAATATAGAAATAAAATAAGCACATATTATAAAAGTAATAATGAACAAATAACTAAGGAATTATTAGATGATATATTAAATGCTTTTACTGCATCTTTTAATATAGTGGAATCTATTAATTATAAAAATTTAAATGATGGATATGAATTAAGACATCATGTAATTGATTCTTTTGAATTATTAAGAATTATTTTAGAAAAAAAGTCAAAAACTAACATAAGAATAGATATTTTTGAAAATGATATTTCTGAAATTAGAAATGAAACAGAAAAAATATTAGACTATGTTGCAAGTATTAATATAATAAAATAGTTTTATAATTAATTTGCTTGAAATTAAAAATTTATAAAATATAGTAGTATTTAAAATTATAATAGAGGATTAAGGAATTATGAAGATTTTTGTTAATTTAATAACAACTTCGAGATTTATATACACATTAATATTACCAATTTTACAAATGAGAATATCTAATAGAGCATTTATAATAAATTTAATAATATTATTTTTAACTGATACAATTGATGGATTATTAGCTAGAAGATTTAGAGTTCAAACTTTTTATGGAAGTCTAATGGATACTATTGCAGATAAAACATTAAGTGTAGTTTTGCTTGTTATTTTAACAGAGCATATACAGATACTATCTGTAGTGCTATTAGCTGAAATTTTAATTGCATTATTAAATTCTTTTGAGATGCTAAGAAGAAAAAGAACAAAATCAATAATAATTGGAAAAATAAAAATGTGGTTTTTAGCAATAACAATAGTTGCTGGATATTTAAAATATTTTAATATTGTTTCAATAGAAATAGTAAATGTTTTATGTATTATTACAATTGTAATTCAAATAGTAACTTTTGTTAGTTATATAAAATATTTAGAAAGCCAAAAAAATAATCTGAGAGAAAAACCAAAAATAAAATCAATTAAAGATTTAAAATATATTCTGTTTGACACAGATTTTTATTTAAATTCAATATAAGAACAAGACTAGAGTTTCATAAGTGGGGCAGAGCCAAATAGGAAAATGTAATTTGTCTATAAGTATCTTTTAAGGATGCTCATAAGTATTTGTAGATGACTTTCCCTAAAATATGAAAAAACAAAAATAGCCTTCACAAGAAAATGTGAAGGCTATTTCCTAATTACATATTAATGTATCCATAGTCTTTATGATCTTCAATTTCTCTAATCCAACAATTTAGGGGATTTATTTCTTCATGAAACCATTCAGGAGAATAATGAAAATATCTTAAAAGAATTGTTCTTAAAGTGGTTCCATGAGTAAAAACAATTAAAGTATCAATACTGTGTTTTTCATAGTCACGACGTATTGTCTCCAGAAACTGATGAGCCCGAATTGCTACATCAAATGGGCTTTCACCCAGAGGAAGTCTGGCATAGAATTTGCCATAATTTTGACATTGTCTCTGATACTCTTCGTATTCTTTAGGAAAAAGTTTTCCCCAGTCTTTTTTCGGAACAGAGTCAAACAGTCCAAATTGTTGCTCAACAAGTGTTATATCTTCTCTTATATCAGAAATATGAAGAGAAGCATTAAATTCTTCTGATGTTTGACGTGTTCTACAATATGGACTCCGCCATATTCTTGCATTGTCTAGACAAATATTCCTTCCTTTACAGTACTTTGCAAGCCAAATACCAGCTTCGCGAGCTTGCTCTTTTCCAGTATCACTTAAAGTTACTAAGTGATCAGGAATTCGCTTAATATAGTTACTTCCATTATTGGCTATTGACTCACCATGCCGAATAAGAAAAAAATGCATATAATCACCCTTTCTATAAAATTATGTAAACATTATATCATGAATCTTAGAGCTAATCAATATTTAAACTAAATAAGTATTATATGTATTACTAATATTAAGTGTAAAGATAAGTACTTAAATATATTTAAATTGTTTTAGAGTGTTAAATGTGTCTATTTTGTTATTAAATTAATTGGAATGGAATTATTTAATTTTATTAGAAAAATTTGTTAATTAGTGAATATTAAATAAATTTAAAGGTAAAGTATATTAAGAGGTTATATATTTTTATAAAGTATATATTATCATTGACATAGAGTACAAAAAATGATAACATAGTTTTGAAGACTAGATAACTAATCTAGTGAGGAGGTATAAATGCAAAGAACAAAATTAAAAGATAGGATATTACCAGAATATACAAAAGGAGAAGAAATCTTTAATATGGTATCTCATATTATAGGGGCTGCATTTGGACTTACAGCTTTAGTTTTATGTATTATTTTTTCAGCTATTCATAGAAATGCATATGCTGTTGTGAGTTCATCAATTTATGGTGTTACAATAATTATTTTATATACTATGTCTAGTATTTATCATGGAATTAGTGCTAAAAAAACAGCTAAAAAAGTATTTCAAATATTAGATCATTGTTCAATATTTTTACTTATTGCAGGTTCATATACACCATTTTGTTTAGTAACTTTTCGCCAATATAATCCAATACTTGGATGGACAATTTTTGGAATAATATGGGGAATGGCTATTTTAGGTATAGTATTAAATTCAATTGATATAAAAAAGTATAATAAATTTTCGATGATATGCTATTTGGGAATGGGTTGGTGTATTATTTTTACAGTAAGTTTATTGCCTAAATTATTAGGAATTCCTGGTCTTATTTTACTTGTGGCGGGTGGGATTGCTTATTCCATTGGTGCTATTTTATATGGTTTTGGGAAAAAGAAAAAATATGTGCATTCAATATTCCATTTGTTTATATTATTAGGTAGTGTTTTACAATTTTTCTGTATACTATTGTATGTTATATAGAAAATTGTTTATTAATTTTTTGTATGTTTTTATTTGTTGATTTATTTTGTTGATTAATTATTTTATTTATTATTTTATTTATTATTTTATTTATTATTTTATTTATTATTT
>CASKJV010000018.1 GCA_949388605.1 uncultured Clostridia bacterium
GAATATACAAATTCTTAATTTATGAAATGAGGGATGTTCACGTTGCCTTTGATATATGGGCAAGAAGTGAAAGAGGCGCATTTTATAAATTTAGAATTTGTATGAAATTTAGCTTGAGCGAGCACATTTTTGAATTTTTCATATTGTATTAGTGCAAAAATAATATTAATAAATTTATTAAAATAGCTCTACAAATTACAATTTATATTACAATTTTAGAAAGGAAATTAATTTTATGAAATTTTTATTTACTTTTATTTTGATACTAAGTTTTTTTAAATCTTATTATTATGGAAAATTTGAAATTGAAGAAGAAGAAAATAAATTTGGTGGAATCACTATTATATTTTTAGCAATCCTAGGGCTTATTTTTCCTACAATATTGCTATTTTTATTATATTAATTCTTTTCCATTTTAATTTCATCTTTTAATAATTGTTTAATATTAAGCAATTCTCTTTCAGCAGTAGTTCTTTTGGTTCTTGTATTTTCATATGTGTCAAGAACATTATTTACAATTTCGATTATATTTTTATTACTTTGTTTCAAAGTTTCTACATTAATTATTGTTTTTTTAGAATTCTCTGTATTTTCAATAGGTTCTTGATTTACGATTTCATCAGTAGTATCTATAACACTTTCTGGTATTTTTACAGTATTTTGAGAATTATCTAATCCTAATGTAATAACTATTTCTTTTTTCCAAATCGGAATATTATTTTTTAAAGAAGTTTGAATTTCTTTTACTAATTCACTATCACTATTTTTAATTAATTTAATTTGTATAGCAATTCGAACTAAAATAGTTCTTAATGTTTTTAGATTAAATATTCGTTTTTCAAATCTATTGATTATATCATCTGATTTATAAGTATTATTTTTATCTGTTATTTCTTCAGATACTTTTGGTAACTCTGATAAATCAACACTTTTTAACTCTTCAATTTTCTTTTCACCAGCTATAATATATAATGATATTGTTTTAAAATATTCTAAACTTTTTTCATACATTGTATCAAAAATTGTAATATCTTTTAGTATTTTAATTTTTTGAGTTTGTAATTTTCTTTCAATTTCATCTACATATACATAGGCTTCACTATATCTGGTTATTATTTTTTCAGTTTGCCTTTCAGCATTAAAAAATATTGATTTTAATCCTTTAAAATTCATTTTATCTGGAATATTAGTATTAACGTTTTCTATTTCATTAACTAAATCTATTAATAAATTTTCTACTTTGCTAATATTTGGAGTATTTACATTTGTTAATACATTATTAGAAAGTTCTAAAAAATTATTTTGAAAATAATCTCCAAATACTAATACTTTTTCTAAATCTGTTACATCAATTTCTCTGCAAAATTTATCTATTGTTTCCTTTTCTTTTTTTGAAAGTAATTCATAATTTAATGAATTTTCTATTTTTTCATCTGTAAGTTTCTCTCCTGCTGTAATTTCATCTTCTATCTTTTCTATTATTATTTTAGGTTCTATATTTAATGTCAATTCTTGAGTCATCTATTTTCATCCTCCAACTTACTTTATACATTCTTTTGTTTTTAATATAAATATTCTAAAAAATTTCATTACCATTTTATTTGATTTTTCTTTTTTTGTAAATACAAACTACTGCTAAAAAATACTTTCAATTTTTTCTAATATTACTTGCATTATATTTTTTAATATGTTATCATATTTATTGTAATTTAATTTAGGGGTATAGTGTTAATGGTAGCACATCGGTCTCCAAAACCGCCTGTGAGGGTTCGAATCCTTCTACCCCTGCCATATAAAAAACTAGATTTCACTGAATTTCTAGTTTTTTTATTTTGCTCAAAATTAATTTATATTACACTTTTTACATACAAACAATTATTAAATTTTATAAGGAGGAATTTATATTAATAATTTCATTTCAATATTTTTTATAATTCTCATGATATTAATAATTTTTTATAATATCATCAATTATGCAAATAATTTTTCTTCAAAATTGGATTTACTAAATACAAACATAGTAAATACTGATTTCTATTTTTCAACTGAAAACTTCTTTTGGCCATTGCCTGGATTTCATACTATAACATCTCCTTTTGGCCCAAGAACTTCTCCAACAGTAGGAAGTTCTTCAAATCATTCTGGTATTGATATTTCTGCCCCACAACGGAACTAATATTTACTCAATAATTAGTGGTACTGTTACTTATACAGGTTTTAAAGGTTCTAGTGGATGTACAATCACAATGGAAAATAAAAACATTACAGTTTCTTATTGCCATGTATCTCCTAATTATTTAGTAACTATTGGAGATAAAATTGATAAAGGAAATATTATTGGTAATGTTGGTCCTAAAATAATATACGATATCCCTAACAATCCTTATAAAGATAAACAAGGTAATCCTACTAATCGGTGCTACTACTGGATGTCATTTACATTTAACAATAAAAAAAGACGGCATAGCCGTCAATCCTTTAATTTTCTTTAAATAATAATAATAATAATAATATTTTTATATACTATTTTTAATTAGATTCTTTCCATATATTCACCAGTTCTTGTATCTATTCTGATAACATCACCTATATTTACAAATAATGGAACTGATATTTCTAATCCATTTTCTAAAGTAGCTGGTTTTCCAGAAGTTGTAGTAGTATTTCCACTAAATCCAGGTTCTGTATATGTAACTTCTAATTCTACGAACATTGGTGGTTCAACATTAAATACTTTTCCTTTAAAAGATAAAACTGTAACATTCATGTTTTCTTTAATATATTTTAAAGCATCTCCAAGTTGTTCTTCATTTAAAGGTATTTGCTCATATGTTTCGTTATCCATAAAGTAATATAAACCATCATCTTGATATAAATATTGCATATCTCTTTTTTCTATTTCAGCACCTTGTAATTTTTCTGATGGATTAAATGTTCTTTCAATAACTGCTCCTGTTATTACATTTTTCATTTTTACTCTAACGAAAGCAGCTCCTTTTCCAGGTTTAACATGTTGAAATTCAACAACTTTAAAAACGTTTCCATCTAATTCAAATGTTGTATTATTTCTTAAATCTCCTGCCATATATACGTCTGCCATATTATTTCTCCCCTTTTCTCTTTTATTTCAACTATATATAATAGTAACATATTTTTCCTGTAGAATCAATAGTTTTTTCTAATTCTACAGTTGTTTATTTGTTATATTTTACTAATTTATCCTAATTTTATTACTGTATAATCTTTTTTTGAAGTAGTTAAACTTTTACATCCATTTTTTTCAACTAAAAAAGTATCTTCAACTCTTATTCCAAATTTACCTTCTTTATAAATTCCAGGTTCTATTGCAATAATAGTATTTTCTTTTAATATATAATCTTGTTTTGATCTTAAAACAGGTTTTTCATGTATATCTATTCCTACTCCATGTCCAAAAGCATGTAATACTCGATAATTTTTTAAATTGTAATCAGTTTCTCTATCTTTTATTACAGTTTTTATATTTACTCCATCTTTTAACTGTGTACGAAGTTTTTGCTGTTGCTCTAAAACAAATTCATATGCTTGTTTATATTCTTCATTCACTTCTTCCACAAATACAACTCTAGAAAAATCTGAACAATAACCTTTGTATTTACATCCAATATCAAATTGTATTATATCTCCTCTTCTTATTCTTTTATCTGTTGGTACTGCATGAGGCATTGAGGTATTTTCTCCAAAGGCAACTATAGAATCAAATGCTAATCCATCTGCACCATTTTGAATCATAAATTTTTCTATTTCAAAAGCAACTTCTTTTTCTGTCATTCCTTCTTTTATATTTCTTATAATATATTCAAATGCTTTATCTGTAATTTCACATGCTTTTGTAATATTTTCTATTTCTTCTTTATCTTTTATAACACGTGCATTTTCTATTAATCCTTCTGTTTCGATTAAATTAACTTGATATGTCTGCAAATAATTTTTATATTGTTCGTATGTAACATATTTTTCTTCAAATCCTACATTATCATTAGTAGAAAAAATTGATTCATAATCATATTTGCTAAGATCTCTAGAATCATATGCAACAATCTCATCACTTATAGTTAAATTTCTGTTTACGCTTTCTATATATCTACTATCTGTTACAAATATATTTTCTTTAGGAGCTATTATTAAAAATCCTTCTTCTGAAAGACCTGTTAAATACCTAACATTTACAGGATTAGAAATTATCATTCCTTCCAATTTTAAAGAATTTAACTGATTTCTCAACCATTTAATTCTAATATTCATAAATATCATCTCCTATCAATAAATACAATTTTATTATTGTACTTTTAAAATGTATTTTAATTTTATACTCAAATATATAATAATAATAATAGCTATGATTATAATTTATTATATAATATTTAAGTTTTATTAATAATTATATTAATTTTTATAGAATTGAATCACTTATCATTTTACAAAAATTCATAAAGCAATCTAATACTAAATTTGGTTTTAAAAATATACAAAGCATTGCAGACATTGATAAAAAAGGTCCAAAAGGTATATAATCATCTTTTTTCTTAAAAATTATTACTCTTATTAAAATCAAGCAAATTGAGACAACTGCTGCAACAATAAATGCTAATAAAGAAATTTCTGCAATTGAATTAGTTCCAAAGTATAAGCCTATAACTGTCATAAATTTCACATCACCTATTCCTAACGCTTCTTTTCCAGTTACTACCCAGCCAATTCCTGCAATAATTCCAAAAATTATTGCACCTAAAAACATTCCTAAAATATAGTCTTTAGCCATATTTACATTTGAAATTCCATATACAAAGGTAATTATTATCCCCAATTCTAATATGGTTAAATTTAGTCTATTTGGAATTATTCTATGTACAATATCAATACTAAAAGCCAATACTAACATTGGAGTTAATATCAAAAATTTAATTAAGTCTAAATTTTTAAATAGATCTGTTTTATTAATTCCAAACTTATATAACAAAAATACATATATAATTGCAATACTTATCATAAAAACATAATTTAATTTTAATCCACTTTTATTTTCTTTAAAAAAATCTATAGAAAATATTTTCTTATTTTCAGGAATTCTTATATTGCACCATGCAATAAATTTTCCAATAATTAAACCTATAAAAGCAATTAAAACATAAAATCCTATAAATACATTATTAAAATACATTATTTCCTACCTATTTGTTTTCTCTAAATATTTTTTTATCACAAAATTTTCTATAGGTCTTTTTATTTTAGTCATCCATATATCTTTTTCATCTAGTGGTTCTACTAAAATAGAAATCATTTTCATACGATTAGCACCTATTACATCAGTGAATATCTGGTCTCCAACTACAGCTATGTTTTCACTAGGAAAATCTAGAACTTTTATAGCCTTTTTAAATCCTCTTTTTAATGGTTTTGTAGCAAATTTTATGTAAGGTATTTTTAATAAATTGGCTACCATTTTTACTTTGTCTGTTTTATTGCTATTTGAAACAATCATACATTTTATGTTACTGTCCTTAATTTCTTTATACCATTCTTCTAAACCTTCTACATATTTTAAATCAAAATCTAATAAAGTATTATCTACATCTAGTATTAGTGCTCTAATATTATTTTCTTTTAAAAATTCTATTTTTATTTCTGTAATTTTATTAAAATAGAAATTTGGATATATTATCATTTGATTCTCCTTAAAATTTTCTAACCTTTTTCAGATTATTTTTATTTATATTAATACACTTTACATAGTAAGTAATCTTCAAGCTTACAATAACATAACTTATATGTAAAATATATTATTTTTATCTATGTATTCATATATTACCAATTTGTTAACTTTTTGTCAATTTTATTTGAAAATTAATTAATATTCAATTACAAACAACAAAACAAAAAATCACTTTAAAAGCACTGAAACATTTTAAATAAGTTTAAATTACTCTCCTTCTCTTCATGTAACTTACTAGCAATATAGAAAATTGAAGTAGCAAGATTAAATAGAACGTTTTGAAATCTATCTTTTTCTTCACTACTTCAATTTAAATATATTATTTTTTATTCTCAAATATTTAAAATAATATTGATTATTTCATTCTTATTTACAAAAAATATGACTACCTATTGTCATAACTTGTGGTCTACTCCAAATCCAACCTGAAGTTGCAGTATTAGGATTAAAATAGTAAATACAACCAGAAGTAGGATCCCAACCATTTATTGCATCTTGTGCAGCTTTTCTTGATTGTTCATTTGCTGCTAAATTTATTTGACCATCAGAAACACAGGTATATGCACCTGACTGATAAATAACACCAGCAATTGTGTTTGGAAATTTAGAATTAGCCACTCTATTTAATACTGTCGCTGCAACTGCAACCATTCCTTTATATGGTTCTCCTCTTGCTTCTGCATGAACTAACTTACTTAATAAATTTAAATCCGTGTTATTACTTGTAGTAGTAGAATTATTAGTTGAAGAAATTCCTAAAGCTGACAGTGTTTTTTCACCTGCAATTCCATCAACTGTTAAATTATTTTTCTTTTGAAATTTCTTCACAGCTTCAAATGTTTTACTACCATAAATTCCATCAACATTTCCAGAATAATATCCCCATGCTCTTAATTTTTCTTGAATTTTCTTTACTTCATCACCACTTGATCCATATTTTGATAATGAATAATTATAAATAGGTCTTGCTATTATTAAAGCAACTATCAAAAATAACATTATAAATAATAATTTCTTTTTCATATTTTCACTTTCCTTAATTAAATTTTATACATTCTTTCCTTCTTATTTTTTTCCAAATATTATTTTTTATTCAAGAAATTTACTTTTTGTTGAAAAATATATTTATATCTATTATTACAAAACATAATTTAATTGTAATAATGTAATTAAAATGTAAAATATATTTATCAACATTCTGTTGAAAAAAAAACATTTTATTATTATAATTGGTAAAAAGAGGATATTATGTCTAAATGTAATATAAATTTAATTTTAGGAGTACAAATATGGATTTTTCAACTTATGTAAAATTTAGTAATAATTTAATAGAGAATCAAGAAACAACAATTACATACTCAGGTTATTTATTTCAAAACAACTCTGATTCACTAAAAATTGTATATGGTTTTGGTGATAATTGGATGTATACTAAAGAACAAGAAATGAAAAAAACTGAAAATGGATTTGTTGCAACTATTAAAATGCTAAATTTCTCAAAATTTAATTTTTGTTTTAAAAATTCTAATAATCAGTGGGATAATAATTACAATAAAAATTTCACTGCTTCTATTTCAGAATTTAAAATTAATGAAGAATTTGTTTTAAATCAAAATGTTATTGAAAATATTTTAATAAATTTAATAGAAAAAGATATTTCAGAAATTGGTAATCCTAATACTCCTATTCTTCTTGAGAACTTCGGTTATACATATGATTTAGATAAAAATGTCGCTTTTGAAGTAAATTATATAAAAAATGAACCTATCAATATTGAAAATAGTATAATTAATGTTTCAACTGAAAAAGATCTAAATGAAACTTTAGATAAAGAATTTACAGAACTTTATGGAACTAATACTTCTTCAGAAAAACAAACTTTATTAAATGATATTTTACATGAACCTGAAAAAAGTGAATCTCAAGATTTTAATATTGAAAATTTAATAAATGAAATTTATGAATTAAATAATTATGGTTATGATAATAACATTACTGATTTCTCAGAACTTTTTGAAGAAATAGATGACACAGAAGAAAACGATTACTTTGATTCTGATTATAATCAAGTATTTGAAAATTATAATAATTTTGAGAATGCTGAAATTGATACTTCTGTAGATAATATTGTAACAGAATTAGTTGATAATTTGTATGAGAATTCAAAAGAAATCTCTTCAACAGAAACAGCATCTAAAATTGAAGAAAATAACGTTTCTATGCCAGATTTTCATATAATTGAAGAAGAAGTTTCAGAAGAACCTTTACTTATAGAAACTTTAAATGATGAATATAATGCAATTGATAATAATAACGAAACTTCTTTAGTAGTTAGTGCTAGATCTTTAAGTAAAATTTACTCTTTTAGAAAAAAATTCAAGTTAGCTATGTATAAATTATTTACTGCTATTCCAAAAATAATATCTAGCAATTTTGAAGAAGGATTTAATAAATAGAAAAAAACAAAAAGTGGACATTTGATAAGAAAATTATTACAAATGTCCACTTTTTTACTTTTGTATAGTTAAAAAATGTGTAGCAAAATTGACCAAAGGCTTTATATTATAGCAATTTCATAACAATTCCCTGTAATATAACAAAATGGAAGTATAAATTACTATACTTCCATTTTTGATAAAATTATTAGATCTTATTTTAAAATATTCCTTCTACATCTCCATTTTCATTAATACCAATATTTTCTGCTGCAGGATGTCTTGGTAGTCCTGGCATAGTAAATATCTTACCAGTTTTTACAACAACAAACTCAGCTCCATTTTTTACTATAACTTCTTTTATATGTATATTGTATGGCTCATTGCATAATAAATTTTTTGCATCATCAGAAAAAGAATATTGTGTTTTTGCTATACAAACAGGATACTCTCTATATCCCATTTCTTCTATTTGTTTAATCTGTAAATTTGCTGTTTCTGTATATTCTACATCTTCTGCTCCATATACTTCTTTTGCAACTTTTAATATTTTTTCTTTTATACTATCTTTATCATCATAAACAAATTTAACTGTACTTTCATTTTCTGAATATTTTACTATTTTTTGAGCCAAATCAATTGCACCATCTCCACCATTTGCCCAAACATCCAGTAAACTCAATTCAACTCCAATTTCTTTAAGTTTCTTTTCCAAAAATTGAATTTCATTTTGAGAATCATTTGCATATTTATTTATACCTACTATTGGTGCAATTCCATATTTATTTTTTATATTATCTATATGTCTTATTAAATTTTCTATTCCTACTTCCAAAGCTTTTAAGTTTTCTTCGGCACATTCATCTTTTGAAGCTCCACCATGATATTTTAATGCTTTTAAAGTTGCAACACAAACACATGCTTTAGGCTTTAATTGAGATTTTCTACATTTTATATTAACAAATTTTTCTGCTCCTAAATCTGCACCAAATCCAGCTTCTGTTATAACATAGTCACCAAGTTTTAAAGCTAGTTTTGTTGCAATTACACTATTACATCCATGTGCAATATTAGCAAAAGGTCCTCCATGAACAATTGCTAAATTATGTTCTAAAGTTTGCACAATATTAGGATTAATTGCATCTTTTAATAATACTGTTAAAGCTCCTTGCGCATTTAAATCTCTAGCAAAAATAGGCTTGTCTTCTTCATTATATCCAACTATGATATTTCCAAGTCTTCTTTCTAAGTCTTTAATATCTTTTGATAAACAAAATATAGCCATAATTTCAGAAGCAACAGAAATATCAAAACCATCATCACGTGGTTTCATATTTTTTTCTTTTGATAATCCAATTTCTACTTCTCTTAAACTTCTATCATTTAAGTCTACACATCTTTTCCAGATAACCTTTTTAAATTTTAATTCATTACCATAATAAATATGATTATCTATAATGGCTGATAATAAGTTATTTGCAGAAGTAATAGCATGAATATCACCTGTAAAATGTAGATTAATATCAACCATTGGTGCTATTTGAGCATATCCCCCTCCTGTTGCTCCACCTTTTATACCAAAAACAGGTCCTAATGATGGCTCTCTTAATGCTAATACTGATTTTTTTCCTATTTTATTTAAAGCATCAGATAAACCAATTGCAACAGTTGTTTTTCCTTCTCCTAATGGTGTAGGATTAATTGCTGTAACTAATATTAAATTTCCATCTTTATTATTTTTAGTTTTCTCGATAAACTCAGAAGATATTTTAGCCTTATATTTTCCATATAATTCTATATCATCCTCGGTTATTCCAAATCTTTTTGCAATTTCTGTTATTTCTTGTAATGGTACACTTCTAGCTATCTCAATATCTAACATAGTGAATCCTCCTTTTTACTTGCACTATTATTTAATTAATTTTAAAATCATTATTACGTTTTAGAATTGAAATTTCTATATGATTCAAATTATATTTTGTAATAAGAAAATTTAATACCTCTAATTTAACAAACTAGTCCTACTACAATTCCTATTGCAGCTCCTACAAACACTTGAACTGGTGTATGACCTAAAGCAACAATTAATTTTTCTTGTACTTCAACAGTACTCATACCAGGTGTTTCAAGTATTTTGTTTAGTATTCTTGCTTGTTTACCTGCAGCTCTCCTAACTCCTGCTGCATCATACATAACAATAAATGCCATTATAATAGAGACAGCAAAAATTCCAGATTCAAATCCATATTCTTTACCTATAAGCATAGATAAAGAACAAACAACAGCAGAGTGAGAACTTGGCATTCCTCCAGCCCCCATTATTCTTTTTATATTAAATTTTCTATTTATAATTAAATCAACAATTACTTTATATGTCTGTATAAGAAACCATAGTAATAATGGTATATATATACATTTGTTATTTATAATATCAGTAAAAATATTCATTTTGTAAATTTAAACTTCTGTATTGAAGTCTTCCTCCTTAATTTCATTATTTTGATTTATAAGTATCGTAATTTTCTTTTCAGCTTCTTCTAATTTTTCATTACATAATTTTGATATTTCCATTCCTTCTTCAAATAATTTAACAGAATCATCTAAAGAAAGCTTTTCATTTTCTAATTTATTTGTAATATCTTCTAATTTTGTTATTAATTCTTCAAAATTTACTTCATCCTTCTTATTCATAATAAATCCTTTCTTGGTTAATATTTTACTTCTACAGTTTTATTATTTAAATTTACTCTAAAATAATTTCTAACTGATGCAGTTTCTAAGGAAACAACAGCAATTATGTACTCTCCATTTGAAGTAACTTGATCACACATAAAATTAACTGTACTATCTTCACCCCATTTTTCTTTAACTAGATTAATTGCTTCTTCTTTTCTATCTGTTGTTCCAACATCAGAATCAGCTTCGTATATTGAACTTGTTTCTTGTATAGCTGTAGCTGTATTATAAGTTTGTATTTCCTCTGGTTTAGATGGTATAGTATTTTCTTGATCTACACTATTGCTTTCTTCTATTGTATTTTCTTGTGTTGTATTTTCTTCTATTATATTTTCTTCATTTACATTTTCAATTTCTATTTCATTTTCTAAGATAGTATTATCATCTGTAATATTTTCACTATTATTCTTTTTACTAAAAAAAATAGCAAAAATTGCAACTAACATTATAATTACAGTAATAACTATTATAAAAATCTTTTTCTTCATCTAATCTACTTCCTTTACTTTGCATTTTCTCTACTACAATCATATTTAATAAACTTTACTAAAATTACTAAAATTTTATTTATATATAGTTTTAAAATTATGTACCTAAAATAACATAAGCCTTTATTTAGTAAAAGTTAAGGGGACTTTCATCCTAAGTAAAAATGTGTAACTCTTTACCTTACATAAAACATTTTAAATAACTTTTGCTCTTGCAGTTCCGTCTTGGAATTTTAAATCTATTTCCATATCTTTTTTTAATTCAGATGATTTAGAAATAACTTTTCCATCTATCTCAGTTAAACAAAAACCTCTTGTTAATGTTTTTAAAGGACTTAAAGTATCTAATTTTGTAATAGCTTTTGTAGCTTCGATTTTTGAATCCTTTATTTTTTTTATTGTAGAATTTTCAATTGCTTTTATCATTCTATCTATTTCAAGATAATAATCACTTACTCTTTGTAATGGCTCTTTATATACTTTAGAATTTAAACATTTTTCATATCTCAATCTCATAATTTCTGTTTTTCTTTTTAAAGCCATTTTTAGTCTTCTTTGGAATAAGTTAATATTATATTCAAGTTCTGAAATATCAGTAACTGCAAGTTCAGCAGCTGCTGATGGAGTTGGTGCTCTTAAATCTGCAACAAAATCTGCTATTGTAAAATCGGTTTCATGTCCTACTGCAGATATTACAGGAAGTTCTGATGAATATATTGCTCTTGCAACAATTTCTTCATTAAATGGCCACAAATCTTCTAGAGAACCTCCGTCCTCTTGCTAAAATAATAACATCTGCTAATTTTTTGTCATTCATTAACTCTATAGCTTTAACTATTTTTTCTGCTGCTCCTTCTCCTTGAACTGGTACTGGCAATAGCCTTATGTATACATTTGGATTTCTTCTTGTTGAAACATTTATAATATCTCTAATTACAGCTCCTGTATTAGATGTTAATACTCCTACTATTTTAGGCATAAAAGGAATTTTCTTTTTACATTTTTCATCAAATAAACCTTCGTCTTCAAGTTTAGCTTTCAGTTTTTCAAAGGCAACATATAAATTTCCTTTTCCATCTTCTTGCATAGCTTTACAATATATTTGATATACTCCGTCTCTTTCATAAACTCCAACTGTTCCTAAAACAATAACTTTCATTCCATCTTTAGGTGCAAAATTTAAAGTAACTGTTGATGATTTAAACATTACACATTTTATAAGAGACTTTTCATCTTTTAACGTAAAATACATATGACCTGTATAATGATGTTTAAAATTGGAAATTTCCCCTTTAACTAAAACGCTATTTAAGAATTCATCTTCAGCTACTTTATCTTTAACATACATATTTAATTCTGTTACAGTAATTGGATTAACTTTCATTAATTATCTCCATTTAGATTTTTTTCTTTTACTATACTGGCTAATATTCCATTAATAAATACTGGAGCAGATTCATCAGCATATTTTTTTGCTAGTTCTACAACTTCATTAATAGCAACTTTATATGGCAATTGTTTATATATCATTTCATAAATTGCAATTTTAATTAAACTCAAATTAATTTTTGATATTCTGTTTAAACTCCAATTGTCCTTTAAATTAGCTGTAATCAGTCTATTAATTTCTTCTGAATTAGTTCTTATTCCATTTTTAATATCTCTTAAATAATCTATAACATTATTATCTTGTATTTCATTATTTTCTACAAATATTTCAAATTGCTCTTCTTCATTTTCTTTTTGTACTTCAATTTCATAAACTAACTTAAATGCTAGTTCTCTCATTGCAGATCTTTGCATCATTTCCTCCTAAAATTTATCTATAAATTCTTTTAATTTTTCTTTTACTTTTAATTTATTGTTTTGAACATAATTTCCTATAAATATACCTGCTAATATAATTACTATATATAATAATAATCTGTATACTCTTGTAAAACATAGTATTAAAGCTATTACTCCTCCTATTATAGCTCCTGTATATTGTCCTAATGGTACTTTTTTTTCATTATCATCATTCATAATTATTACTCCCTTTCCTTTTCTTGCTTGGCTCGTCATCAGCATTTCAACGAATAACAAATTAATTTACTGTCTAATATATTTTATTCTTTTGATGACTTTTCTGTAGCTTCTTCTGCTTTTCTTTCTTCTATTTTTTCTTGAGTTTCTATATTATCTTTTGTTTCTGGCAAAGGTAATCCTTTAACTTTCTTTGATGTGATATTTTTTATTTTAATATTTACTTCTTTAACTTCTAAATCTGCTGTTCTTTTCATTGCATCTTTTACTTTTTGTTGTAATTCGTTAGAGACATCTTTTATCATTACATCTTTACTTACAACTGCTGTAACATATACAATTAAATTTTTATTTCTATCTACTATAGTTCTACTAGAAACAGTTTCTGCTCCTGGAATTTCTTTAGTAACATTTGAAATTAAATTTTCTAAACTTTCTTTAGAAATAACTAATTTTCCACTAGTATTTTCTAATATTACTCCTTCTTTTCCTTTTGATTCTGGCTTACTTGTAAAAAATAATCCTTTTAAAGCAAGTAAAATTAATACTGTAGAAACTCCTAATATTACTTTTATTCCAGTTTCTCCATTAGTAAATATCGCAAATTCTCTAATAACATCATTTAGAGATACAATTCCTGTTAAAATTAATATTATTCCTATAGTTATTACAAAAATAATTATTGAAAATATTTTTAATGCTAATCTATCAAAAAATTTCATTTTATTCCTCCATTTTTTACTCTTTTAATTTTCATCATTTCTATCTTTTTCTTCGTTTGATTCTATATTGTTTTGTTCTTTATCACTTATTGCATGAACACCCTGAACATGAACATTTACTTCTAAAACTTTTAATCCTGTCATGTTTTCTACAGATTTTTTTACTCTTGTTTGAATTTCAAAAGCAACATCTGGTATTCTTGCACCATATTCTACAATTATATTTACATCTATTTTGGCATTTTTTTCTCCGACATCAACTTTTATACCTTTTGCTAAATTTTTCTTTCCACTCAAAGCTTCTGTTATTCCAGCAAATCCTCCAGACATTCCATAAACACCTGGTACTTCTGAAACAGCAATACCAGCATAAGTAGCTACTGCCTCGTTTGAAATTTTAATTGTATCATTTCCTTCTACAGAAATTTCTTCTTGAGTTTCAATAATTTCACTATTTTCGTCCATAAAAATACCTCCTTTTAGACAAAGATTTTTGCAAAATAAGTATATCAATATACTTATTTTTTTACAAGCATTTTTTTAACATTAATATAATCTTAATTCTTTGATTTTACAATTTCTAGCTACTATTTTTTAGAAATAATTTTATATATTAATTTTTTTGAAAGATATTAACATATATTAAATATTTTTATTAATGCTTATATAATTAATATAACTCTAAAATTATTTAAAACACTCTCCTATTTGTATACTATTTCCTCTTAAAAAGTCATCAATTTTCATTCTTTTAGCATTTTCCCCCTGTATTTCTAAAACTGATATTATTCCTGCTTTCGCTTTTATGAACAAACCTTTTTTAGAATCTGAAAATATTACTGTTCCAATACTCGCATTTTCAAAATCCAAATGTTCAAAATTTTCGACAATTTTATTATATTCTTGAAGTTGTAAACACTGAACTTTCCAAAATTTTATTTTTTTATCATTTAAAAATGTATATGTTCCCATTATTGGATTTAATCCTCTTACAAGATTTTTTATTTGAGAAGCATTTTTTGTATTCCAATCTATTTTTGCCATTTCTTTACTAAGCATTGGAGCTAAAGTAAATTCTTCTGGTTGAGGGGTTCTTTGAATTTTTCCATTATTTATATTTTCTACAGTTTCTAATAATAATTTTGCTCCAATAGTTGATAATCTTGACCATAATTCTCCTGTTGTTTCATCATCACCTATTTCTACTTCTTTTTGTACAATTATATCACCTGCATCCATTTTTTCATTTAAATACATTATTGTTGCACCAGTCTTTTTATCTCCATTCAAAATAGCCCATTGTATAGGAGCTGGTCCTCTATAATTAGGTAGCATTGATGGATGGAGATTTATACACCCTTTTTCAGGTATTTTTAAAAATGATTTTGGAAGTATAACACCATATGCAACAACACACACTAAATCTGGTTTTAAACTTTTTATTTCATCTTTAAATTCAGTATTATTTACAATTTTCTCAGGTTGAAAAACTCTAATATTTTTCTCTAATGCATATTCTTTAACTGGTGATGCTACAAATTTCATTCCTCTTCCAGCTGGTCTATCTGGTGCTGTTACAACACCACAAATTTCAATTCCTGCATTATATAAATTTTCTAAAGACTCTTTTGCAATATCTGGAGTCCCCATAAAAAGAATTTTCATTTAAACTTTCCTTTCTTCGCTTCACTCGTCATCCGCTATTATCAATGATTTTTTTTCAAAATCTCGAAACTGCAACAACTATAAAGACATTATCTAGTACCCTGTTTATTTGCATTCGCATTACAAATTATTTTTCTTCCTTTGGTTTAACAATTTCTAAAGTTCCTGGTTCAACTTTATCTGTAAATAGAACACCATTTAAGTGGTCAATTTCATGACATAATGCTTGTGCTAGTAAATCTTTTGCTTTCAATTTTACTTTACATCCATTTATATCCAATGCTTCCACAACAACTTCTTTTGGTCTTTCTACTTTTCCATATTTATTTGGAAAACTTAAACATCCTTCATCAACATCTTGTGTTCCCTTTTCTTTAATAATTACAGGATTTATTAATGTAAATTGCATTCCTTCTTCATATAAATCAATTACTATTATTCTTTTTAGAACACCTACTTGTGGACCTGCTAATCCTAGTCCATCCCATTTATGCATTGTTTCCATCATATCTACTGCAAGTTGCTTTATTTTGTCATCTATAACCTCAATTTCTCTTGAGCGTTTTCTTAATATTTCATCGCCTTCATATCTTAAATTTCTAATAGCCATTTTTTCTCCCCTATCTAATTCATTGTATTTGGATTTATATCCACAATAACTTTTGTATCTTTACTTTTTTTTATTATATCATCTTTAATTGCATAATTTATAATATCTAAAATTTTTGATGTAACTTTACATTTGATAATAATTCTCCATCTATAATTATTCTGAATTTTATCTACTGGTGACGGAACTGGCTTATAAACATTAATATTACCATTTTGCACCGATATTAACTTTTTATAAACTAAATTTGATATTTTCTTTACTTCATCTACTTTTTTTCCCGAAAAGTTAATTAATATTATATCGCAAAATGGTGGATAATTCAACATTTTTCTAAGACTTATCTCTTGATTATAAAACAAATCATAATCCTGTTTTTGGCTATCTATTATGGCATAATGATCAGGATTATAAGTTTGGATAATAACATTTCCATTTTCTTCTCTTCCTGCTCTTCCAGAAACTTGAACTAAAGTTTGAAATGTTCTCTCAACAGCTCTATAATCTTCTAAATTCAAGCTTGCATCTGCAGTAATTACACCTACTAAAGTTACTTTCGGAAAATGATGTCCTTTTACAATCATTTGAGTCCCTAAGAGAATATCTATATTTTCTTTTTTAAATTTATTTAATATTTCTTCATGAGAATTTTTTTTAGTTACAGTATCTAAATCCATTCTAATAGTATTTGCATTTGGAAATAGCTTATGAACTTCATTTTCTAACTTTTGTGTTCCTGTTCCAAAATATTTTATTTTTTTACTTCTACATTCTGGGCATTCGTTTATAACATCTGCTTCATAGCCACAATAGTGACATTTTAATTTATTTACATTCATATGATATGTTAAACTTATATTGCAATTCTTACATTTAGCAACATATCCACATTCTCTACACATTATAAAAGTTGAATACCCTCTTCTGTTCAAAAATAGAATTGTTTGTTTCTTATTTTCCAAATTCTTATTTATTTCTTCTTGCAATTTAAAACTAATCATAGATCTATTTCCAATTGCAAGCTCATTTCTCATATCTACAATTTCAACTTTAGGAATTCTAGCATTATTAGCTCTATTTTTTAAAGTATATAAAATAATTTCGTTTTGTTTTGCTTGATGCATAGTAATCATATCTGGAGTTGCGCTACCTAAAACTAATGGACAATTATTCTTTTCTGCCAAATACTTTGCTAAATCTTTAGCATTATATCTTGGAGTACTATCAGCTTTATAAGACATATCATGTTCTTCATCTATAATAATAATTCCTATTTTTTTTACTGGCCCAAAAATTGCTGATCTTGCTCCTATTATAATTTTCTTTTCACCATTAGATATTTTTTGCCACTCATCAAATCTTTCACCTGCAGATAACTTACTATGAAGAACTGCAACAATATCTCCAAATCTTGCTAAAAATCTATCCACCATTTGAGGTGTAAGAGAAATTTCTGGAACAAGAACAATAGCTTCTTTTCCTTTTTCTAAAACTTTCTGAATGAGTTGTAAATAAATTTCCGTTTTTCCTGAACCTGTAATTCCATAAATAAGGTTTTTAGAAAATTCTTCATTTTGTATACAAAAATTTATTCCTTCAAAACACTTTTGTTGTTCTTCTGTTAATTTTTTAGGAATATCTCTTTCTATATTTTTATTAATAAAAGGATTTCTTTCAATCTGCTTTTCTACTAATTTTATATATCCATTTTTTTCTATTGTCTTAAATACAGAACGATTAACTTCTGTTATTTGTTCTAAATCAGAAATATATATTCCATCATTTTTTTCTAAAAATCTTAATACTTTAATATGTTTATCACTTTTAATTTTTCGATTTTCTATTAAAATTTCAATTTCATCCTTAGGTTTATTCAGAAATACAAAATTCCCTGTTTTTTCTTTTACCCTATTAGAAATGTCTTTACTTTGAGTACCTGGAGGAAGCATAAGTTTAATACAATCAGAAATATTACAAAAATACTTTCTAGCCATTAATTTTGCTAAAACAATATTTTCTTCTGTTAAACTATTTTCTATTTCAATTTTTGCAATTTCCTTATTCGCAAATTCTGATTTATCTTTTAAGTCAATAACAAAACCATCTGCAAGTTTTGTTCCTCTTCCAAAGGGTACAAAAACTCTAGCTCCAATTTTTATGATATTTTGCATATCATTTGGAACTATATAGTCAAATATTCTATTTAAAGCTTTAGCATCACTATTTATTATTACTTCTGCGTACATCAATATCTTCCTATTTTTTTATTTTCTTATGATTATATCATGATTTAAATACTTTGTATAATAATTTTTATTACATAATAAAGAAATATTTTCTATAATTTATATTCAATAAAAAAAGAACCAAGTTTAAAGTACATATAAATTTATATTCTACAGCAAAATATTTAATTTCTATTATAGAACAAAAGTGGACAATATGATAATTACAAAATACAAAAATTTACTAAATTGTCCACGTATTTGTTCGTGCGCCAAATTTATAGAACAAAATAACCTCTAATATCAAACTTTTTTAGTTTAATACTAGAAGTTATATCATAAATATATATTAAATTTAGCCAAAATTACGTTTTTAATAAGTAACTAATTGTACATTTCAGACTTACTTTCTTGTCTTATAATCTCTTCAATTATATTTACAGCTTTTTCTAAATCATTATTTTTTAATACATAATCATATAAACTAATTTTAGATTCTTCATAATCAAATCTATTTAGACGTAAAATAATTTCTCCTTCTGAAGGTTTGTCTATTCTGTTTTCTAATCTATGTTTTAATTCCTCTTTTGGTACTCTTAAGAAAATTGTTACTATTTTTATATCTTTTAGAGTATTTTTTAAAATCTCAGTTCCGTTAACGTCTATATCTTTAATAACAATACCATTTCTAGCACCTTCATCTAAAAATTTTTTTGAAGTTCCATAATAGTGATTATGATGTATGTCATATTCGTAAATTTCATTATTTCTTATTTTTTCTTCGAATTCTTCTTTAGTCAAAAAAACATAAGTTTTTCCAGGAATATCTCCTTCTCTTTGTGGTCTTGTTGTATATGCTGGAATAGATTTTACATTATCCATTCTTTTTATTATTTCTCTTTTTATTGTATCTTTTCCTGCTCCTGCTACACCAGATAATATAACTAACATAATTTTACCTCTTCTATTATATATTATTCTTCTACCTTAGTAACTTCACCTTCAATAATTTCATCAGCAGCTAAAGTTACAACTGATCTATCATTCTCCTTTGTTTTTAATGGAGAACCATCAGCTATTTGTCTAGCTCTTTTAGCTGTCATTATTACTAATGCATATCTATTATCCCCTACCTTTTTTAATAAATCTGATACTGTTGGTTTTACTAACATTTTAAATTCCTCCTATTCATTTCACATAAATATTTTACCAATTTATACTATATTTTGTAAATAGTATTAATAAATAAAATTATTTTGTGTATTTTACATTTTTAATCTGTTAAAATATTATTCATCATCATTATCTATACCATTATCAACTCTTCCTGCTATTGTCTCTGGCTGAACTGCTGATAATATGATATGACCTGAGTCCATTATAATAACAGATCTTGTTCTTCTTCCATAAGTAGCATCAATCGCCATTTTAGAATCTTTTGCTTCCTGTACAATTCTTTTTATTGGAGCTGATTCTGGACTAACAATTGAAATCATTCTTTCTGCTGAAACAATATTTCCAAAACCTATATTAATAAGTTGCATATTTTACCTCTTTCTTTTAATATTTAGATTTTTTGAAATCTATAAAACTAATTATTCAATATTTTGTATTTGTTCTCTAATGTTTTCTACTTCTGTTTTTATTTCAATAACTCTATTAGTTATTTCTAAACAATTTGCTTTTGAACCTATAGTATTTACTTCTCTGTTAATTTCTTGAATTAAGAAATCTATTTTTTTACCTATTGGTGAACTTTGTTTTACTAATTCTAAAAATTGTGAAATATGACTTTTTAATCTTGTAAGTTCTTCTTCTATAGATGATTTATCTGAAAATATAACTATTTCTTGCATTAATCTGTTTTCATCTACAGTAGATGGTTCTAGTAATTCACTTACTCTCATTTTTAATTTTTCCATATATTCTTGTACAAGAATACTTGAATACTTTGCTATTTCATTTACTTTTTCTTGTATTACATATATTCTTTTTTCAATATCTTCTATAAGTTTATTCCCTTCAATTTCTCTCATACTTATAAATTTGCTTAAAGCATCATCAACTGCAAACATTAATTCATTTCCTATTAACTCTTCATCTTGCTCATCCTCAATTTTTAATATTTCTGGAAATTTAGAAATATCTATAACATCTACATTAAATTTTAGGTCTGCCTCTTCTGCTAGACTTTTTAATTCTCTTATATAATCTTTAGCAAGTTCTTTATTTATTCTTATATTAGTTCCTTTACTTCCATAATTTTCAAAAGTAATAAACACATCTACTTTTCCTCTGGAAATAGCTGAACTTATTCTTTTTCTTATTTTGTCTTCTTCACTATTTAAAAATCTAGGAAGCCTAACAGATATATCTGTATATTTATGATTTACAGATTTTATATCTACTGTATAATTTCTACCTTCATTTTCATATTTTCCACGGCCAAAGCCTGTCATACTTTTTATCAAATTTTATACCTCTTTCTTTTTAATTCTTTGTATTTTTATTTATACTTTGCTTTTTTGATGCAATTTGTCTATTTTTTCTTCTAATTGCTTGTTCTTTTAATATAACTTTTTTTATTGTTTCTTCTTCCTCTGTTTTAACCTTATATAATTTTGTACTTTCCTCTTCTAAATAACTTTTATTTTCATCATATTTCATAATTTCTTTAACATCACTTAGATTGTTTTGATAATGAAACCTTTTTTGTCTATAAATAATATATGATTTTAAGAAGTAGTAAACTACTAAAATTGCAGGCAAAATCATTATTATAATTCTAATAATATTATTTGTATGTAAATAGATATATGGTATATAAAGAGATACAATGCCACTTATTAAAAATTCTCCCCCTATAATCCAAAGTTTTATACTATTTTTTCTATATGCAATTTCAATATCTATTACAGTTATTAAAATTATTCCTAATGCAAAATATTTCATATATTCTTCAAAAATGTTGTTTTCGAAGTTATAATATGTAACATTTATTAAACAGAAATAAGCCATTATGATAGTTGCTGCTAATAAATTTTGAAAAATAATTGTATTAATATTATTTTTAACTTCTTTTGGTAATTTTCTTTTTTTTTCAATTTCAAGCTGCATTAACTTTGCTTTTTCCAATTAAATATTTCCTCCATTTTCTAATTCATACATAATTATAGAAGAAATTTGAAGAGCTACTGTTTCAGTTCTTAAAATTCTTTTCCCTAAACTAATTACTTTTGCACCATTTGACTTCATAACTTCTACTTCTTCTGGAGCTATTCCACCTTCTGGTCCAATAATAACAGCTATTTTGTATTTTTCTTTTTTATTCTTTAGTTGTAATAATTCATTTTTTACATAATTATTTTCTTCTAGTTCATATGCTAATAATACTATATCATAATTTTTAATTTCATTACATACATTTTTTATATTTTCTATGTTTGTAACTTTAGGAACTATATCTCTACCAGATTGCTTTGCTGCAACTTCAGCAATTTTGTTCCATCTATCTATTTTTTTTAATTCATCTTTTCCAGAAATTTTAACAATAGATCTTTTGAATGCTACTGGTATAAATTCATTTACTCCCAGTTCTGTACCTTTTTGAATAATTAATTCCATTTTATCAGCTTTTGGTAAACCTTGAAAAATATGTAATTCAACATTTCCTTCTGCTTTATTTTCTGCAATTTCTAATATATTGCATTTAATATATTTATTTGTAATTTCGCAAATTTCAGAAATATAGTTTGTACTAGTTTTTTTATCACATATTTTTATTTTTTCGCCAATTTCAAGTCTTAAAACATTTTTTATATGATTAACATCTTCACCAACTATTTCTATTTGATTATTGTTAATTTGACTAGATTCTATAAAAAACTTTCTCAAAATATTATTCTCCTAAGTTTACTTATAATTTTATTTTGAAATAAAATTATGCCTTTATTAGTTTTTTATTATATCATAGATTAACAAAGAAATAAAGAGATTTCTAAAGATTTTATAAGAAAAAAAGAGATTGTTAGTTCAAAAATAATAATAACTAAAGAAAATATCTATAATATATATAACTTATATATATATTATTGTATATTTTATGTAAATGTAGTATAATAATTATGTTACTTTTAAAATCTGATGTTTTGCACAATATAATATTCTGGAGGAAAAATGGATATAGAAATGAAAATTTACGAGAAACTCGGTGTTCGGAAATGGAAAAAATTCGTTTTATGGCTAATGTGTTTGGCTATAAGAGATCCCAATTTTAAGGGGATTAATTACAACATACAATCATTTAGCTTGAAGTCTGTAAAAAAATTCAGAAAATGGTTATGGATTAATTCATTAATTCATGTATATGGTATAATTCAGTGTATTGATTATATCCCTTACATAATAAATTCAGATAGCATTTTTTCATTTAGCATGTTTTTTACAATAATATGTTTTCTTCTTAATATTTATTGTGTAATGTTGCAACGGTATAATTATATTCGAATCAAAAAAGTATTAAAAAGAGCTACTCGTGATTAAGAGTAGCTTTTTACTTTCTTTTCATTATTTTATAAGTATTTAATAAACTAGTTAGGCTTACTGCCTCGTCCTTTTCTTAAATTAGATTTATTTTTTCTGCCCATTTTTTTATAATTTCATATTCTATTTTTACATTATTGTTTTTTCCACTCCCTAATATTATATCAGGTTTATTCTTAGCATGATAATCTGTTCCACCAGACATATATTTATTATATTTTTCGCATAATTCAATTGCTATTTTTCTCTCTTGTTCTGAAAAAAGTGGATAGTAACATTCCATTCCATCAATTTGTGTAGTAGATAAGATTTCTTCTATCGTTTTTACTTTATCTTTAAATGGATATACAAATCCATGAGCTAAAAAGGCTAATCCACCTGCATCATGTATTCTTGAAATTGTTTCATTAATATCTATCGAAGCATAAGATTCATCATAATAAAATATACTATTTTCATTGCTTTGATGAATTCTAAAAAATGATGATGGATCAAATTCACCTATTTCCTTTATTATTTCTCTATTTTCTTGATGTTTTAAAATTTCTGTTCCAAAAGTGAAAGATGCCCACTGTTTTGATGGATTTTCTCTATCTATATACATTTCACTTTCATCATATTTTAATCCAAGTTCTTTTGCTATCTTTTTATATTTTTCAAGAATCTCGATTTGCATATTTAATGCATCATATTGATGAATTCTTATTTTTTTATAATCAATTCCATACGCTAAAATCTCTATTGACTTTTTATCATAAAATGTTTTAAGTTCTGAACCAACTATTATTTTTCCATTATACAATTTTCGTAAGTTTGGATTTTTTTCTAATTCAAAATATGCTCCAACAGAATCATGATCTGTTATGGAAAGTATTTCAATATTCTTTTTTTCTGCATTTTTTAATAATTCTTCTACAGAATCTGTTCCATCTGAATGATTAGTATGTGTATGTAAATCAATCATAACTAAACTCTCCTTTATAGTATAAAGCTACTAACCAGCTAATTAATAGTTTAATTTTATTACAAATTATTTATTTTTACTGTCTGCTTCTAATAATTTATCAATTAGTCCACAACATTCTCTACCTTCACCACAATATCTATCTGTCATACATGTCGCGCCAAGCCCTTTACCAATAAGTGGTGCAACTTCTGTTACTTGTTTTCTAATATCATTTGCAATAAATCTAATTTGCCATTGTGCTTTATTACAGCAACGTAATCTTGTTACCCATTGAATATTTCTAGCATTCATTGTTGTTATAACATTTACCATTTGGTTACTTAAATAGAAATATACTAAATCTCCTTCATTTACACCTAATGATTTAAACTTTTCTGCCATTTCCATATTTTTTTTAACTGCTTCTTGATAAATATCATTTGCTTTGGCCTTTATTGTTTCTGGTGTTATGAAATTTTTCATGTCCCACATTGGTAGAAATTCTGGTATTAATAATGAATGCATTCTATGTCTTGTTAAATGTGTAAGAACTGCTAAAGATATTGGAATTTGGAATGTAAAACTTACTTGTTCAAGCTCTCTTCTTTCCTCTTTATGCATAATTTCATACATCATTTTTTCTTTTGCTTTTTCATCTTTTTGTGCCATATTTTCTAAAATTTCTTTTGCTTTTTCTTTTGAACATTGATAATGATACATAATAGCACTTTCTAATACTACATCATCTGAATTTGGAGTATAACTTATCATATTTGTTTTATCTAATATTTTTATTTCTGGTCTTTTTTCTATACTTTCTAAATATTCAAAACCAGATTTCATATTATCTTCTTGCTTTTTCAAATTTGGTACTAAGTATGGTATATATTCTTTTACAATTTTATATAGTTCATCTCCAATTTCTTTTAAGTCTGGAATCTTACTTAATTTTCCATTTCTTAATGCTATAATCATTTTTTCTAATTCTCTACCATTTACACCCATTATAAAATTACTATGATAACTATATGGTAATATGAATCTTGCATCTTCTACATTTATGCCTTTATCTACAATATCTCCATATGCATTAAATAACATTTTCATATGTTTGTTATATTCTTCTTTTAGTTCCTCATTTTTCTCATGAAGTTCTCCATCTTTATTTTTAAATTCTGGAGTATAAAAACCTGCTGTTCTAAAATCAACTTCTCTTCTTGATTTTACTGTAAAAGTTGTTAATCTATATCCAATTAAAGTTTGTTCTGCTATTGGTGTAACATCATTTAAAGCAAATACTAAGTAGTCATGTTCTATAATTGATTTATGTCCCATTTTTATTATTCTTTTAATTAATTTTAAATTTGATTCATAATCATTACAACTTTCTAATACTTCTGTTACATTTCCTGGAAACCTTGATAATTTTCCTGCTCCTGCTACATATTGTATTCTTGTTTCTAATTGTTCTTTAGTACATCCACCAATTAATTCTATTTTCATTTTTTATTTCATTCCTTTCTAAAAGTATAAATTTTGTTTTAAAAGAATTAAAATTTAACACAGCAAAAATTTTATTTTTTTAGATTTTATTATATTATTTTTTATAACATATATTCCAATTGTTTAAATTAGCATTATTAGTATTTTTCTAAATATTGTTTATCATTATATATTCATATAAATAAAAAAACAAGATTTATTACATAAAAATAATATATGTAAAAAAATGTAAACAACATTTAGAGTCTGCTGAAAAAACGGGTCTCCAACTTTAGTTTACATTTTTTATTTTAATAAATATTTTTATTTTTCTACTGTCCAAATTCCATCTGCATAAGTACATGGAATATTTAATGGTAAAGAGACTACAGGACGTATGCCTAAACCAGGACGTACGTTTGTATAATATTCATAAGTATAATTTATCTCACCATTACAATACATATTCCATGCCCAATTTAAATTAGTAGTAGGTGGAATTGAAGCCAACCAATATCCATAACAATCACTGATTCCATCTGTATATGGTACATATAAGTCATAGTCTTCTGTTGAACTATCTAAGGTTGGAGAATCTGTATATACTAATTCTTGTTGATTTTTTATATTGTAACTGTTCATCAATAATTCTACTGTTGGTGAACCTGTTACTGTTGCTCCTGATATTTCATTTGCCAAACTACTCCATGCTGTTGTGCTTTTTAATCCATTTATTAAGATATCTCTATTTGTATTTGCCCATACATTATATGGATAACTTGTTGGATTTGTTCTTAATCCTGCTGATGCAGGTACTTGAGTTGCTGGTAAATAATCAGCTAAGATTGCATATACTGTATTACCTTCTTTATATAATATTCTCCAGTCATCTGTTGTAGCCTCTGTTCTTACTATATTATTTCCTAAATCTATATATTCTCCTATATTATCATTTGTTATATCTCCAATTGATGGTCCTGTTACTTCTGGTGTTTGTGATGATCCATTTATCCCTTCACTTGTTCCTTCTTTCCCTGGTTCTACTGGCATTGCTGTTAACCTAACTCCTATTGTTGAACTTACACTTCCTGCTATTGGTGTTTTTGTTAATTCTACTGTTACTTTTACTGTTGTTGCTTCTCCTGCTGTTAAACTTGTTTTCGCAAGTTCTGATTTTAATGTAAAATATTCTGTATTACTATTTGTTGTTGCTACAGATAAATCTGCTGATATATCTGTACTTACGTTTTGTACTGTATATTCTGCATTTACTGTTTGTCCTTTTTGAGTTAATCCATTTACACTTATTGTTGCATTTATATCATCTGTTATTCCTGCTGTTACATATGTGCTATCAGATACTTTTGGTGTTCCTGTGAACTTTACGCTAAAATTTGATTGGCTTGGATCTGCTGTTGCTGTACCTTCAATATTTAATGTTATATTTTGGATTGCTGCATATCCTATTCCTAATAACAAAAATGCTATTATTAATACAGTTACTATTATTTTGTTAGTTCTTCTCATTCTCATTTCCTTTCTTTTTATTCTTACTTTCTTCTATTAGCCTATTTCTAATAGCTTTTGAACTTATTATATATGCAAATAACATATCATCTTTTATCATCATAAAAATTGTTTTTAAGTTATTTTTTTCAGTATACATTAATATTGGTGTTTGAAGATCTTCTCTCATTTGCATAAGTTCTGCAAATGTATCTATTTTTATTACTTTATATGACTTATAATCTATTGGTGTGTTTATTTTTTGCACATAACTTTTATAATCAAACAATATTTTTTTTATCTCATTTTCATACATTTTTTCTGCACTTCTAGTTTTTGAAATATATCTTATTAAACTTACAAAAGCTAATAGTCCTAATATAAAAGCTAAAATTCCTATTGTTAAATATTTTTTAGAATCTTCACTTTCATTTAACTGTATAACTATTTCACCTTGACTATCTTTTACATTTTCATTCACTGTTATTTCTACAGTTTTGGTATCTAATGGAATTACTATTGTCATTACATTGGTTTCTTTATTTATTTTTTCTCCAGTAGCTTTATTTACTACATTTAATTTCATTGATAATGATAATTCACTTTCTGTATTATCTAATTTGTATTGTTCTATTAATTTATTTATTTGATTGTTATAGTCATTATAGTTTATGTTCATTGTTTCTAATATATCTAATCTTCTTGATTTTCCCTCAAGTAGCTCTTTATTTATTACAACTTGTTCATCACTATATATTAAATTTGTCTTACTTTTTTCTTTTAATATTATATTGGCAACTATTTTGTAACTATATGTGTATTCAATTTCTTCAGATAAATTTAAATTATATTTAAATCCAACATCTATATCTTTTATAAGACTAGATATTACGTCTACATTTTCTCCTAAATGATTTGTTTTATAAAATTCATTTTCTATTAAATTTACTCCATAATTTATATCTGAGTTTTCATTATATTTTATAGATGATTTTATATTTAATATATAATATTTACCTATTGATATTACAGATATTGTTATGAAAATTATTGTTAATACAGTTAAAAATATTCTTCTACGTCTTCTTTTTTGTTTATGGAATTTTGCAAGTTCATCAGCTTTAATTTCTTCCATAATTAATCCTCCATTTATTTTAGTAATTTTTATCTATAATTAGTTAAATATTTCACTTATTAATACAGTTAATTGTCCTAAATATGGTAATCTTAATCTAACTTTTCCTATTATATCTGATTCTTCTCTATATCCTTCATCTTCATTAGGATTTGCATCGCCTTTTGTATAATATCTAATACCTGTGCCTGAATCTTTTTTATCAATTACTCTATGAATTACTCTTACATCTTCATTCAAAAATACTATTATGTCCCCTATCTCTACTTTTTCATCAAGTGTTTCGTATATAATAACATCACCTTTATTTATTGTTCCAGTCATACTTCCAGAACCTATTACTAATGATCCATATTTAAACTTACAAGATACTAACATTAACAAGCCAATTGCTAAAATCGCAAAAATTGAAGTTATTAGTATATCTGTTGTTTTTTTCTTTGTTGAAAATTCTTTTTCTTTTTTTGAATAATTTATTTGTAAAATCAAATATATTATATATGGGATTATCATTCTTAATATTGATTCAAATAATATATGTATATTAGGAATTATTGGTATAAAGTATACATATACTGTTGTAATTATTCTATAAAAAATTATTGCCCTACAATTTCTATGTTTTATAATTATATAGTTGTAAAGCAAATTATTTGCAATCGATGAAAATATTACAAATCCTATTAGCATAAAATAATCCAATAATGTCTTAACACTATATATATTAGTTGTTAAAGCTATATCTAAAATTACACATACTATTAGTATTATAATATTAGATTTTTTATTATCTTTTAATAAAATGGTTTTTCGTATATTCTCTGTTGCTACTATTATTAAAATATATGGAATTATATAATTTACAATAGTCCACTTACTAAACTTTACTGTTGCATTATAAAAACCTACATAAATCCCAAGTACATATATTGATGCCAAATATACTATAGCAATCATTAGCATTAAATTAGTTAGTTTCTTATTATATCTTCCTTTTGATTTATAACTTTTAATAAATTTATTGCTAATTATCATAAATATTAACAATATTACTGCCATTATAATTTTTGTAAATTTTTCTGAGAAAAATACAAAACAAAGGCTAAAGATTATTAAAAAACTTTCTATTATATATAATATTATTTTATCTTTTTTCACCAATTTCTCCTTTGTTAATATAAACTTGCACTATGCTGGTTTAACTGGTAACGTAATATTTTACTAAAAATAATATATCATACATAATTTAATTTGTATACATTTTTACTTTTTTGTAACATAATTGTAAATCAAAAGTATATTTTTTCTAATTTTATTCACTTTTTAAAACAATAAATTTTTATATTTAGAACAAAAGTGGACGATAAGATAATTACGAAATACAAAAATTTACTAAATCGTTCACATATTGGTTCGAAGCGCCGATTTTGTTGTACAAAATAGTGTGCCAAAATTAGCGAAGCTATTATTTAGTAGGAAGTGCAGAGCAGTTTCCTACTAAATAATAAAGAACCATTTTTAAATCCTACAGCAAAGCTTATAACTCGCTTAATTAGGATATTAAAAAATGGTTCATAATCTAAACTTATTTTTGTTTTCTTGCTACAACAACAAATCTTCCATCTTCTTGTGAAAATTCACAAGTTGATAGAGTTATTAATTGATCTCCATATTCAGCAGTTGCATCTATATTGTACAAACTTGCTTTTTTACTTTCTGAAACATAATAATCAAATTCTTCTTTATTGTTTGCATCTATAAAATAATAATATCTAAATACATCAGTTTCTCTTTTATAATAAACTCTTGATAAAAATACACTTATAATATCATAAATTGCATCTTCTTTTTCTGTAGTAAATCTTACTATAGGATGATCTTTATAAAAATTTTCATCTTTATAATTTAATAAATCTACAAACATTTCTCTTGTTCCTCTATTATTATGCCCATAAATTAATAAGTTTGTACTTGGTTTATTCCAATTATAATCTTTATCTAAAAATAAAGAACCATTTTTAGATTTTCTATTTTTATAATTATGTGTCATGTAATACGAATTATCAATTCCTTGTAATATTGGATAACTTATTTCTGTATTTGGAATTTCTAGCCATCCTACTATATCTGAATTTTGTGATTGCAATTCTTTTACTTTATCTATTCTTTCTGAATTATATAAGACATTATTTTTATTTGTTTCTTCATTATTATCTGTAATATTAAACTTACCATTTTCATTAATAACATCATCTCTAGAATCTGAAATAAAAATTTTAGCTTCTTCTGAATCTTTTTTTAGAATTTGTAAATAAAAAAAATACATTCCTAATATAAAAACTATAAGTAAAACAGTAAGTATACTATATATAATTTTCTTTTGTTTCGCTATTTTTTTCATATTTATCTCCCAAAAATATTTATAATTTTAAAATTACCTGTTTTGGGTGTTTCATCTTTCTCATAATAATTATAATGTTTTTTAGTATTTTTTTGTGAATTTGGTAATTTTGTATTTGGTGATGTTGGTGTTGTTGTATTTGGTGTTGTTGAATCTGATGGACTTGTTGGAGTATTTATTCCTGTATTTGAATTTCCATCCTCTGTTGGTTGTATTGGAGTTGCTCTTAATTGTATACCTATAGTTGATTTTTCACTTTTTCCCACTGGTTCTTTTATTAATTGAATTTTTATTATTATTTTTGTTGCTTCACCTTTTGTTAAAGTTGTTTTTTCTATTTTTGATTCTATTAAGAAATATTCTTTATTACTATTAGTGGTTTCTATTGACAATTCTGCAGATAAGTCTTTACTTGTATTTTGAATAATATAAGTTACTGTTTCAGTACTTTCGTCCATTGTTAATCCAGATGCATTTATAATTGCACATAAATCATTTGTTATTGCTGCATCTACTTTACTTTCATTCGAAACCTTTGGCTTTCCTGAAAATCTTACTTTAAATTCTGTTTGATTCATATTTGAGGTAGCTAATTTTATAGTACTTATTTTTTTACTTGTTGCTATTGCATAACTATTTGAAAACATAATAATTGTTATTAATATTACAATTAGCAGTATCTTTTGTGTTTTTTTCATAAAATTATTTCTCCTTTTATTATTCTTCTTATTTCACATATTTATTTTTGATTTTAAAGATAATATTCATAATATAAAAGCAATTACTAAAACTAATGTGCCTAATAAATTTATTTTTTGATTCTTTGATTTCTTGGTGGAGGTGAGGAGAGTCGAACTCCTGTCCAATAATTCTTTCAAATAAATTTCTCCGAGTGCAGTTTGTTATTAAAATTCCTCTAAATATCCTTAACAAACAAAGTTTATTTAAAGTAGTTTTCTAAATATCCCACTAGTATCGAAAACAACTACTAGCTTCGTTTCCCACTAATTGTCGCCTTATCTTAAGCCGTGGGTTTCAAAAGTAAGACGTCACTGCAATTAGGCAGCGAATGCTAATTCTTTATTATCAGCGTTTATTTTTAACTTATGCCTTTTTAAGTGGCCAGGCATCTCCACTACTCGCTATTTATTCTTCTAAATTACTGTCGAAACCAAATACACCCCCATATAAAATAATTTTATTATTGTACTTTGATATTATACAATACTTTTCAAATTTGTACAATACTAATTTATACCATTAACCTCCCCTATTGGTCATATTTTTTATTGATTTTTTTAGTTTTTTAACATATAATAAATAATGTAAAAATATTAATATATTTTACATTATATTACCTTTTTAAGAATTTGTAATTCTTTTAGAAAGGATACTTTTATGAAAAAAATCATTTTTAAAGGCTGTGGAACAGCTATTATTACACCTTTTGATGAAAATGGTGTTAATTTTAAAGAATTTGAAAAATTAATAGAATTTCAAATTTCAAATAAAGTAGATAGTATTATAGTTTGTGGAACAACTGGAGAATCTTCTACAATGACTATCGAAGAAAGAAAAAAAACAATAGAATTTGCAATAAAAACTGTTGGTAAAAGAATTCCAGTAATTGCAGGAACTGGCGGAAATTGTACTGCTAGTGTTATTGAATTTACAAAATGGGCTGAAAGTATTGGTGTTGATGGTGCATTAATTGTTACTCCTTACTATAATAAAACTACTCAGGATGGTTTAATTGCTCATTATTCAGCTATTGCTTCTGAAACAAAATTACCTATAATTTTATATAGTGTACCTAGTAGAACTGGTGTAAATATTTCACCTCAAACTTGTAAAAAATTATCTGAAATAGAAAATATTGTTGCTATTAAAGAAGCTAGTGGTAATCTTTCTCAAGTTGCTGAAATAGCAAATATTTGTGGGGATAATTTAAATATCTATTCTGGAAATGATGATCAAATTACCCCTATTCTTTCTGTTGGAGGAATTGGTGTTATTTCCGTTTTATCTAATATTGCTCCAGAATATACACATAATATTGTAGAAAACTTTAAAAATGGAAATTTGAAAGAAGCTATAGAATCTCAAATAAAAGCTATACCACTTATTAAAGCTCTATTTTGCGAAGTAAATCCAATACCAGTTAAATCTGCTTTAAATATGATTGGATATAATGTTGGTGTACCCCGCCTACCTCTTCTTGAAATGAGCGAATCTGGAAAAGAAAAATTAAAAAGTGAATTATCAACATTTGGTTTATAAAATTTGTAAAAAGTTTTATATTATAGGAAATCCAATGGACTTTCCTATAATATAACAAATTTTTCTATAAGCCTTTATAATAAGAAAAGTAGAACACTTTTCTATTAATAATATATTAAATTGTATATAGAATTAAAAAAGAATAGGAGTATTTATCTTGAACAGTGAATTTACAAAAGAAAATAATGAAACAAGTTTAATTTTTGCTAAACCAAGTATAAATGAATTTAAATCTATTATTAATGATATTGCAACAAATCCTAATGTATTATCACTAAAAAATCGTGTTCAACATAAAAATAAGTCTAGATATTATCACTGCTTATGTGTTTCATTTTATACTTATGCAATTTGCAAGAAATTAAAATTAGATTATGTGTCTGCTGCACGTGGAGCAATGCTTCATGATTTTTATTATTATGATTGGAGAGATAAAAAAGTTGAAGGTCAAAAAAAGTTCCATGCATTTAGGCATCCTAGAATTGCTTTAAATAATGCTAAAGAGTTATTTGAACTCAATGAATTAGAGCAAGATATAATTGTAAAACATATGTGGCCACTTACTTTAAAACTTCCTGCTCATAGAGAAAGTTATATTGTTACTTTAGTAGATAAGTACTGTGCTTCTCGCGAAATAATAAGATTGTTAAGAAAAAAAATTAAATTTTTATAAAGTAATTTTAACAATTTTATAATATGTAAAATTTTAATTAAAATAATTAAGGAGAAAAATATGATAAAAGTATTAATAAATGGTTGTAATGGAAAAATGGGACAAGAAGTTGCTAAAGCAATAAAGAAAACTCAAGATGTCGAAATCTTATGTGGATTTGATAGAATTGATACTGGTGACAACACTTTTCCTGTTTTTACTGATATTAACAATATCAATTTAATACCTGATGTAATAATTGATTTTTCAATACCACAAGCTACATTAAATATATTAGAATTTGCACAAAAAAATAAAATACCAACTGTAATTGCTACAACAGGTTTATCTGATATAGCATTAGAAAAAATAGAAAATTATTCAAAAGAATTTCCTATTTTTAGATCTGCAAATATGTCTTATGAAGTAAATTTATTATCTAAATTAGTTGCAGAACTTTCCAAAAAATTGCCTGATTCAGATATTGAAATAGTAGAAACTCATCATAATAGAAAAATTGATAGTCCTAGTGGTACTGCATTAATTCTTGCTGATAGTATTAATAACGCTTTAGAAAATTCAATGTATTATGAATATAATAGACATGGAAAACGAGAAAAAAGAAATAAAAAAGAAATTGGAATTCATTCTATTAGAGGTGGAAATGAAGTTGGAAAACATACTGTTATTTTCTTTGGAGATGATGAAAGTTTAGAAATTACACATAATGTAAATTCTAGAGGAGTTTTTGCAAATGGTGCTATAAAAGCAGCTCAATTCATTGTTCATAAAAACTCTGGCTTATATAATATGAATGATTTATGTTAAATATGCAATATTGTAAAAAATCATGTAGTATCTACATGATTTTTTACTTTAACGCTAAATTTTCCTGTTAATTACAGTACTTATATTCTAATATTATTTCAAATATATTTTGGAAATATTTACTATTAAATATTGAAAATTTAATAAGAAAAAAGATTAAAGGATTAATTTAAATTTTTCCTTTTTCTTCTGTTTATCTTCTCTATATTATTCTTTATAATTAGAAGTTTTACAGAAACTAGTATTTTTAGAATAAAATTGAATAATAAATAGCTTTGCTATTATTCAATTTATAATTGAAACAAAAAAAGCAAGCCAATAACATATAAAAATGCTATTTACTTGCCCCATATTTTGAATTTTGAAATTCTTTATTAGAATATGCTTAATATTATAATCAACTTTTTAATATAAATCAAGATATTTCTACTTTTTTCTTCTAATAATCCACCCTTTTTCCACTTTAGTTGGAATCTTTAATATAACTTTTTGCTCTTTTACACCTGGATTTACTGTAGAGATTTCCTCTTCTGTATCAGCATCCCATAGCTTATCTATGTTAAATACTAGTGGTTTTATTTGTCCTGGAATTAGTAATTCTAAACAGTCCCCTACACTTAATTTATTTCTTATTTCAATTAATACTTTATCTTCTTTTTCTTCTATTACTTTTCCACCAAATTCATATTCTGCATTATATTGACGTCCTGAATAATCTTGAAAATCTTTATTATTTCTATCATTAAAATAAAAAGTAGTAAGCCCTCTAGTTTTTGTTTTTTCAAGTTCTTTTATATATTTATCGCTATTAAAATTCTCAGGATCTCTCATATAATCATCTATTGCATTTCTGTAGGCATTTACAACTGTTGCAACATAATATTCTGTTTTTAATCTTCCTTCAATTTTTAAACTATCAATTCCCATATCTATAATATCTGGAATTTCTTTTATTAAGCACAAATCTTTAGAAGAAAAAATATATGTACCTTTTTCATCTGTTTCAACAGGCATTAAGTTTCCAGGATTATTAGTTTCCTCAACATACACATTATATGCCCATCTACAGCTTTGTGAGCAATCTCCTAAATTGCCATTTCTTTGTGATAAAAATTCACTTAAGAAACATCTTCCAGAATATCCAAAACATAATGCCCCATGTACAAAAATTTCTATATCTAAATCTTCTGGCTTATTTTTCATTATTTTTCTTATTTGCTCTTTATTTAATTCTCTTCCTAAAATAATTCTTTTTGCACCATTTCTTTTCCAAAAATTACATGTATGATAACTTACTGTATTTGCTTGGGTACTTATATGTATTTCTGTATCTGGTGCATATTCTTTTACAATATCTACTACTCCACCATCTGCTACTATAATACTATCAACTTTTAATCTATTTAATTCTATTGCTTGTTTTTTTATTTCTTCATAAGTATCATCCCATGCAAAAATATTTATTGCTACATGAACTCTTTTTCCAATACTATGAGCATAATTTATTGTTTTTTCTAAATCATCATCTTTCATTTCTGATCTTGAACGTAAAGACAATTTTGGGGTTCCACAATATATAGCATCTGCGCCATACATAAAAGCGATTTTAGCTTTTTCAAAAGAACCTGCTGGTGCTAATAATTCTATTTTTTTCATTATAACTTTCCTTTATTATAAATTTAGATTTTTCGAAATCTATAAAAATGATATCAATATTTTATGATCTGTAAAAACTGATAAAAAATCTATTGTTCTAATTTTTATTTTATAACATATAATAATTACTATAGTATTATATCATTCTATTTAAATATCTTCAATACTAGATAGTAAAAGAACATATATTACTAATTTTTTTCAATAGAACTTACTTTACTATTATATAAACATTCAACAAAATTTACAAATTTCTTAGCTATTTGAACAAAGTAAATTATATTTTTTTACAATATAAGAAAAAATGCCCAAATAGCGCTTTATTATTGAATTTTTAATATAATTGTGATATAATCCGGATGTTATTAAAACATTAAAATTAATATCTAGCGAGGTATTTATGCAAAACTCAAAAAGGTTTTGGGAAGTTCCAGAAATAGACTTAAATTTAAGACACTATTCTGGACATCCTTCTGATGTAATAAAATTATTAAAAATGAATATAGAAAACTATTTAAAAAAGCCTGAAGTTTCTCAAAGAAACAGAGAGGTTTATTCTGCTGTTTATAATTCATTAAATTACTATAAAAATATTCTTTCTTCTTCTCATGATTTTGAAACAGATAAAACTTTTCTTAACAGTACCATACAAATTATGAAAAATGATTATAATTATTTATCACAATTATATAATTCACATGATTTTACTATGCCACCTGTTATTTCTATGAATGGAAGAATAAAATCTCTTATAAGTGCTGTTGAAAAAATAAAAAATAAAATAAGTGAATATTTAGAAAATGGAACAGATTTAAGATATTTAAATGAAAGTTTAAGAGATTTTATGGGAGTTAGAATTGTTGTTAATCCATCAAAAGAACTTACAAATCTTGCTCCAGAGGCTGAGTATATGCTTTTGCAAAGTGTATTAATTGATTTATTAAATTTTCATGGAATAAAAAATCAATCTTCTCAATTTGAATATAAATTCATAACTATAAATACAAAAAATCATCCAAATAAATTAGAAAAAATGAGGTCAGATAGGAATCCTGACTTTTTACCTGAATATTTAGTACCTTTTGTCAAAAATTATGTAGATCATCCAAAAAGTACTGGATATCAAAGTTATCACATATGTGTAACTCCTAAATATTCTGATTGCATAAAACAAGATATTGTTCCAAGTTATATAATACCTCCTATGCCAACAGAATATTCTTTTGAATATCAAGTAAGAAGTAAAACTATGGATATTAGTGCACAATATGGTCTATATTCTCATTCTGACTATAAAAAACTTGGAGCATATCATAGATTATCTATTCCATTTTATATAGATTTCAAATCAGACTCAAATAGATTTGAAGAATTAAATTTAGAAGAATCTTGTCAAAAGTATTTTGGATATGTTCCTTTTTTAAGAATATATAATGAAAGTGGAGTCTATTTAAGAAATATAAATTTTACAGATTTTAATAGTTTATTTACAATAAATGAACAAAATCTAATTATTGATGGTAAAAAAAGTATATGTCAATTTGAAAATACTGCAGATTTTACTGGAAAGAGTTCTCAACCATTAGTTACTTTAGTTGATACTACTACTCCTATTTTATTAACTGATAATGAAATAGAAAGTTTGAAAAAATCAAAAATCAGTTACGAATCTATATTAGAGAATGCTAACATAACAGATTCAGTAATTGCTTCTACAAGTCCTAAAAATAGTAATACACAAAAAAACAAAATTGAAATTTATACTTTAGAAACTTCTGAAAACAGAGTTAATTCTATTAATGATAGTACTCGTGATAATTCAGCAGATACTTCTGTTCTTGTAAATACAAATTTACTTGATAATACTGCACGTTAAAAGTAATAAGGGACTATAAAAAAATCATTGAATTTACATGAGTAATTCAATGATTTTTATTGTTATAATTTACAATAATAAGACTTTTTTTCAGCCCCTTATTATTAATATTTATTTTCATTCTATTTGTTGTTCTAAATATTTTTTTCCTTCTGATTCATTTAAAATTTTTAAATTGATATTTTCTTTTTCTAATTCTTTTAATATTGACAACGTTTCATCTGTAGAATTCAAGTCTATAACTACTAAATTATTATAGAAATTTTTCCCCATTGAAATTTCTCTTATATAATTTTCTATACCTTCTTCTGCATTTTTTACTGTCATTATTAATTTTACATTCTCTTCTATTTTTTTATATGTACTTTTTCTTGTTATCTCTTGTATCATAACTAATATTCCATAAATTGCAAAACACCAAATTAGTCCATAAACAATAACTTCTAACATATTATCTCCTCTCTCTTAGGATCACTTATCTATTTGATTTAAACAGATAAGAAATTCTTAATTTGAATTATTATGCTATATATTATGTTTATTTGTAATTTATTGATACAAGATTTTCATAAAATCTAATAATTAGTCTGAAAAAATACTATATATTTTATTTAGTTTTTCCAT
>CASKJV010000019.1 GCA_949388605.1 uncultured Clostridia bacterium
GGAACTGAATATGAATAATATAATTTTGTTAATAATTATGATATTAAGTAAAATTATATAAGAGCAATAAAATTTTTATATACAAACTTATAATCTTTAAAAATATAATCTCCCTCACAAATTGCAATTTCATTAACTTTAACAATTTTCTCTTAATTTATTTTTTAAAATCTTTTCAAATTCCTCTGGAACATTATTATTTTCATTATAAAATTTAAGTAAATTTTCATTTGACAGTTCAAAATTATCTTTATAATATTTTAATAAATAAGGTAATTCTTCTTTTTGAAGCTCTAAATTTTGTATAGTTTTAGTAACTGCAAATCTAATTTCATCATAAGTACCAACACATTCAAATGGTTTATTTTCAGAATATCCACAAAGTTCAATAAAAGTTTTTAATAAATTTTCCTTTTCAAATAAATCTTCTCCAAAAATATCTATTATTCTTTGCTTATATAAAAATGGACTCAAAATTATAAAAACAAATAAACATTTTGGACAATCGCAACACCAAACCCATGGTTCTGATTTACTTCCTACATTACAACTCTTAAATATTTTATGATACTTTTCTATTTTAGAAAAAAGCATTGCAATTTGAAGTTCACTAATAGGTCTTAACATACTAAAATATTCTACTTTAGCTTTTAAATATTTATTTGCATATTCTCTGAAATCATTTTCAAATTCTATTGTTTTAGAATACTGATGATTAATATTATCTCCTTCAACATTACTTTCATTCGCGCTATCTTCATTAGATAAAGCAATATATTTTTTATCTAAAAGATATGAAACTAAATATGAAATAAATGCAACTATTGCAGAAAATGGAGTATGCCCATTCAAAAATCCTTTTTTATTTAAATCTAACAAATTTTTGTCTATTATTCTTTTTATTTCAATAATTTGATTATCAGTATATCCAGCTTCCTTTGCACAATCTAGAGATACATTTTTACTTCCTATTAGAAATACTAACGAATCCTTTTTATAATCTTTTAGCAAATCTAAAGTTACATTAGAATCTTTTCCACCACCAACAGGAATAATAATACCGCTTGATGCACTTTGGTTTTCTTCAACTTCTATTTTTTCTCCCATTGATATGAACTCTACTAATCCTTCTTTTTTTACCTCTATATTATTTATATATCTAAATTCTCCTAAACCTAAATAAAATAATTTTTTAAACCAATTTTCTTGAAAACTATCTAGTTTTCCACATTTTATACAAAAATGTGGAGAACATGTTGCTTTAAAATAACTTATAGATTCAATCATTCCTATATTAAATACTATATTTTTTACCATTTTAGAATTTATATTCTTGAAGTTAAATTCCTTTTTCAAAATTTCTATTCTTGGATTAAATTTTGCTAAATTTTCTATTTCAAAATTATATTCAATAACTAATTTATCATTTAAATCAGTTATTTTATAATCATTATATATAAAATTAGGATATTCTTCTCTTAATTTTCCAAAATCCATATTTGATTTCCTTTCATATTTTCATAATATATTATATGCTATTTTACTAATTTTTTATAGTACTTTTTAATATTCTTATATTTTACTTCAATTTATTTATTTTGTAAACATTAACAAAATTCTTCTATGAAACATAAAATTTAATATAGACAAATTTGAAAGGAGTATAAATATGGAATTTGATAAAAAAGTCATAGTTGACGTTGATGGAAAAATAGAAAAAGGAAAGCAATTTGATTTAGAGTTAAACCTTCCAGAAGATTTTAGAAATGTTGTATACGGTATTGTAAAAGACCCATGTGGTGAACCTATTTCAGATGCTGTTGTAAAATTAATAGAAGTATGTAAAGATGAAAGAAAACCAGTATCTCATACTTTTACTGATAAAGAAGGAGAATTCGTTTTTGGCCCTCTTTGTCCTCATAAAACTTATAGTATTGAAATATGGGTAAACAGAGTAAAACATGTAAAAATTTGCAAAATATGTGAACATGAAGGAAAATGTTTAAAAGGTGTAGATCTTTGTTGTGAAAAAGAAGATATGCCTAAACCAAAAGTATTCTTTAATAAAGAAGAAGAATAAAATTGTATGGAAATTATATTAAAAATTTTATAGAATAATATTCTATGAATTTTATATAGCAGGACAAAAGAGCCACTTTTAAATTTTAATTTATTTAAAACATGGCTCTTTGTTCTTGTTAGTTACATAGCTGTTTTTATTCTTTTTACAAGTTGTCTTCCTTTTTTCATAACTTTTTTCTTGTTTTCATCAATACTTTCTGAATACATCATTAATGTTCCTGCTGTTATTAAACTTCCTATCATAACACCTTTCGTAAAACTCATTGTATTTACCTCCTTTTATAATTTTTTTAATATAATTTCTCTTTTCTACGTTTTTAATGCATATAACTTATTTTTTACTTGCTTGACTCGAAAAACTAAGAGATGTGCAATTTTTCCCGCAGACTTTCTATAATAGGAATTGCGGAGCAATTTCCTGTTATGAAAATATTATATTTAATTTTGTCAAGTTTATTTTTCTATATTAAGTATTATTTTCTTTTTTATTTTTTATATACTGGGTAAAAAAATCATATATTTCAAAAATTGCTATACCTAGCAAAAAAATTCCAAAATATTTTTTTAAATTTTGACTTTCGATATTAAAAGAGACTTTACAACCAACAATTGCACCTATTATTCCTGATATAATTATTACAAGTGCATTTTTATAATTTATTGTTTTATTTTTAATATTCATTATAATTGCTACAATTGAAGTAGGAATAAAAAATATTAAATTACTTCCTTGAATTATATGTTGATTTAAATTTGTAAAAATTCCTAATAATAAAATTAAAATAGTTCCTCCACCCATTCCAAGGGCTGCAACCATACCTGATACAATTCCAATAACAACTTCTACCATAATTCTCCTAAATAATCATCTTTATAGATGCATATATTAAAAATATAATAAATAAAATCTTTAATATATTTTTATCTAATTTTATTAATAATTTTGAACCAATTATTCCTCCTATAATTCCACCAATAGCACATTTTATTGATGTATTCCAATTAATAGAATCTTGTTTAAAATAGAAAAAACTACTAGTTAATACCATAAAAAATATACACATAATTGTTGTTGCCCTTGATGAAACTTCTTCTTCTTTTAAAATAAGTGTCATAAAAGGAACTAATATCATTCCTCCACCTGCACCAAAAAGTCCACTAACTATTCCTGCTAAAAATCCAGCAATTATAACTAAAAAAATACTCTTTTTCATAAGAGTATTTTTTGCAAAATTTACAAATTTATTCAATTTAATCTAAGTATTCAATTTTCTTTGTATTAATTTACAAAGGAGCCAGTAATAAATTACCAGCTCCTTTTGAAAAATAGTTTTTAGTTTCTGTTCTGAATATTAGTTAAGTATTATTGCATTTTCTTCATCAGTATAAGCATTCATAAATCTTCATTTGTCTTAGACTCTAAATCAATAATCTCATTTTTTTTCTGATTTGATAGCAGATGTTCCCTTATCAAGCTCATTTCTCTCTTCCTGTTTATCAGATATTTGTACTGCAAATGCTACATTTTCAAATGAAACAATATCAACTGTTCCATTAGAGTCATCAACATAATAAACTTTTACTGTATCTCCTTCACGAGTGATAGCTAATTCATTGGAAAGGCTATATGGTGCCATAAAAATTTTGTTAGGCTTTCCATCAAGAATAAGATAATAATATGTTGATCCATCTTCTACTACCGCAGAAATCCTTTCTACAATTCCTTCATAATTATACCCATATGCTTCATCAGATCCAACTACATATGTGGAACTATTTTTGGAAACTGCCTGAATATATGCTCTACTGGCCTCCTGCAATGTTGTTCCTTTAGCAGAAATATTATAGTTGTCAATATTAACCATAGCATAATTTTTATTCAATCCTTCTGCATCTTTAAGTGCCATAACATATGTTGGAATTCCATTAACGTTTATTGGTAATGGTTCAGTTGATGTATATCCAAAATTAGACACTAATCCTTCTGCCGACTTCATAGCTGCTGTCTCTGTTGCACCAGTCATGTAACATATCTGACTTTTCTTTGTTCGTGTATTAACCATAATAAATCCTGAACACGATTCATCTGAGCCAACACTGGTCATTCCTGTGAAGTAATAACAATCTCCTTCCATATAAACAGTTAATGTTAAATCTGTTTTTTTAATCTTATCTTCATTTGAAAAATTTAATACTCCATGAACTAATTTGCCCCAATTATCAATCTGAGACTCTATAAATTTTTTTGGCTGTACAATATCTACCCATCCAGGAATATCATCTTTCATACCAAAAAAGTTTGTTTCACCAGTCTGAGCATCAACTATAACAACTCCTATCGCCTCTCCATTACTCCATACTGTTTTATTTTTATAGGCTGTTACTACCCAATATGGTTTTCCAGCATCATCAATTTCAAAAGTATATTCTGTTAAAGCAAAATTTTTATACCCTTCATTTCTAATATGTCGTTTTAAATTATTTCCGAAATATGATGAATTAGAATACTTAATCTGAAGATCTTTTCCATCAATCTCACTAACATATTTTACTTTATTAGGGTTAGAAGCTGATACAGTTATATATCCTGGTGTAGAGTGGAATTTAAACCATTTAAAAATGTCAGTGTGTTCTAATGGAATAACCCATAATATTTCTCCATTAACTTCCTGAATAGCAGCATCTCCTAAATCTATTCGAGAACCAAGTGCAATATCTTCACCAATTTTTTTATCAGCCTGCTTTTTAGCAAGCTCTTCGTCTACAATAGGAATCTGTGCAACATCAATTTGATGAATCATTTCATCAAATTTAATTTTTTTTGGTTCTCCAAGTTGTGAGCGCAATGTTTCTTCATGAAATAGCGCTGCTCCTGCTATTTTCCCAATACCTATTACAATTATAAGTATTATCGAACCTATTGCCAAAGTAATTCCAATATGAGTCATTACCTCTTTTTTTGAACTCCACATCACAATTACGGAAATTAATATTATAGTGGCAAATCCAAAAAATACTACTCCTTCAACATATGCCAGAGAGAGTGGTGGACACAATAAAAAGTAAACCAACCATAAAACAAATCCCATAAAAACTGTTCCTACCACTTTTCCTACTTTCTTCTTTTTCTTTTTTTGGATATCAAATTTTTCTTTCATGCATATTCTCCTTTTTGATGCTATAAAATTAGTTTACAGTTACAATCTAAAAACTATCCTCCTTCCTAGTTAAAATGATATTATATCATTTCACATTATGATTTGTTACCAAAAAAGTATATCACACTTTACATAATATTACAAGCGTGTTAATATTATTTATTTAAAATAAATAATCACTTAAACATATCTTTTAAATATATTTAAGTGACATATCTTAATTATAGCTTTTTTTATTTTAATTAAATTGATAAAACATTTACTAAATAGTCCACGTATTTGTTCGAAGCTCCGATTTTGTTATACAAAATTGTGTGCAAAAATTAGCGAAGCTTTTATTTAGTAGAAAGTGCAGAGCACTTTCCTGCTAAATAAAAAAGTTAATATTTTATATAGTTTAACTATTCTATATTTTCATCTTTTATGTAATACTTGGTTCCAAGCATTTTATCTGGAAGATATTGCTGTTCAACCCAATGTCCAGGATAATTATGCGGATATTTGTATCCTTCTCCATATCCAAAATCTTGCATTCCCTGTGCTGGCGCATTTCTTATATGCATTGGAATTGTTCCTGTATCTTTTGTGGAAACATCTTCTATAGCTTTATTTATTGCATTATAAGAGGCATTTGATTTCTTTGAAGTTGCAACATATATTGCTGCTTCTGCTAAAATAATTCTTGCCTCAGGCATTCCTACCATTGTTACTGCTTGCATTGCAGATGTTGCTAAAATTAATGCATTTGGATTTGCCATACCTACATCTTCTGCAGCCGCAATTACAATTCTTCTAGCTAAAAATACTGGATCTTCTCCGCCATTTAATGCTCTTGCCAAATAAAAAACCGCTGCGTCAGAATCGCTACCTCTCATAGATTTTATAAAAGCACTAATATTATCGTAATGACTATCTCCTGATTTATCAAACATAGCCTTTCTTTTATTTAAGCTTTGACTTGCAATTTCATTAGTTATTTCTATAACTCCATCAGAATTCATTTTTGTTGTTAACACTGCAACTTCTAATCCATTTAATGCTGTTCTAACATCTCCACCAGAAACTTCTGCAATTGTTTCTAATGTTTCATCTGAAATTTTTATATTATAATTTCCAAGTCCATCTTTATTTATAAGTGCATTTTTTAAAACTTTAAAAATATCTTCTTTTTTTAAAGGTTCTAATTTTATTACCATAGATCTAGAAATTAAGGCTTTGTTTACTTCAAAGTAAGGATTTTCTGTTGTTGCACCAATTAAAATTACAGTTCCATCTTCTACATAAGGAAGTAATGCATCTTGTTGAAGTTTATTAAATCTATGTATTTCATCTATAAATAATATACATTTTCCACTTGGATTTAATAATGGGTTATCTGCCTCTTCTATTGCTTTTTTTATATCACCAACACCAGATGTTACAGCATTTAATTTTGTAAATTTATATTTAGTTGTTTCACTAATAACCTTTGCAAGTGATGTTTTGCCACACCCAGGTGGTCCCCATAAAATTAAACTTGATAGTCTATCTGCTTTTATTGTTCTATATAATAATTTATCTTTTCCAACTACATGTTCTTGTCCAACAAACTCTTCTAAAGTTTTTGGTCTTATTCTAAATGCTAATGGTTGATTTAAGTCCATAATTTTCTCCATTTCTATCTTGCTAATATTGATAATCCCTTCTTTATTAATTCTTCAACAGATACATCTGTATTAGCGATTTTTTCAAATGCTTTATCAATTTCCTTTTTATTGTATCCAAGTATTTGTAATGCCTGAATTGCCTCATTAACATTTTCATTATTAGCAACACTTATTTCTGTTTCTTCACTATTTTTATTAAGTTCTTCTTCTGATTTTAATTTATCTTGTAATTCTAATATTATTCTTTGAGCAGTTTTTGGGCCAATTCCTGGAATCTTTTTTAATAGTGCAACATTATTTGAAATTATTGCACAAGCAAAACTCGCAGGAGTAATATTGGAAAGCATTGATATTGCTGATTTAGCTCCTATTCCGCTAACTGAAAGTAAAAGTTCGAACATTTTTAATTCGTCATGATTTAAAAAACCATATAAACTAATTACATCTTCTCTTACATAATAATATGTATGTACTTTTACAATTTTTCCTATTTCTCCTATTTCATTTATTGAAATATTAGACATAAATATTTTATACCCAATTCCCCCAACATCTATAACTACATAACTTGTAGATTTTTCTTCTAATGATCCTTTTATATATGCAAACATCTATTTTTTCTCCTACTCACTTATATTTTATTATCTATTATAATATTTTTAATATATGTTTATTATTACTATTTATTACATGATATTTTACCAAACATATTTTTGCTATATTTTATCACAAAATTATTATTTTGCAATACTTTTAATAAAATAATTGAAATTTATCCCGTATATGAATTTTACTTTTTAAGTAAAATAATTCAACTTTATAATACCTTTCTATTACAAATATTATAAAGTTATCTTAATATTCTATTTATTACAACAACTTATAATTTTACAATTATATTTCTTTTTTATAAAAATATATAATTTGAACATTATTTAAATTATAATAGTTATATAATAATTATCATTTTAAGGAGTAATTATGGGAACAATTGCCAAAAGTTTACAACCTACATTTGAAAATGTAACAAAAGAATTTATACCATATACTATGTATAAATTCTTATTAGATAAAGAATTACCAAACTTCAGATTTAAATTTTTAGAACCTGAAGCTATAGAATTTATAAAAAAAATTTTAAATGAAAATTCAAAAAAATATGAATCTTGCTATACAGATCCTAGCACCTTATATCAACGCAATAACATTGTATTAGAAAGTATTATGGAGCAAGACAACAATAATAGTGAAATGCCTGTAATGATAGTACATGATTATAAAACATTTTTTGAATTACTTAGACAATACTATGAAGAAAGTATAAAATTATTTTTTCAAAGAACAAATTTTTCTGCATTTACTACTTACGAGCAAAAAAATTGTTTTGAATTAATTTGGTTAAGGGCAACACCAGAAGATTTTAATCATCCCGAAGAATTTTTAAGAATAAGTGTAGCTATGTTAAAAGATAACACATTTTCTAAATACGATAAAGAAACTTATATAGGAAAACTTGATAGATTAGAAAATCACCAAATTTGTGTACAAAATAAATTAGCACACCAATGGGACGAAGCAGGCAGGGAATTTAGAATAAGAATTTATGATAAAAAATATTATTATAATACTCAATTATTTAATAGACCTCATTATACTCTCCCTGTAATAAGATATGGAATTTATGAAAAAGACGGAAAAAAGATTTGTCATATTGGATCTATTCAAGATAAAAATTTCGAAGAAAATGGTGATAAAAATCTACATGACTCTATAAAATCAACTAGAGCTGATTTAAATAAAGGTAAATTGAGGCATGAAAATTATAAAGAAAAAGTTGAACCAGCCAAAACTTTAGCGTTGAGTATATTTGTTAATTTTTTACATAAAGAAGGAATTACAGAAATTGAAGCTCCTGGAATGCTAGTACTAGATTATGAATATCATAAAAAAAGAGGTCAATCAATAAAAAACAAATGTGATTTACATTGGACAGAAGAAAAACAGAAAAGATATCCTGAATTATATCAAAAAGAACTTGAATTTGTAAAAATGAATTATCAAATGGAAGATACTATTAGTGAAATAAAAACAGAACGTTTAGTATATACTGTAAAACGATTATTATCACATTATCCAAATGGAAGTATACATAGTTTTCCTGGTGATGTAGATAGTCTTTTACGCTTAACACTTCCTAAAATACGTAATAAAAATGATATTAATGGAGATATTTTACAACAAATGTATTCTTTAGTTGATGATTTATATGTAAATCAGTCAAGATAATTATTATTATAAGGAGAAAATAAATATGATATTAGCAATTACTTTAAGATATGATTTTTATGAAAATGATAAACATTTTAAAGAACGTTTTTACTTAAGCAAATGTTTTAAGGATATTTTTGAAAAATTAAATATCTTACTATTACCTGTTGTATCAACAACAGAATTAAAAAAGTTAGTTAAAATATGTGATGGATTATTAGTAACAGGTAGAGCTATAGATATTAATCCTAAATATTATAATGAAGAAACTACAAATGAAACAAATTTATCAGATACTTACAATAGTGAAGATGAACTAGATTTCACTCTTATTAAAGCTTTCCATAAAGCAAATAAACCAATTCTTGGAATTTGTGCAGGAATTCAAGCTATAAATGTATGTTTTGGTGGAAGCTTGTATCAAAATATTGAAAATCACTCTAGTAAAAATAAAGAAAATGTAACTATGCATACAATTAATATTGAGCCAAATTCTTTTTTGGAAAAATGCTATAATACTAATCAAATAAATGTAAATTCTTTTCATCATCAAGCAATCAAAAAAGTAGCAAATAACTTTAAAATTACAGCAACTAGTGATGACGGGATTATTGAAGCAATAGAATATAATAACATTGTTGGAGTTCAATGGCATCCTGAAAAATCATATGATATGGATTTTTTCAAAAAATATTTTGATATATATTTTTAAATATCTTTATTAATCTTAACATACTTTATCCTAAATAATATTAGGAGTATACTATACAGATGTCCCCCATGGAATAGTTGTAAAAATCATTCTTACCATTGGATATATTTTAATAGGGGATGTTTTTTTCTAAAAATTAATATAAATTATAATTTTCCTTGATTTTTTATGTAAACAATGTTATACTATTAATATTGTTTTTAATAAAATATATTAGGAGGAATTTGCATGAGGAACAATAAGATTCGGTATTGCAGACATTGTGCACAATACACAAAACAACTCTTTGTAGGAAAACCAGAATTAGATTCTGGGGATAAATTTATGCTGACTTGCGGAGTCGTTTTAACTGGAGGTTTATTATTACCTTTTTTACCTTTTATGGATGAGCGCCCAAAGTTCTGGGAATGTTCTAGATGTCATCAAATAATTAAAAGTAATAAATAGTTTCTTCTACATGCATATTAGTATTTATACATAAAACAAAGGCATTATCAAAATTGATAATGCCTTTGTTTTATATTATAAGAAATATCACGTGACATGCAACATGAGATTTATGTAAGTATATTCTGTGTGACTTCAAAAAGCAAGAAATATTAAAGAAGAAAAGCAGTAATCTAAATAGATTACCGCTTTGTATATAGGCTTCCAGCCTTCTCTGCCCAAATAGGCTTGTAATTATCTTTTTGAGAATTGTGGAGCTTTTCTAGCTTTTTTAAGACCGTATTTTTTTCTTTCTTTCATTCTTGGATCTCTTGTTAAGAATCCGTTTGATTTTAAAGCTGGTCTAAATTCATCATTAGCTTTTAATAAAGCTCTTGAAATTCCATGTCTAATAGCTCCTGCTTGACCTGTTAATCCACCACCAATAACTTTAATTATAACATCATATTTTCCAATAGTGTTTGTTACAGCAAATGGTTGGTTAACTATAACTTTTAATATTTCAGATCCGAAATATTCATCTAATTTTTTTCCATTAACAACTATTTCACCTTTACCTGCCATTAATCTAACTCTAGCTATTGATTCTTTTCTTCTACCTGTTCCTTGGAATACTATATTTTCTGTTTTCTTTGCCATATTATTTTACCTCCCAAACTTCTGGTTTTTGAGCTGCATTTTCATGTTCGCTACCTGCATATACTCTTAACTTTTTAACCATTTTGTTTCCTAATCTTGTATGAGGAAGCATTCCTTTTATAGCTAAGAACATAGCTTTTTCAGGAGTTTTGTCCATCATAACTCTAGCTGATGTTTCTTTCATTCCTCCAATATATCCTGAATGATGTCTATATACTTTTTGATCTAATTTATGACCTGTTAAAACAGCATCTTTACAATTTATAACTATTACATAATCACCTGTATCTTGGTTTGGTGTATATGTTGGTTTGTGTTTTCCTCTTAATAGTCTAGCTGCTTCAGTAGCTACTCTACCTAAAGATTTATCTGCAGCATCGATTATATACCATTTTCTTTCGATTTCGCCAGCTTTTGGGCTATATGTAGTATTATTCATGGTACTAATACCCTCCATTTCAAATTTTAAAATATTTTAATCTCTTATGCAATTAGATAAAATTTCTTTGTTAATAACCACCGGGGAGAAGTTATTGTACAAACAATTTTATACCATTACACATAATGCTTAATTATTTTAATATAAATACAATTAAAAGTCAAGCATTCTAAGGATTTTTTTAGAAATTTGACAAATTTTATTTAAATTTCCATTTCAGTATAAAAAACTTAAATAAATCTAATAGATTAAATATTTTTAAATCATACTTAATTAACTATACAATTTACATATTATTTTTTATAAATAATTTATACTTTTCTACCCAAATATTTTTTTCAGAAAATTTTTTATTTTTTCAAATATATTTTTATTTACTACTTGCAAAGAATTTTCTTCTTCATTTTTTAATTCTATTTTTTCTTCTTTGCTTTCCTTATTAGGCATTGGTATAATTATCTTTCTAAATTATCTATTGTTAAAAATAAAAAATTTTTATTAGATTTTAAGAATTTTTTAATATTCATTATTAATATTTTATAATATAATATTATTAGAAAATCTTTGCTTTATGTTATTAGTTATATACATATTTAAATATAATATATAATTTTACTCATAAGATGAGTAAAATTAATAAGGAGAATTTATGGAAATTACAAAATTTGAAACAAATTACAAAAGAAAATTATTTTTTAATAAGTCAAAAGTAAAATCAAAAAAATATGAAAATAAAATTGAATTTCAAGTTATAAATATATATCCTGAAATTACATATCAAACCATAATTGGTTTCGGTGGTGCTTTTACTGAAGCTACCGGATATGCTTTAAAACAATTACCAGTTGAAAAACAAAGTAATTTATTATATGATTATTTTTCAAAGGACGGATTAAATTATAATATGGGTAGACTTCCCATTGGAAGTTCAGATTTTTCTCCAAAATCCTATTCATATTCTTATAAAGAAGATTTATCAGATTTTAGCATAGATAAAGACAAAGAATATATTATCCCAACTATAAAATCTGCACAAGAAATTAATCCTAATATACTTTTTGTGTCATCACCATGGAGTCCTCCAAAGTTTATGAAAACTAACAAAATGTTAACTTTAGGTGGAAAACTTCAAGAAAAATATAGGCAAACTTGGGCAAAATATTTTGTTAAATATATAAAATCTTATAATAACGAAGGAATTGATATAAAATACATAACAGTTCAAAACGAGCCAAATGCTACACAAATATGGGAATCATGTTTATATACTCCTCAGCAAGAAGCTGATTTTGCAATAAATTATCTTTTTCCTGCTCTTCGTCAAAATAATATTAACTCAAAAATCTTAATATGGGATCATAATAAAGAAAAATTACTTACTCGAAGTAAATCGGAACTAACTAATAATAGAGCATTAGAAGCAATTTCAGGAATTGCTTATCATTATTATACAGGTGATCATTTTGAAAATATTCAATTAACACATGAAGCATTTCCTGGAAAACTTTTAATACATACAGAAGGTTGTACTGGATATTCAAAATTTAATCCTAATGATGAAGTTCATAATGGTGAGATATATGGTCATGATATTTTAGGAGATCTAAATGCTGGTGCCAATGCATATATTGATTGGAATTTAGTATTAGATAATAAAGGTGGTCCAAACCATAAATTAAATTATTGTAATAGTCCTATTATGATAAATAAAGATGGTTCTAATTATATAAAAAATCTAACTTACTACTATATAAAACACTTTAGCAATATAATTATGCCAGGCACGAAAAGAATTGGTTTTAGCAAATACACTTCTGATATTGAAGTTACAAGTTTTAAAAATCCTGATAGCAGTATTGCTATTGTTCTAATGAATAGAAATAATTTTAGTAAAGAATATACTATTTGTTTAGGTGATATATCAATTCACGATAATTTGGATAGTCATGCAATTGTGAGTTATTTGATAAAATAGTTCCATATAAACTTCGAGTAGCTGTAAAAAGTATTATTATTGTAAATTATAACAATAAAAATCATTGAAAATACGTATGTAAATTCAATGATTTTTTAGTTTTTTACAGCCTCTCAATTTAGTTTTAACAGAAATTAATTTCTAAAAATCTTTTATTAACCTCTTCCCAATTAATTATATTCCAGAAAGCAGATATATAATCTGGTCTTTTGGTTTTATATTGTAAATAGTAAGAATGTTCCCACATATCTAATACTAATAATGGTTTACATCCCCATAAAGTTAAATTTTGATGTTTTTCACATTGCAATATTTCTAATTTATTAAAACTAGGTACCCAAACTAATAAACACCAACCAGAAGCTTCTACTCCCGCGGCTGCTTCTGAAAATTGTCTTTTAAAACTTTCAAAACTTCCAAAGTCTTCTACTATTTTTTGTACAAGTTTACAATCAACTCTTGTTATATATTTTGCTGGTTGCATATTTTGAAAAAACATTTCATGTAGTATAGCGCCAGAACCTTGAAAAGATAATTCCTTCTCTAAGCACTTTATATTTTTAAAGTCATTTCTGACTCTTGCTGTTTCTAAATTACCTAATACTGTATTTGTTTTGTCAACATATCCTTTATATAAAATATTATAATGCAAGTCTAAAGTTTCTTTTGAATAAAAAGGTTCCAAAGCATCTAAGCTATATGGAAGTTCTATCATTTTTATCATAAATTCCTCCTAACAATTTTTATTTAATTTTATGAAAAAATTCATAAAATATGAAAGTGAGAAATTTTCAATTTATATAATGCTTATTTTCTTTAAACCTTAATTTTCTATATTTTTTAATTTTACTATAATAAAATCTTATATTTATTTTAATAACTCTAGTAAATCTTTATAATTACCTCTTATAATTTCTTTAGTAACTTCTTTGCCTTTTTCTTTAAGAATTCTATAAACTCCAATTCTATACAATCTGTATCTTAAATTCATTAAGACTTGTAGACCTGCATCTTCAAAATTCTCGTCTAATATTATATTATTTTCACGTTCTAAATTCACAAAAAATGCTATTTCAATTGAATATTTAGATTCAAGTTCTACAACAAGCTCTTTATCATAAAATTTATTATCTATCATATCTTGAACTGTATTTATATCTTTTATAATATCTTCCATATCTTTAACATATTTATATTTTTTAAAACAATCAATTAATTCCTGCATTCCCTCTTCTTTCATAATTTCCTCCTAAATATCTTTTTTACTATATATCTGTATTGTGTCTGAATTTTGGAAAATAATACATATACTTTATTAATATTTATTAATTAGCTATAACTCTATTTCTAAATCTATTCATTATCAGAGTTATATTATTCTCACATTACAAAGTTTTTTATCGCTTTCATTTAATTATATTTATTTTTCATTTTTCTAAAATTCGTTCATATAATCAATAATAAAACTAAAAAAGGTGGCTATATGAAACGTTTTAAATTTTTCATATTTAATACATCTTTTCTTATAATAACATCATTAATTTTTAGAGCAATTGACATATATTTTACAGCTTATATTTCTCAAAGAATTGGTTCTGAAATGGTAGGAATTTATCAGTTAGTTATGACAGTATACCTATTTGGAATTACTCTTGCAACTTCTGGAATAAATTTAGCTGTAACCCGTGTAATATCTGAAGAACTGGCTCTAGATAATATTGGTGGAATAAAAAAAGTAATGAAAAGATGTATTTTTATAACTTTAATTACTAGCATTTCTACTAGTTTGATTTTTTTTGTAAATTCTGATTTTATAGTAACTAAATGTCTTCATAATAAAGTAGATAAATCTGTAATATATCTTTTTTCCTTAGCATTACCCTTAATTTCAATGTCTTCTGCAATTTCTGGATATTTAGCTGGAGTACGTAGAATTTATAAAAATGCTATAGGTCAATTTATTGAACATGTTGCCAAAGTCTTTATTAGTGCATTTTTAATTAGTTTGTATTTGCCTTCTGGATTAAATTATGCTTGTTTTGCTTTAATTTTAGGAGATTTAATTTCAGAAATAATTTCTTTTATATTTATATACATAGTATATTTATTTGATAAAAATAAATATAGCGATTATCCCGAAATTGCAACTAATAATAACTATACTCATAAAATATTACGAATTTCAATTCCTATTGCAATTACTTCGTATATTAGATCTGGACTATCTACTTTTAAGCAATTAATTATTCCATCTAGTTTAGAAAAAAGTGGTATACATTGTAGTGAATCTCTTTCAAAATATGGAATAATAAATGGAATGGCTCTTCCTGTTATAATGTTTCCCGATATTCTAGTAAAATCATTTGCAAGTTTATTAATACCAGAATTTTCAAGATATCATGCAAAAAAAGATTATAAAAGAACTAAGCAAATGACAACATTATTACTTATTACAATTTTAGGAGCATCTGTTCTATTAAGTATATTTTTATTCGTTTTTTCAGATATCTTGGGTAATTTACTGTATAAAGATTCAAATGTTGGCTACTATATAAAAATATTTGCACCTCTTGCAACTTTAATATATGTAGATACAGTAGTTGATAGTGTTTTACGTGGTTTAGATGCACAAGTTGGAGTAATGATTATAAATATTTGTGATTTAGTAATAAGTACTAGTTTTATATATTTCTGTGTTCCAAAACTTGGATTATTAGGATATATTTTAGCTATTTATATAAGTGAAACTTTAAATTTTATAGTTAGTTTATTCCAATTAATAAAAATTGTATATATGGAAAAAAAACAAAAAAGCGAATTTTAAAGCACAAAAGCATTTAAATGTCTCTTTTTGTAAAAAGTACATATCAATTTGGTGTGTGAAATTTTTGGATTTATATAAAAATTAATGGCTTGTAAAATTGTGTGCAATATTTCCTGAAAGGTTTCTATAATAGGAAGTTTGGAGAACTTTCCTATTATAGAAAAAAAGTGAGATTCAAGTTATAGTTTTAACTTGAATCTCACTTTGGCATTTTTTAATAATGTTAGTTATTATTCTATTTTATACATGTTTAATTTGTCTCTGATTGTTTTATAATCTCTTTTCTAAGCCATACATCTTCACATTCCAAATAATATTGATTTATATTCCCATTTAATAAATTTTTGATATCTTGTAATACTAAATCATTTGAAGCTATAATATAACTTTTTCCTTCTTCTAAGCATATTAAATTTAATATCCAGTTATTTCCAAAATTGTTTAAAGTATCAAATATCAGTTTTTTCTTATCTAATATGTTATTCTTGTTCCATACTGCTAATTGAGAAAAAACATTTGGTAATTTTTTACTTACTATACCAATTTTAGTATCATTTTCTAAAGCTTTTTTTAAATCTCTTTCTATAATTTCTTGGCACTGTAAAAAATATTTACTAGCATAATTTTCTGAATCTTCTATAATCTTTTCTAACTTTTGATATGCAATTATATCTCTATTGTTTGTTACCTTTGCTTTAAAATTTAATGTATTATCTAAAATTGCTGACATCATTAAATAAGCAATATCTTTCGTTATTTTATCTTGTAAATTTTCTTTTTCATATAATTCAAAAATTATTGTTACAACAGAACCTATAAATTCTATCTTTGAATTATTCCCTAATCTTTGTTTCCAATAATCTTCAAAACCAGTATGGTGGTCTATTACTTCTGTAATTTTATTTTCTTTTACAATATTATCAAAAAAATTTTTATCTGATACATCAATTATAATAAATTCATCATCTTCTGTTGGTTTATATTTATTCAATTTTATATCTAATTCTAATAATTTTTTGGTAATGCTTTCATTTAGTTTTGCTGTACTAACTGCTTTGCTTTGTATTCCTTTAAGATTTAATAAATAACTATATGATATGCAACCTGCATAAGCATCAATATCTATGTATCTACTTCCAGATGTTACAATTTTCATCTAAAATTCCTTCTTTCCTTAATTTTATAATTCTCTTAATATTTTTGATAAATTGTAAAATTATTAAAATCTTATATATTTTTTCATATTTTAGCATAATTTTTATAATTATACAAGCAACATCAATACTTAATTATAAATGTTTTCTAATTAAAAATACACCGAAGTATATCACTCCACATATGTAATTATTTATATATAGTGATTAAAGCTCTTATATAAATAATTTGATATAATTTTACTCTATAAAATTAAATGTTTCCTCTGGGTTTTCCATTCCTTCTAAATTATAATATGTGTCTGGAACTTCTCCTACAATAATTCCTTCCGTAATCAAAATTTCTGTATTAATTTCTTTTCTAAAAGTATCGAATGGTGTTAAAATTCCAACTCTAGATTTAATATCCAAATATATTTTATGATGAGTTTGATTAATACCAATTGCACTAAATTCTGTTCTAGTAGTTGCTTCTATACTTCCAGCACTTTCAAGTTCCACTTCAAAACTTGGTTCTAAATTTTTTAAAATACTAATTCCGACTAACACTTCCCATATTAATAAAAACATTAATTCTAGGCATTTTATCAAATTCTTTTTGAATATTAGAAATAATATTTGTAACAATGTCATTAATACAAATAGAATCAGCTCTTATAAATGTAATTCTTCCATCTTGATCCTTTTCAATATTTATTAACTTATCATAAGAATAATTCCTCATAACTTTATTAACTTCATCATTAACTATTTTAGTTCCTTTAGAAGAAGCTGATGTTTCACATGTTGCTTTAAAAACAGGATATGCTGTATAGCAAAATATTATCAAACTTAAAATAATAGTAAAAAATAAAATTAGCATAATAGCTTTAATACTATTTAATTCTTTCAAATTAGGAAGCTTAATCGTTCTTCTCGAATATAAATTGCCTCTCACATTTCATCTCCTTTCTAATTTTAAAAATAAAAGAAAACAATATATAATATTAGAAAAAGACGGTATTCCCGTCTTATCTCATAATATATAATCTCTGTCCAATATCAACTTGGTTGTTCTCTAAATTGTTAAGTTTAATAATGTCTTCCATACAAACTTTAAATTTTTTAGCAATTTTCCAAATGCTATCTCCTGGTTTTACAAAATACATAAACATTTTATACTCGTTTTCCTCTTCTAATGGAGTAACTTCTATATTATCCATAATACTAATTTTTTTCAAACAACTATCTAATTGTTTTGCAGAAATTTCAATATCACAATCTACATTTTCATTATTAATCGAGAATTGTTTTTTTATAACTTTAAATTCAAGATTACTTTGTTCTCCTTCAAATTTAACCATAAATGGTAAATCAATATTCTTTACATTTAATCCATTTCTATTATCTGCTTCATAGTAGAACTCTAATTTTAATTCGCATTCATAGTTAGAATAATTTCCTGCTTGATTTATATTAATAATATTTACTCTATATCTAACATCTAAAATATTTAAAACATCTTCTATCAGAACTTTTTCATTCATATTTACATTTTGACACTTCTCTTCTTTTGCCACTTGGACTAATATATCTTTTCTAGTAAAGTTAATATTATTTTTAGTGTCATACATATCTTGTATTATATCTAAATTTTTTCTTTGATAAGCTTCACAAGAAACATCAAAATCTACTTGGCAACTAATTGAATGCATTTCTTTTGAATTTACCTTAAATAACATATTCTTTATTGAATAGCTAATGTCACAAATATCTTGATCTGTAATATTATTAATATCTATAAAGCTCATTATTGGAATTTCAGCATTTGCTACTCCTATTTTATTATCTTCTGTTAAGAAAATTAATTTTACCTCAGCATCTGCTTTTGCTAAAACTTTATTATAGCTAATTTTATTTTCTAAATTTTTAATTTCTATATCTGCCTTTAATATTTCAGCAACTTCATAAGAATTGTCTACTGATATATCTTCTTTAATAGATGTTCTTACTCTGTTAACATCTATTAATGATTTTACTTCACAATTTTCTTTTAATACTTCCACATTTAATGTATCTAAAGAATTTGGAATTTCAGCTTCCTCTTTTTCAAAAGCTTCTATCCTAATATTTACTTTCCCTGTGATTGAAATTTTTCTTTCATTTAATACTTTGGCTTCAATACTTTGTAATATAACTTCATGTTTAACATACGAATTTTCGTTCACACTACTATTTTCGATACTTTCAGAAAATGTTAATGTATTTTGAATACTTCTTGTTTCACCATTATCTGCTAAATATACAATATATGTATCAATGTTTCCATCAACCCTTACCCTTCCAGTATTCAAATCTTCCTTATAGACATATCCTATACCATTTGTATTTATAACACTAACAATATCTGGCTTTATATCTGGAACAATAATGTCTCCATTTACTTCAATTGTTTTTGTTTCACTAAACAGCCTTTTATTTATAACTACTATATTTTTCTCCATAGAAAAAATCCTCCTTAATTGTTCTCTTTTTTACATTTATATGAGGATAATAAAAAAAAATTCCTAATTTATTAGGAATTTTCTATTGTAGCTACTGGAGCTTTTGTTTTTTTCACTTCTATTTGTGGCTGTACTAATGGTTCATAGTCTTCTCCATTGTACATACTTACTTCAACTGATCTAGTAAAAAGATCAGTATAATTGTATGAACCTACTCTATCAACATTTTCAAATTTTACTCTAAAATAACTTTGGTAAACATTTTCAATTATTGCTGATTTCTCTTGTGGTTTACTTCTTTTCCCTGGTGACTCTTTTATAATAATTTTTTGTCCTATGTTATTTCCAATACTTTTTCTTAAGTCTGCTATGTCTGATCTGTAAATTCCCATTTTCCAATCACCTACTTCTTTCGCTTTTGATGTATTTTTTATATCACAGCATTTATAAAAAGTCAAAAGTTATGAAGTTTTGTATTTCGGCTGTAAGCCTTAGGAATAAAGGATTACATTCGTTATTTCACCTTTTTTATCTTTTAGATTACATGTTTATTTCATTTTTGTAACATTTTATTTTACAATTATTTTGCCTTTCTATTCTAAAAAACTCTTCTCTTTAATTCATTGTCTTCATGTATATGACTATATTTTAATTTAGTTGCCATTCCCCCTCTAATATGTCTTTCTGCTTTATTCTTATCTAAAACTTTTCTAACATCCATTGCTAATGCGTAATTTATATTTAATAATCTCTGACTAACATCTTTATGAATACTACTTTTACTAATCCCAAATTTTTTAGCAGCTCCTCTTACAGTATCTTCTGTTTCAATTATGTATTGTGCAACTTTTACAGCACGCTCTTCTATAGATAAATTTCTCATAATAAAGAAAACCTCCAAATGAATACTTTTTTTAAAGTGTATTCACTTGAAGGTTGTATTAGAACTGTTAATATTCTTCAACTTTTACTAATATTTTTTCTTCTTCTCCATATATTTTTTCAATTTCTAATTTAGTAATTTGATTATCATCTTTAAAAGCCATTTTATTTAGAGCATCTAAAATAATTTTTACAATATTATCTATATCTGGTTTTTTGGTTGGAGATATACTTCCTTTTAACATATTCTCTGCATTTTTTTTACTAGTATTTTTAGGTATTTTAAAATATGCAACAATTTTTACAGAAACTCTATTTTCTAAAGGAATATATTTAGGGTATTTTATTTTAAAATATTGTTTTATTAGTTCTTCATAATCTTTAGTATTAGTTGGTGTATAAGCTTTACATGTATATGTATTTACCCTAGGTCTTGCTTTCCCCTTTATATCTCCTATAACTTCAAATTCATATACCATATTTTACTCCTTTATTTGATTAAGGATATATATTTATCCTTTTATTAATAATTTAATTTCTCCGTCTAGAGCCTCTAATTTTGCATATCCTCCTATTGGAAATGCAAATATTGGTGTTGTATGTCCAAAATCAGCTCCTGCAATTACTGGTATGTCTTTTAATTCGGGTTTATTTTTTATCATCTTAATCCATTTTTCTTTAGTCATATTACAACTCTTTTGAGCTCTTCCTATTACTATTGCTTTTATATTTTTAAATTCTTTTGTATGAATTAATGATTGTAAATCTCTATCAAATTCCATTAAGTATACTTTTTCTGCCATCTCGTCATCTTCTAAAAATAGAATTTTCCCTTCTATATTAGGCATATATTCTGTTCCCTGTAATAAATTAAGAGTACATAAATTTCCACCCACAATATTTCCTTCTGCTTTTCCTTCGTTTATTATATACATTCCTTCGTTTTTAATAAACTCTCTATTTTCCTGATCCATAAACCACAGATCATCACTCCATTCTTTTGAAGATTCTACTTCAATTTCTTCTGATTGTAAAAACATTTTCTTGAAGTACTCTAATTCATATTCAAAGCCTTTAAGCATCCCGAAACTTGAATAATGTGGTCCAGAATATGTTACCAACCCTGTTTTTGCATGTATTGCATTGGAAATAGCTGTTATATCTGAAAATCCACAAAATATTTTTGGGTTTTCTTTAATTAGTTCATAATCTATATAATCTAGAATTTGATTAGAATTAAATCCACCAATTACAGTTAAAATTGCCTTAACATTTTTATCTCTAAATGCTTCATTTAAATCTTCTACTCTATGTTCTACAGATGTACACATATAATCTTCATCAGCTTCCATTACATATTTTCCAAATGTAACTTTTAACCCTAATGCTTCTAATCTTTCTGTTGCTATTTTCTTGCAATCTTCCCCTAATATTACCATACTTCTTGATGGTGCAATAATTCTAACTTCATCTCCTGGATTTAGTTTTTCTGGTATCATTAAAAATCACTCTCCTTTACATTGTTCATTATAACACTAAGTAATAAAAAAACAACTAGGAATGAAATTTTAATGTTCATTCCTAGTAATAATTTTAAACTATATCATATATAACGAATTAATCATATTCTTGCTAGCTTACAACATATTGAACTTATTGCTAAAAGTATTATATATACTAAAACGATTCCAGCTCCAGTTGGCATATTTAAAAAGAAAGACACAAATATTCCTATTAAAAAACATAGTATTGATGTTAGTCCAGACATTACAACAAGTCCTTTAAAGCTTGTTGTGAATTTTTTTGATATAATTGCAGGAAATACAATTAAACTAGATATAAGTAATGTTCCCATCATTCTCATACCAACAACAACTACTAAAGCTGTTATTAATGCAATTAGAAATTGATATACTGAAACATTTATTCCTGAAGCTTTGGCATATTTCTCGTCAAAAGTTATTAAAAATAATCTATTATAAAAAATTATATATATTACACTTGATAAAATTGTAAGAATTATACTTAAAATAACATCTGATTTTGTCATTGTTAAAATACTTCCAAACATATAATTATAACTATCTGTTCCAAAACCACTTGTAAATGCTGTAATAATTACTCCTATTGCTAATGCACCTGTTGCAACTAATGCAATTATAATATCTGCAGATTCTCCTTTTTTTTGGCTTATAAACATTATAATTATTGCAGCAACAATTACTATTGGAATAGAAACTGCAATTGGTGGTAAATTACATGCTACTGCTAAACATAAAGCAGCAAATCCTACTTCTCCCAGTCCATGTCCAATCATAGAATAATTCTTTAAAGTAAGTATTACTCCAATTAGTGCTGCCGAAAAAGATATTGCTATTCCACAAAGAATTGCTCTTTGCATAAATGCATAAGATAACAAATTTATTATTTCGTTCATTTTAAAATCCTTTCCAACCTTCAATATTTCCATCATATTTAACTGTTTTTGCTAAAGAAATTATTCTAGGTTTTATTTCGTTTACTTCATCTAAATCATGTGTTGCCATTATTATGGTCATTCTATTTTCTTTATTTTCATATTCTAATATTTTATAAAGTTCTTTTGTTACATTGTAATCAAGTCCTGTTGCTGGTTCATCTAATATTAAAAGTTTTGGTTTTCTAATTAGTGCTCTAGCAATTAAAACTCTCTGTTTTTGTCCACCTGATAAATCACCTATTCTTCTATTTTGTATTTCTTCTATTTTCAATTTTTTAACAATTTCTTGATAAATCTCTTTATCTTTTTTTGTATAAAATGGTATTTTATTATGTTTTTGAACTCCAGACATTATTATTTCCTTTGATGTTGCTGGAAAATTTAAATCTTTCAAATTTGTTTGTGACAAATATGAAACTTCGTCTAGAGATATATTTAACGAAATTTTTCCTTCATCTTGTTTTAACAAACCTACTATTGTTTTTACTAAAGTACTTTTTCCTGAGCCATTCTCTCCAACTAAACAAACATACTCTCCTTCTTCAATTTTAAAATTAATATTTTCAAGAGCGACATGATTTGAATATGAAACTTTTAAATTTTCTATTTCTAATATAGTCATTTTACAATTCTCCTATTGTGAATTTTAGATAAAATTTAGGGATGGTTCTTTAATTTCAGTTTTCGTGTTTTCCTGAAATTCAAGAAAAATCCCTTCCTTTTATTTTAATCCTTTTTCTAAATTTTCTAAATTTTTATTCATTAAAGATACATATGTATCTTCTTCTGGATTTCCATTATGAATTGAATATAAAACTAGTGCTTCTGCATTGGTTTCTTCTGCAATCATTTTTGCTACAGTTCCTTCACTTAATTCTTCATAATATACAACTGGCATATTATAGTTATTTATATAGTCTATAACTGATTTTACTTTTGTAATACTTGGATCCTCGCCTTCTCCGCAATTATTATATACACTTACAAAATTTAATTTATATTCATTTACAAGATATGCATATGCAAATTCTCCTCCAACTGCAATTTCTTTTCTTTCTGAGTTATCTATTATTTCTTTTAGATTTTCATCAATATTTAATATCTTTTTCTTATAATTTTCTGCATTTTCTTTATAATAGCTACTATTTTCAGAATCAATTTTACAAATTTCTTCTAAAATATTATCTATCATAGTAATTGCATTTTTGGGGTTTAACCATATATGTTCATCATAAATCTCTTCATCATGATTATGGTCTTCATGTTCTTCAAAAATTATTTCTGAATTCATATGATTTTCTTCAAATTCTTCTATTGTTATTAATTCTATACCTTTAGAAATATCTACTGGTATACATTCACTTCCATTTAAACTTGATACAATCTTCTCTGTCCATGGTTCTAAGTCTGTTCCAGTATATAAAAATATATCAGAATTATTTAATATTGTTACCATATCTTTGGCTGTTGGCTCATAGTTATGTGTTTCAACTCCAGAATTCAATAATAATTTTACATCTATTTTACCTCCACCTATTTGCTTTGCAAAATCATATTGTGGAAAAAGTGTTGCCACTATTTGAATTTTATCTTCGTTTTTTATTATTGATTCTGTTTTAAAGCACATAACCATAACAACCATTATTATTATTAATATAAAAAAGCTCATAAAAGCTATTACCATTTTTTTCATAATTTCCTCTTTATCTACATAGTATTTTATATTTTCTATTTACGCATACTATAGAATACTATATTTTACAGCTTTTGTCAACTTTATGTAAATTGTAAATTAAAAATCACTCAAGAAGTTCCTTACTGCTTGTAATAACCATCCTGTATTAGAAAGTTGCAACATTTGTTGATTTCCATCAATTGCTTCTATTCTTTGTATTGTATTATTAGTAATTACTTCATTGGCCAAATCTATTAAATTGATATTTGATTTATTACTATTTTTATAATTTTCATAAATATCTTTTTTTTCTGATGACACAATTTCTAATACTGGTATATTTTCTTTCCATTTATAATCTTTCATATTATACATATTTTCTTCTAATTTATTTGCTTCTCTAACCATAGTTCTGCTTAAATAAGAACTTCCAATTCTATTTCTATAAATTGAAATATCTTCTTTTGTATAAACATCTGTCATCTTCTTCATTTTATCTATATAAAATACTTTTGGTGAAACATAACTTACAATTCTTTCAAACCCTGTTAGTTCAAAAATTGAATTTATATTTATATTAGATACTCTATTTCTTATATTACTCAAAAGAAATTCATCATTAACTTCTGCTGGATAAACTCCATCAATAGAAATTATTCCTTGTACTAATTCTGGATACTTTTCTTGAAAGCGCATAGCATAAATATTAGAAGTATCTGCTGCAATAAATACGTATGGTCCATATATTTCTCTATATTCCAATACTTTCTTTACTTCATCTACAATATTATCATTTGTTCTTTCATGATTTTTCATTGACATACTAAAACCATAACCGAAATATTCAATTACAACAACTTTATACTTATCTTTTAATCCGTTTACTAAAGCTTTATATTGAATTATAGGTGATTGTGATCCAAATTCAGGAAGTATAACTATTGTTTTTTCTCCTTCACCAACAGTATAATAATTCATAAATTTGTTTTCTTTTTCATACACTGGAGTTAAGTTTTTATATTCTCCTGTATATCTTGAAGAAATCTCTCCTATTTTTATAACATTATGTATAATTATTAAAACAATAATAGCCACTAATGTTTTTAATCCCCAATTTACAATAAAATCTCTTATTTTTTCTAAAACACCTAATAATTTTAAAAAAATTTCATTTACCATTTCTTTTGTCTCCCTACTTTAAATAACTTATTAGCTACGTTTATTTTAAGCTACACATAACTTATATGTACAAATTAAAATTCTATATCTAAGAAATGTAATTCGCTTTGTTCAAATAGCTAAAAAGTTTACACATCTTACTAAAATTTTATATAATAAAAAATTACACTACAATTTCTATTATATAAAAACTATATCATATAAATATTTTTTTATCAATACAACAAAAAAGCCACTTTTAAAGTACATCAAATTTTAAATAAATTTAAGTGAGTTGTCGTTCCTCTGTATAACTTATTATAGAAAAAAGACTTTGCTTTCGCAAAGTCTTTTTTGTTTATGTGAAATTAAATTATTTTAATTCTACTGTAGCACCAGCTTCAACAAATTTAGCTTTCATAGCTTCAGCTTCGTCTTTAGCTACACCTTCTTTAATTGTTTTAGGAGCTCCATCAACTAATTCTTTAGCTTCTTTTAATCCTAATCCTGTAACTTCTCTAACAACTTTGATAACAGCTATTTTATTTCCACCAGCTTCTGATAATACAACATCAAAGTCTGATTTTTCAGCTGCTGCTTCTCCACCAGCAGCTCCTGCAGGTGCTGCAACTGCTGCTGCAGTTACTCCATATTTTTCTTCAATTCCTTTAACTAATTCTGATAATTCAACTACTGTTAAGCTATCGATTTCTTCTAACATTTTATCTGTTTTTTCACTCATTTTTTAATCCTCCTATATATTTTTTATTATTTATTTCGATAGATATTACTATCATTTTAAGTGAATTAGTAACTTATATGTTACTATAAAATTTAATTTATGTTTTGACTCTTTAGTCAGCATTCAAAAGATTATTCTTCTGATTCTTTTTTTACTCTAACTGCATCAAGTGTAGCAGCAAGTTTTGAAACATTTGCAAGTAAGCATCCAGCCAATTTTGCAATAAGTTCTTCTCTTGATGGTAATTGTGCAAGAGTTGTTAATTCTTCTACTGTTGTAACTTTTCCTTCTAATACTCCACCTTTAATTGTATAATAATCATTTGCTTTAGCAAATTTATATATTGCTTTTAAAGCTGGTAAGTATTCTTCTTTAGCTATAATAACTGCTGTTGGTCCTTCTAATGCTTCATCTAAAGTATCGATTCCACATTCTTTTAAGGCTCTTCTTGTAATGTTATTTTTGATTACAGTATATTCTGCACCAATTGCTCTAACATCTTTTCTTAAAACAGTATCACTAGCTACATTAATTCCTCTGTAGTCTACTAAAAGTACTAAACTAGCATCTTTCATTTTTTCAGCTAATTTCTTTACTTCCTCTTCTTTTGCTTTAATGATTTTTTCACTAGCCAATTTAATTTCACCTCCACTTATATATATCTTAATTTAATTATTAATATTTTAATAAATATAATATTTCTACTATATTTAATTTATCTAAAATTTTATATAGTTCTATGTATAAACTATATAATTTTTATCTTATTTTCTTTTAAATATTATTTTATAATCAAACATCTATAAGAAAATAAGCCTCTTTGACACCTAAAACCCGAGTAATCAAAGAGACTTTATCCGCTCTAAAATTTGCCTCGGTAGGATTTACTTTTTAACCTACTGTCTTAGGTATCTATATTTAAAATTTAAACTTCTTAATTATTTTTGATTGATGTAAACGCTTGGTCCCATAGTTGTAGTTAAGTAAACACTCTTCATATATTGTCCTTTAGCAGCAGCTGGTTTAGCTTTAATTATTGCATCAATAATTGTTTGATAGTTTTCAGCTAGTTTTTCAGCACCAAATGAAACTTTACCTATTCCTAAGTGAATGATATTTGTTTTATCTAGTCTGTATTCAACTTTACCTGATTTGATTTCAGAAATAGCTTTTGTAACATCCATTGTTACTGTTCCTGATTTAGGGTTTGGCATTAATCCTTTAGGTCCTAATACTTTACCTAATCTTCCTATTACACCCATCATATCTGGTGTAGCAACTATAACATCATATTCAAACCAATTTTCTTTTTCGATTTTTGGAACTAATTCTTCAGCTCCTACGAAATCTGCTCCAGCAGCTTCAGCTTCTTTAGCTTTATCTCCTTTTGCAAATACTAAAACTCTTAATGATTTACCAGTACCATGAGGTAATACAACTGTACCTCTAACTTGTTGATCAGCATGTTTTGAATCAACACCTAATTTAACATGTAATTCAACTGTTTCGTCAAATTTTGGTTTTGGCATTTTTTCAATAATTTCTAAAGCTTCTTTAGCTTCATACATCTTTGAGCTGTCTACTAATTTAGCAGCTTCTTGATATCTTTTTCCTCTTTTCATTTCTTTCCTCCCGTGGTATTAACGAATAAAAACAATTTATTCTCCCAAATTTAATTTATTATAAAATGTAATTTTATAAACTAGTCTACAACTACAACACCCATAGATCTTGCTGTTCCAGCAACCATGCTCATTGCAGCTTCTATAGATGCAGCATTTAAATCTTCCATTTTTTGTTCAGCTATTGCTCTAACTTGATCTTTAGTTATTTTTGCAACTTTATCTTTGTTAGGTTTTCCTGAACCACTTTTAATTCCAAGTACTTTCTTTATAAGAACAGCAACTGGTGGAACTTTAGTAACAAATGTAAATGATTTATCTTTGTAAACAGAAATAACAACTGGTATTATCATTCCTGGTTGGTTAGCTGTTCTATCATTGAATTCTTTAACGAATTGCATGATATTAACACCACTTGAACCTAATGCTGGACCTACTGGTGGAGCTGGTGTAGCTTTACCTGCTTCTATTTGTAATTTGATAACGTTTACAACTTCTTTCTCTGCCATTTTTTTCTAGCACCTCCTTCTAATTAACTTTTTTGAACTTGTGAAAATTCTAATTCTACTGGAGTTTCTCTCCCAAACATAGAAACTAGAACTTTTACTTTTTGTTTTTCTGTATTTATTTCTTGAACAGTACCAACAAATCCTTCTAATGGACCATTAACAACTTGTACGTTGTCTCCTACTCCATAATCAACATTTACTGGTACTTCGTCAAATCCCATATTTCTTATTTCAGAATCTGTAAGTGGAATAGGATCTGTTCCTGAACCAACGAATCCTGTAACTCCTCTTGTATTTCTAACAATATACCAAGATTCTTCTGTAACAATCATTTTTATTAGAACATAACCTGGAAAAACTTTTTTTAAGTTAGTTTTTCTTTTTCCATCTTTTATCTCTACTTGTTCTTCCATTGGAACAACTATGTTGAAAAAGAAATCTTCTAATTCTCTATTTCTTATTGTTTTTTCTAAGTCTGTTTTTACTTTATTTTCATAACCAGAATATGTATGAACTACATACCACTTTGGCTCTAATTTATTCTCTTCTTGAGACATATTTTAGCCTCCTCCTAATTTCATTTATTAGTATTCTCGTTACTAATTATTTTCTTCTACAGAACTTACATTTTCATCAGAACTTGCTACATTATTTAAATCAGTATTATCTGTAGAACCTTCTACATTATTTGAAGCTGATTCGTCTGTAGTTTCTCCTGATGTTTCTTGATTTTCAGTAGATTCTTCTTCAGTTTCAGGTATATTAGTATCTTCTGTATGATTATGATCATCTGAATCAATTTCTTCACTTGAGCTAGATGTAACTATGGCTTTTAGTTTTTCTACTCCGAATTTATTTAAGTTCTCAAACACTAAATCAAGAACAAATACAATTACTGCTATTACTATAACAATAGACAATACAGCTATTGTATTATTAATTAATTGTTTTCTAGTAGGCCAACTAACTCTTTTTAATTCTGCTTTAAATTCTTTGAAAAATTTTTTGTTTTCCTTTTTTTCTTTTTTACTTACTTTCTTTACTTCTTTAGCCATCTTAACTCCTCCTAATAAGGTTTTATCTTATTTTGTTTCTTTATGAGTTGTACGTTTTTTGCAGAATTTGCAATATTTAACTACTTCTAGTCTTTCAGTATTATTTCTTTTATTTTTAGATGTCATATAATTTCTTCTTTTACAGTCTGTACATTCTAAAATAATATTTTCTCTTGGACCTTTTGCTGCCATTTTTTTACACCTCCGTTTTGCTTATAAATGAAGCCTAAATTTTTTTATATTTTTATATTTTAACGATGTGATTGCATATATTTCTTAAATACATGCTTATATAATTTATCACAAAACACATGATATGTCAACTATTTTATTACATTTTTATTAAAGTTTTAAAAGGTAAATTCACTTATATTTCTCACTCATATTTGGCTTCAATTTAACTTCTATTTCTCCCTTTAATATTCCTTTTCTTCTTGTTTGTCTTTTTCTCTACAGAATATCCAAATTTTCCAATTTTCTTTCCTAATGCATAATATCCTCCATTGGCATAAGCAATTAAATCACACTTTGATATATCAAATGCACCTTTTTCGTTAATATATTTTTCATCAGCATCTATTGAAAGAACTTCAGCAACAAACATTGTATGGCTTCCATAATTCTTTTCTTCAATAACTTTACATTCAACTGAAACTGGACTTTCTTTTATTAATGGTGCTTTTACAAATTCTGCTTTTTCCTTAGTTAAATTCATTTCTTTAAATTTATCATACTTAGCTCCACTTCTAACTCCACACCAATCAGTTGCATACGCTAATTTTCCATTTGTCAAGTTTATAACAAATTCACCAGATTCTTTTATTAAATTATATGAATATCTTTCAGGTCTTACTGATATATATACTATTGCTGGATTAGTATTTATAATACCTGTCCAGGCTACTGTTAATATATTAGATTTTTCCATATTTCCACAACTTACAAGTACAGCTGGTATTGGATATACAAAAGTACCTGGTTTCCAAATTTTCTTTCCCATTATTGCTCCTTTATTTATTATTACTAATCAAGTTCTATTATTTCTAAATCATCTGGAACATATATCTTTCCAGTAAAATTTTCTTTAGCCTCTTCTATATATTTATTTTTTCTATCTTTACCTAAGTTTTCTTGTGTATGCCATAAAATTAGATTTTTAACATCTAATTTTTGAGCTTTTATACTTGCTGTTTTTACTGTATCATGATTTTTCTCTCTTGGTTTAAATTTTGTAGCTTCTGTTTCCAAACAAAATGCTTCATGACATAAATATTCTGAATTTCTTACGTCTTCATATAATTCATCTGCTAATGGTTCATCTCCCAAAAATGCAAAACTTTTTCCATTATTTAATATTGTTTTAAATCCATATTGTTTATCACTCTTAGCTTTAATATCTAAAAATTCCAAATCATAATTTAAAACTTTGATTTTTTCATGATTATTTATAATGTTAATAAATATTCTTTTATCTAAATTTTGCTGTTGACTTTCTCTTAGTAATGTATGTATTTGATCTCTAATAATTTTTGCTACTTCATCATAACAATAGATATTTAGTTTTCCTTCATATTTACCTTTTTGTATTGAAATTTCTACAAATCTATATATCCACAATAAACCAAATAGATGATCTATATGTTTATGAGATATAAAGATATTGTGAATTCTATTTATATCTATATCAGCTTTTCTTAATTGTTTTATAATACCATTTCCTCCGCCAGTATCCACTAATAGTATTTCTCCTGAATTATTCTCTAACGCAAAACAAGTATTATAATTTTCGATAGCTCCTGCCGAACCAGTTCCTAAAACAATTATTTTTTCCATTCTTTTCTCTCCATCATTTTTATATTGTAGCTTATCCAATTTATTAAGCATTATTTTTTATGATTCTATATATGTCTCCCCAATTATTTACTTCTGTTATATATTCATTTTCTTTTAGTTTTATTAAATTGGTATCTCTAAAATACAATGTTTTTATTTTATTATCAGCTAATTTTTTTATAATGTGGTAATTATCATCAATCATTATATCTATATTTTCTTTTTTGCATATTTCTAATTTATCTTCAACTTGCCAATAATACTTATCAAATTCTACTTTATTCTCTTTTAGTAATCTTATGGCATCATCTTTCATTTCTTTTACAAATCCACCTCTTGCAGTAATAACTACAAATTCATGTCCTTGTTTTTTTAATAAATTATACACTGCAATAAATCCAGACATTAAATTACTTTCCTTTGATGCTATAAGAAAATATTTTTTTATGAATTCTTCTTTCTGACCTTTTGTCCAATTATATCTAAATTGAAAAAAAGGTTCTTCTTTGTTTATTAAGTTATTTCCATTTAAAGTATCAATATCAAATATCTCTGTATAAGTTTTTAATGTTTTTTCGCTATCTATAACTACTCCATCTAAATCTATTCCTATTTTCACTTTATAAAATGCTCCTTATAAATACTAAAATTGCTCTTTTACTATATTGTTTTATATGGTTTAAAATTGAAATCAAAACTTGTATATTTACTAAGTTTAATATTTAAATAATCTTCTATGTCTTTACTAGCTGATTTTGAAATTTCATTTATTCTATATACTTTATCATTATATTTAGCCAATGGAATAACATATCTTCTTTTTCCTTTAACACTTATACAATACTTATCATTTATTGGAGTATCACTTCCATAAACAGATGTTGCATTTTGAAATTTAATAAAATTTTCTTTTATATAGTTATCATCGCAATTTAATATTTTCTCAATTACTTCTTTTTCTGATAAATTGTATAAATCATCAATTGTTAAATATTCCTTAACATTCATAGATTTTACTATATCGGCTAAAAACTGCATAACAGTTCTATCTTTATCACTTATCCACTCTGGCCATAATTTTGAAATAATATGTATATACTCTTCACAAATTTTAAAATCTTTAAATCCTAATTCATCAATTCCCTCTTTATTTGTTAAAATAGTAACATTATTATATATTTCTTTTATTTTATTAAGTTCCCATACTCTATGAAAAACTAATCCACTTGAAAAAGTATATTCAAATCTATCTGCACTTAACTGAGGGGTATCATTATCTGCAATTGGATAAATGTGATAGTCAGATACTTCTTCAACTTTTATTCCATCTCTATGTAATAGTGACATGATTTCTTTAGAGTCTCTTATTATTTGCTCTGTTCTTTCTTCAGTTGATTCTTGATGTTCTGAGTCTCCATTCATAAAATCTATACAATGTTTAAAAGTTGGAGTTGCTATATCATGAAATAATCCTGCTAAAGTTTGTTTTTTATCTTGTGTAAAATGCCATACTATTAAAGCAACTCCTACACTGTGTTCTAAATTAGAATACCAATATCTAATATTAAAAACCTTAGAATAATCAGTTCCACAACTCATACTTGTACCAGATATTCTTTGCATTTCTGGAGTATTAATATACTCCAATAGCCATTTAGGAAATTCTGGCGATAAAATTTTAAAATATTCTCTTACTTCTTCATTTAATGTATCTAGATAATTTTTCATTATATACATTATTCCTTTCTTTTATTAATCTTTGTTACTTTAATTTGCCTTTTATATACTATTTAATTTAAACTTTATCTAAAATTCCATATACCATAGCAATATCTGTTGGTACAATATATTTGGCACCTATCATTTCTGCAACTACTAATACAAAAGCACTCATTGCTCTTGTAGCATACCACCAATCTGGATCATCTACCTTATTTCTTATTTCATCTAAAGAAATTGCTTTATAATATCTTTCTGTCTCACTTATTCTTGTTTCTATATCCATCATAATAGGTGATGATTTATCTATATATAAAGTGTTTTCTTCATATTTTATTCCAGAATATCTTGCAAATTTCTCATGTCCCCCTCCTGCTAATATTAATATATCAGCCTTTTCATTTGGTAAATTTAATCTTTCTTTTATAAATGCCTTTACTTTTTCAAGATCAGTTTTAGCAAAATTTTCTGCTAAATCTGGGAATTCTTGCATTACATCTATAACACCAATTTTGGTATTGACACTTTCCTTTATTCCATTATCATAAATTGTAATCTCAGTGGATCCTCCTCCACCTATAAATACACATACTTTGTCTTTTACATATCTAGTTGTCCCAAAAACAGTCAATTCATTTTCCATTTTTTGTGAAATAATATCAAATTCGTATCCTGTTTCTTTTTTAAATCTATTTAAAAAATCATTTTTTTCATTTTCATCTAAAGTTCTAAAAATACTTGTACCACATACATATATATCTTGAGATATATTTTTTAATTCTTTTATACTACTTATTAACTTTACAATATCACTTTCTCTCAATTTTTTATCTTCATTATAATGTTTTTTTAAATGTATTGTTTTTCCATTTAATTTTTCTACATTAATTCCATCAAATTTATCTACTTTCGTACAAGTTGATCCCACTTCAACTACTATTTTATTCATTTAATTTCTCCTTCAAATTATTAACTACTTTGCATTTGGGTATAAAAATTTTATTTACTTATAGTTAAGAAATATTAGATTTATTCTTTCATTCACTAAATAATTCCTTTTTCTTTTTGATTACTTTTTAGTCTTTTCCAATTATAACTTCCATAAATATCATTTATTAATAATAACATAGGACCAACTAATACTGAAATTAATTCTGTTTGACCATTTAATATTGGTATTAACCATAGTGTTATTATTACTAAATCATTAGCTATATAACAAAATAATGAAAGTTCACTTCTTCTTGCTTCAAAGTAACTTGCCAAAACACTTGTTAAAACAGAAATTGAACTTATTATTAATAAATCTGTATTAAAAGTTTTTAATAAAATATAATATATCCAAAATAGTAATAATTGTGAAAGAAAAACAATAACTATTTCTCTTTTAGATAATGAATTTATAATAATTGTATCTTCTTCTTTATCTTGATTTCTTAACCAAGAAATAATACCTATTATCATTATAGGAAAAGTTAGAAATATCGTAATAATTAATTCACCATAATAACCTTGATTATATGATACTATTCCATAAAAAAATACACTAACAAATCCTACAAAATAAGATTCTACTTTTCCTTTTGACATTAGTAATGCTGTAATAAGATAAAGTGATGTATATAAAGTATCAATTATTGTCCCACTAAAAATAATTGATGATGTTATTGATATAATTAATCCACATATTAAAAATGATAGTTCAAATTTATTCCAATCTTCAAAGTACTTTTTTATCATAAAAATTTCTCCTATACAATTTACTACTTATATATCGTTATTTACATACAAACTATAATTTAAATTTGCTCTTGTTCATTTACTACAATATGCATGCTAACATTATATTTGTTCTAATGTTTTATCTCTATCTGAATATATTGTATGCAAATACAAATCCAGCATAGTTCTCTTCAATCGTTTTTTCATTTATTGTATTTTACCATAAACATCAACTTTTTTAAATACTTTTTGACATAAAATAAGTCCAACTCGTATAGTTGGACTCGTTTTTGAAATTCAGTTATATAAATATTTTCATAGCTTTCATAATTTATATGACCTGCATCTCTCATTAATATTGAATCTGTTGCTACTTTATCTCCAATTATTATTAATATATTCTGTCTGCCAAACAAATGTACAAGGCATAACAATTACATTGCTTACAGGTTATATATGATATATTCTTTTTTCTAGAAATGTCAAAGTATCCTCTTTCAAGAAATATCCAAGCATCCTCAAAGCTATATATTTTTTATAAATCTTAAAAAATAATAAAAATTAAGGATTTTCGATAGTTTTGAAAATCCTTAATATTGGCTCCTCTTGTTGGACTCGAACCAACGACCTATCGGTTAACAGCCGAGCGCTCTACCAACTGAGCTAAAGAGGAATATAAATCTGGCGATGTCCTATTTTCCCAACAAGGTAACTCGTAAGTATCTTCGGCACTCAGGAGCTTGACTTCTGTGTTCGGCATGGGTACAGGTATTTCCTCCTCG
>CASKJV010000020.1 GCA_949388605.1 uncultured Clostridia bacterium
TGTCTCTGTTTTACTGTTATCTATTTCTCCGTCATAATAGTATTCTACTTTATAACCAAAACTTTCTTTTACATAGTATACTTTGATTACATTATTTTCTGGATTTTCGCTTATTGTTAATGGTAGTCCTACCACTCCATCTACTAATCCTTCTATTCCTTCTGTTTCTCCTTCTTCTGTTGTTTGTAATCTATATCCTGTTATATTTTTATCTGTATATTCTTCTATTATGTCTCCATATTCTGCTGATTTTGTTTCTGTTTTACTATTGTCTATTTCTCCATCATAATAGTATTCTACTTTATAATTATAATTTTTTAATTTATATGTTACTTTAATTTCCTTATTTTCTGTAATATTCTCAAGTAATAAAGTATAAGCTCCAGTTTCACTCGCTTCAAAATCTTGTTCTTCATTATTTATCGTAATTGTATCAATTTCATAATTTGCATCTGGTGTTATAACAATATCTTTTGTACAATTATCACCATATTTTACTGTTTCATATACTTCATCTTCACTACCAGAAATACTTCCACCTTGTCCATTTACAAAAGTTTTTATTTCATAGCTTTCTCTTTCGTTTACTATTTCTAATAATGTTTTTTCTTCAATTGCTGTACTTAATTCGCTTTCTGTTACTTTTATATAAACTGCTGTCCCATTAGTTTGATTAGATTCTTTTTCTAATCCAACCATAGCATAACTACTTTCTCCTAAAACAGCTGAATCATAACAACAAGCTTCATGTCCAGTAAATCCAAATTCATTTGCCCATATTACTTTTCCTTCTGGAGAAATTCTTGTGGCTATTCCTCTCCAACTATTAGCATTTTCTGAAACTGGTTGAGTTTGTATATCATATCCTGAATCTGTATTCTTTCCTTGAATTGTAATATTTCCAGCATCTGAATCTCCAACTAAAAATACATCATTATTATTTGTTACTTCTAATTGATAAAAATGATCATTACCTACTCCACCTATAGTTCTAGCCCATTCTATTTTTAAATCTTTTGTTATTTTTAAAACATATCCATCTGTTCCACCATTTGATTCTATTTCTATAGGTACTCCTGAAACTGTATTTTCTTTTTCAAATATTTTTCTTCCAGAAAATACTCCTGTATAATATATTTCTCCATTTTTGCCTTCTTTTACATTATGTGCTTTATGCCAACTGTCATATCCACTTTCTGCTTTTGTGTCTAAAAAGCCTTTAACTCCTAATGTATTTTTATCTACTAATAAAAGTACATATTCACTATTTCCTATATTCGTATTTCCACCTGGTCTATCAGTAATTTCTTGTGACCCTACATATGCACTTATTACATATCCATTTTCTGTATCTATAATTGAGTATGCATATTCATTTCCTGTTCCTGATATAGAACAATCTCCATTTCCATATTGTCCACCATCATTTATTTCATTTAAATTTGAATCAAATTTATCTATATATATTTTTCTATTTCCGTTTTCATAATCACCTATTAAAATATAATTGCCATCTGAATCTATAGTAAAATCCTTATAATTTGTATTATTATTTATAGAAAATCCTTCTAATCTATTCCCATCATTATCATATTTTACTATTTTATGTTGATACAGACATACAAATCCCTCTTCAATAAATTTTAATTGTCTTATAGAACCATCAGATCCTTCTAACTCACTTATTGTTTTTGTCCACACTATTGTATTATCTGCATTAATAAATGATACATATCCTTTATAATAATATATACTACATCCATCATCTCTTCCTTCAATACAATATTGATCTGGATATGATTCTGCATCTGTTTGTTCAGTGTATAATGGTTCATTTGCTAAAGCTAAAATTATATTTTTTCTATTATTGTTTACACCAATACTCCAAATCTTATTTGATTTATTAACTAAATGCCCTGTTGAAGTTGTTATTTGTTCTATTTCATAAAATCCATCTTTTAAATTTACACTAATAGTTCCTGTTTCATCTGTTTCAAAAACTCTACAATTTTCTCCATTTATAGTTTCTTCTGTTCCTAAAACATTTCCTTCTTCATCTGTGGCTACAGAATAAGTTTTATCTGTTCCTTCTAATATTATTTCTTTTATAGAAAATTTAGAGTTTTGAATCAACTTATTATTATCAGATTTTAATATTATTTTAACTGGCTCTTTTTCAATATAGTATACTTTTATAATATTATTAGCTAAATTATCACTTATTAATAATGGGAAATTTTCTGTTTTATCTAATTTATATCCAACAATTCTTTTATCTGGATATTCTTTTATAAAACTATTATATGAAACTGGTATTGTTTCTGTTTTTTCACTATCTAACTCTCCATTATAATAGTATTCTATCTTATAATTATATTTTTTTAGTTCATAAGTTACTTGAATTTCTTTATTTTCTGTAACATTTTGAATATTTAAAGTATAACTTCCATTTGCATTTACTTCAAATTCTTGTTCTTCACCATTTATTGTTATTTTTGTAATCTTATAATATGAGTTTGGAGTCATAACTATTTCTTTTGTAGTATTTTCTCCATGTTTTACTGTTTCATATACTTTCTGATCACTTCCTGAAATACTTCCCCCTTCTCCATTTACAGAGGTTTTTATTGTATAAGTTTTTCTTTCATTTATTATCTCCAATGAAGTTTTATTTTCACAAGTTGGAATTTTTTCATCTTCATTTACTTTTATATATGATGCTTTTCCTCCAGAATTTTCTTCATGTCCAACAATCATATAATTATTATTATCTAAACAGCTTACATTATATAATGCTTCATTGTTTGAGAATCCAAATTCTCTTGCCCATACTAATTTTCCTTCTGAATTAAGTCTTGCAGTTATTCCTCTCCAAGTTCCTACATTATTTGATAAAGGTGTAGTATTTATTTCTTCTCCATAAGATGTATTCTCAGCTATTTCATGTATTGCTCCATGATTAGAATCTCCAACAAAGATTACTCCATTATCATTTGTTATATCTAATTCATAAAAATGATCATTTCCTGTTCCACCTATATTTCTTGCCCATTCTATTTTTAGATCTTTTGTTATTTTTAGAACATATCCATCTGTTCCACCATTTGATGTTATTTGAATTGGAGTCCCTGAAACTGTATTTTCTCCTTCAAAAGTTTTTGTTCCTGAAAATACTCCTATATAGTAAATTTCTCCATTCTTTCCTTTTTTTACATTATGTCCTTTATGCCAGTTATCATATCCACTTTCTGCCTTTGTATCTAAAAATCCTTTAACTCCTAATGTATTTTTATCTACTAATAAAAGTACATATTCACTATTTCCTATACTTGTATTTCCACCTGCTCTATCTGTAACTTCTTGTGATCCTACATATGCACTTATTAAATATCCATTTTCTGTATCTATAATATTATATGCATATTCATTCCCTGTTCCTGATATAGAACCATCTCCATTTCCATATTGTCCACCATCATTAATTTCATTTAAATTTGAATCAAATTTATCTATATATATTTTATTATTTTGGTAATTATAATCACCTAATAAAATGTAATTTCCATCTGAATCTATTGTAAATGATTTATATGTACTACTATTACTTATTAAAAATCTTTCTAGTCTATTTCCTTCATCATCATATTTTGCTATCTTATGTTCATATAAGCATACAAATCCATCTTCAACAAATTCTATTTGTCTTATTACTCCATTAGCACCTTCAAGTTCGTTAATGGTTTTTGTCCATGCTATACTGTTATCTGCGTTAATAAAAGATAAGTTTCCATTATGATAATATATGCTACATCCATCATTTCTTCCTTTTATACAATATTGTGATGGAGTTGTTGTTGCATCAGTTGTATATCTTGGTTCTGATACATTTATTGTAATTTGTCCTTTTATGTTTTTATTTATTCCAATATTCCAAATTCTATTATCAAAACTAATAGAATGTCCTTCTGATGTTGTTATTTGTTCTATTTCATAAAATCCATCTTTTAAATTTTCTGTTATAGTTCCATTTTCATCAGTTATAAAAACTCTACAAATCTCTCCATCTATAGTTTCTTCTGTTCCTAAAACATTTCCTTCTTCATCTGTTGGATTTGAATAGTGTTTTTCTTGCTCTTCTATTATTATTTCTTTAATAGCAAATTTAGCATTTTGTATTAAAGAGTCTTCTTCATTTTTTACAATTATTTGGAATGGCTGTCTTTTTGTATAATAAATTTTTATTACATTATTGCTTGTATTTTCACTTATTGTTAATGGTAAATTTTCTGTTTTCTTTAATTTGTATTCTGTTCCTTTTTTATCTGTATATTCTTCTATTATGCTTCCATATACTGCTGATTTTGTTTCTGTTTTACTATTGTCTATTTCTCCATCATAATAATATTCTACTTTATAATCGAAGCTATCTTTTACATAGTATACTTTGATTACATTGTTATCTGGATTTTCACTTATTGTTAATGGTAGTCCTACTACTCCATTTACTAATCCTTCTATTCCAGCTGTTTGTCCTTCTTCTGTTGTTTGTAATCTATATCCTGTTATATTTTTATCTGTATATCTTTCTATTGTGCTTCCATATACAGCTTCATTTGTTACTGTTTTACTACTATCTATTTGTCCATCATAATAGTATTCTATTTTATAATTATAATTTTTTAATTTATATGTTACTTTAATCTCTTTATTTTCTGTAACATTTTCAATATTTAAAGTATAAGTTCCATCTTCATTTACTTCAAATTCTTGTTCTTCTCCATTTATTACTATTGTATCGATTTCATAATTTGCATTAGGTGTCATAACAATATCTTTTATACAATTATCTCCGTATTTTACTGTTTCATATACTTCATCTTCACTACCTGAAATATTTCCGCCTTCTCCATCTACTGAAGTTTTTATTGTATAAGTTTTTCTTTCATTTACTATTTCTAATATTTTTATATTTTCAAAATTAAATATCTTTTCCTCTTCATTTATTTTTACATATGAAGCTTTTCCTCCAGAATTTACTTCATGTCCAACAATCATATAATTATTATTATCTAAACAGCTTACATTATATAATGCTTCATTGTTTGAGAATCCAAATTCTCTTGCCCATACTAATTTTCCTTCTGAATTAAGTCTTGCAGTTATTCCTCTCCAAGTTCCTACATTATTTGATAAAGGTGTAGTATTTATTTCTTCTCCATAAGATGTATTCTCAGCTATTTCATGTATTGCTCCATGATTAGAATCTCCAACAAAGATTACTCCATTATCATTTGTTATATCTAATTCATAAAAATGATCATTTCCTGTTCCACCTATATTTCTTGCCCATTCTATTTTTAGATCTTTTGTTATTTTTAGAACATATCCATCTGTTCCACCATTTGATGTTATTTGAATTGGAGCTCCTGAAACTGTATTTTCTCCTTCAAAAGTTTTTGTTCCCGAAAATACTCCTATATAATAAATTTCTCCATTTTTTCCCTTTTTTACATTATGTGCTTTATGCCAGTTATCATATCCACTTTCTGCCTTTGTGTCTAAAAAGCCTTTAACTCCTAATGTATTTTTATCTACTAATAAAAGTACATATTCACTATTTCCTATACTTGTATTTCCACCTGCTCTATCTGTAATTTCTTGCGATCCCACATATGCACTTATTAAATATCCATTTTCTGTATCTATAATAGTATATGCATATTCATTTCCTGTTCCTGATATAGAACACTCTCCATTTCCATATTGTCCACCATCATTTATTTCATTTAAATTTGAATCAAATTTATCTATATATATTTTTCTATTTCCGTCTTCATAATCACCTATTAAAATATAATTGCCATCTGAATCTATTGTAAATGATTTATATGTACTACTATTACTTATTAAAAATCTTTCTAGTCTATTTCCTTCATCATCATATTTTGCTATCTTATGTTCATATAAGCATACAAATCCATCTTCAACAAATTCTATTTGTCTTATTACTCCATTAGCACCTTCAAGTTCGTTAATGGTTTTTGTCCATGCTATACTGTTATCTGCGTTAATAAAAGATAAGTTTCCATTATGATAATATATGCTACATCCATCATTTCTTCCTTTTATACAATATTGTGATGGAGTTGTTGTTGCATCAGTTGTATATCTTGGTTCTGATACATTTATTGTAATTTGTCCTTTTATGTTTTTATTTATTCCAATATTCCAAATTCTATTATCAAAACTAATAGAATGTCCTTCTGATGTTGTTATTTGTTCTATTTCATAAAATCCATCTTTTAAATTTTCTGTTATAGTTCCATTTTCATCAGTTATAAAAACTCTACAAATCTCTCCATCTATAGTTTCTTTTGTTCCTAAAACATTTCCTTCTTCATCTGTTGGATTTGAATAATATTTTTCTTGTCCTTCTATTGTTACTTCTTTAATAACAAATTTAGCATTTTGGACTAAAGAATCATTGTCACCTTTTACAGTTATTTTAAAATCATTCTCCGAATTGGAGATACTATTTGCATTTCTATTTATTAGTGTTTCTATATCAGTCATCATTTTTGAAATTTTACCGCTCATACTATTATTTGTTTGAGTATTATTGCAAATAATAGTTATTAATCCTATAACTATAAAAACTAGTGCTAATAGTAAGATTCCTAATTTTCTCTTTAATTTTGAATTTTTTTCCATATTCATATCCTCCAAAAAATGCTTTCCCTCTATTGTATATAATATACCTTTGTGTAAACTTTTTAAAACGAAATATTTTCCAATATCATACATTATTTTAGTATTATACTTTATTAATATAGCATAATAGTTATATTTTACTTATAAAATTCCGATTACATTTTTTAGGTGTTTTTATAGAAATATTACGGAACTTGCTTTTCAGCGTTTTTATCTTTTTTGTTACTAATTAAATAATTTACTTTAATTTTTCTATTAACTTATTAGAAAAAAATTTATTACTTATTAAATTATTACTGACAATATTCTTAAGATTTATTGATTTTGTGCTTATTTAGTATATTTATTGTTTATAAAGTTTTAATTAATTTTTTAAATATTAGTTAGCTTTTTTTATAAAAATTACTACAATTTTGTTATATATACTACAGCCCTAAGTAATAATAATAATAATATAGCAATTCACTTCTCATAACTTTTATATAATTCATTATTTTAAATTCCATAAATAAAAATAATTTTTATTAAAGTAATTTTGAAAAATCTTATATAAGATAGAATTTTATACATTAAATCATTTTTATTATTTCTCCATGTTTTTCGATTGTTGACTTATATATTTTATCATGGTATAATTTATATTATGTAACCTTTAATTGTTTATATTAGGAGGAATCAAATGAAAATTAATAAAGCACGTATTACCGAGGCAATTCTTGAAACTGGTATTCGGCAACCTTGTATAAAATTAGAATTACAAAATATTATTTTTCCGAAGTGGGATGATTTAGGTCTTATTGGAAAAATGTTTCGTCAGTGTGTAAGCACAAAAGAACAGCCATATGGAAACATTTATGATGAAAATGTTTTTCAGACTGTGCTTCGTATAATTGGAGGTAAGGTTTTAATTGAAGATAAACCTGATTGCTACTGTTGGAAATTTGGAAAAATAGAAGCAGCTAAAGAAATACGCAAAATTGGTAGTAACTCTGCTGATGGTATTTTAGCTCTTTGCGAACTTCTGAATACTATCAATAGTACTGAAGAGAAAAAACTTCTTGCTGATATGTTTTCACATATGAAAAAAGATTTACTTCTTGTTACAACACCTGAAGAAAAACGCACGTGCATTGAAATCAATGCTGGAAATACTTTCACATATTGCGTTGATCAATGGATGGAAACAGATAGTGAAGGCTATGCAGAGGCGACCCGACTCCAATTTGGTGATTATTTAATTGTATCTGATTCTGGTGTATATCGCGTAGGTCATGATGAATTTCGTGCAACTCACAAACTTGTGTAAAATATGATGATTTCAACTCGCATTGTAATTAAGATGCGACAAAATGGGCTGTAAAAAAGCCACATACAAAAATGCGTGAATAATTCACGCATTTTTTTGTAAAAAAGAGCCTTAATATATATAATTAATGGCTCTAGTCGTATAATTAATACATGAAAAATTAAATCATATTAATAATTATTATGATGTTAAAGAGTAAAAATTACGACTGGAAATTAAAAAAATTGTGTGTTAATAATCAAAATAAAGTCTTCTTAAATTATAGGATAAATAATGAAGAGTTATTACTTTAGAATAAAGTTTGAAAAACGTACTGAATATGTGATTGAGTATATGGAAAAACTTTTTAATAATTATAAAAAATTGTTTAATTTGGCTGAAAGTAATTTGGTTTATGGAAATTTCTGTAGGAAATTAAATAATCTAAGGAGATATGAAAAATTAACGTAATATAAAGTACGTTTAAAAGAATACAAATAAAAATCCAAAAATGAAATTCAAGTTGAAATTGTAGCTTGAATTTCATTTTTTAGATTTCTTTTCTTTTTTACTATCTGTCCTAGAAAGTACTATTGTTTTTATTATATTTGTATGATTCTATATAATTTTTTATATTGATATTCTACAATTACTAGTTTATTTTTGAAAGTACTTATAAATTTTGACCTTCGGGTTATGAGAATGGGTTGGCAGGCTTTTGTAATTTAGTGAAAATTAGGGTTTTCGCCGTTTTTTATACACCTTCGGGTATTTTAGCATACAGAACATTTGTGTCTTTTTAGGACATTTTTTGAGAGTTTGTTTCCCAATTTTTTCCCAAGTGAATTGACACGAATGTTTGGTATTTTTCAGTCGATAAGATTGAATTTAAAAAATAGAAAATTTTAATTTTTTAAATTTATTTTGTGACAATTATAATTAGCACAAAATGATATAATGGAGGTTATTTTATGAGTAATTTAAGAGAGGTTAATGATGATATTTTGAAAGAATGGATAGAATGTAGAGAGTCTACTCTTTTTCCTTTTACTAATGATGAAGATAAAAAACATGACATTTACTTTGATGAGTTTTTTGAAAATATTTTAAGGAATGTTCCTAATCATAATAAAAAATATGTTAAGAAACAGTTTGATAAAATTGATGAGAATTTTCTTGATTATATTTGTTATTGGAGAGAAAAGTATTATAGGAATGGGTTTTGTGATGGAGTGCAGTTGATTATGGGTTGTGAAAACAATGTTGTTCCATTTTAAAGTGCAAATTTTGCACTTTAAAAATATAAAACAGCACTTTAAGATATCAAAAAGGCGAGATTAATTCTCGCCTTTTACATTATTATACGTTTTCTTAATACTTTTTCTATTTTATTTTAATATATCTTTTTCTAATATTTCTGCTATTTCAATCATATATTTATTTATTAATTTAATATATGTTTCTTCATTTATACTTAAATATTTAGATATTATTCCAAGAAACATTTCTTCTTTTAATTCACTTTCATTTAAATCATATAATATACTATAATGAAACATACAATTTCTAAATTTTTCATTTTTTAAGCATTCATACTTTTTCATTATTTTACTAATTTTCTCATTTGGTATTTTTTCAAGTGATTTTAATATATTATTATATGTATTCTCATACACTATATATCCCAGTCTATATTTTAACTCTTTACTTGTAACCATCTCACATATTATATTAGTATAAAAATTAATTATTGAAATTGAATTTAATAATATCAGTCCATCATTAGTATCTATACATTTTTTAAATAATCCATTACTACATTTAAACACATTATAATCTTTATTTATAATACTTATATTTCTATCAATTCCATCATAATGTCTATTTATATCAAAAACATTAATTAGTATACTTATATTACTTCCTATTTCTTTTGAAACTTCCACCATTTTATTAGTATTTATTTGACCATTCTCATAAATAATTTTTTTATAAATACTTTCATATAAAAAAGTATTTCCAATTATTTTATTATTAATCTTATATACTCCATAATTAGGTATAATACTTTTTAGTATCTCTCTAACTCCTCTTTTTACATAACTTTTAAATTCATTCATTTTTTTATAATTTAGTTCTTCCATATTGTAATAAATTTTTTCATATTCAATCTCTAACGGCTTCATTCTTGCTCTACAATTTTCTATAGCTTTTTTATATTTAAAGTTATTTTTTATATCAACATAGTTTGAAGCTTCTATACATATTAAAATAAAATATTGAAACCATCCTAGTATAAGAGTATTTATATCTTTTTCTTTTAATAGATCTTTAAATATTTTGTAAATATTTTCGATATCATTTTTGACTAAATTATAATTATATTCTTCTATTTTATTCATTTCTTCCATCTTTTCTTTGTAAATACTATTTAATTATACTAATGAATTTCTATCTTTAAATTACTTTTTGTTAATGGTAAATTTTTAGTAATTACTATATTATTCCAGTCATTCAATAATTTATCTTTATTATTTTTCACCCACTCAACAGCATTCTTCTGTTTATTTTTAGGCAAATTTCCTCTACACTCTAATGTGTTTATATCAACCGATATAGTAAATCCAGAATATGATGCATGAACATGTGGATTATAATGCTTTCCTTCATTTGGTCTTATCTCAAATTTTACTGCATTATCTAATCCTACTCGTGCCCTAATTTCATAAATTTCAAATGTATCATATATAAATTTTTCAATATCATCTGGAACATCCAAATTATCTTCTTTCATACAAATAAACTTTAAGAAATTCATATCTTTTCTTTCTTCTTTCTATCTTTTATACTCTTCCTTATCTTCAGCTATCATTAATAGCTCTTTATTCTCTTTAGATTTATAATAATCATTTTCTTGTGTTTGTTTCTTTATGTATTTACTTAAATACTCTCTTAATCCTTCATCACAAGCATACACATATGTTCCTTCAATTCCTCTTGTTAACAATACATAATAAATATTTAAAATATATTGTTTTAATCGTATTAAATCTTTTTCATTATTTTCTAAACCACTTTTTCCTTTTTGGTCTTTGTACTCATCAAAATCTACATATATTCCCTTTTGTTTACTATACTTCAATTCATTTCCAATGATTACTCCTGTATAATTTATATCATATCCTTGTACTGTATGAATACATCCAATCTCATTCAACGCATTTTTACTATGTACCCAATCTGTAGAATTCATATCATTCCACTTATATTTACCTAGCACTTCTTTTTTATTTTTTCTATTTGGCCAACTAATTCCTGCAACATTTCTTGCAACTATATTATTTTTAGAATTATCTTTTTTCTTAATTTCGTTAATCATCTCATCAGCATCATCAAATAATAGTATTTCATAATCACCTTCAAATTCTGGATTTTTTTCTTCTAGCAAATCTTTTATAAATTTTAAATAATCACTCCCACCTTTACATCTAAATTGTGACTTTAATTGATAATAATAGAATTCGTTTTTATTTTGTAATAACTCAATTTCTAATTTTTCATCATCTATTGGTCCAATAATTTGATACCTATCATAAAAAAGTATTTGATTTTTACTACATCTTTTTATCCAATCATATTGGGTTGTACCATTTTCAAAAGCTTTTTCATATTTTTTTCTGACAATTCTATTTTGCTTACTCAATCTATGACTTTCATCTACTATTAAAATATCATATTCATTTTCTTTACATTTGTACAATTTTTGCTTATTATCTAAAATATCTTTATCCGTATTTACAAATGCATAAGGTGAAATAATATCAATATCTCCTAAACCTTCTACTTTTTTTACTACTTTTTTAAATGTTTCTCTGAATCTAAACATAGGTACAACTACACCTATTTTTAAATTTTTATTTTTATATTTTCTTATTAGTTCTCGTAAATATTCATCTACTTCTCTTGATATAAAGTCTTCATCATTCTCATCGTCTTCGTATTCATTATTATCCTTTTCATTATATAAATCCTTAATTCTTTTTAACATATGAATAGCTAAAACTGATTTTCCTGTGCCTGGTCCTCCCTCTATAACAATTGAAGTCTGTTTATCATTTAGTAAATCTTCAAATATTTTCTTTAAAACACTTGCTTCAACTTGCATTTGATGATTATCCAAGTTTTTATATGGTGATAATTTATACATATCTGAATTTAATAATTTATCATAGTTCCCTTTTACTAATTTTTCTTCTTTTAGCTTTTCCCATACTTTCTTGAATTGATAATAATATTCCTCTCTATTATAATAATCGTGTGCATATTGACCATTATTTCTATTTTTTAATTTAAATCCATCTGCTAACATTAATTGTATTAAATGCGATTCCAAATCTAATATTACAGATTTATTAAAATAATTACTTAAAATAATTTTTAAACATTCTAAATAATTTTTATTTGGATTTTTTAAATGATCATTCATTCTTTTCAATGCATTAGTTGTCTCTCCTATATATGCTTCTTTCATTTTTTTAGTGTGAATTATATATACAACTGGCCAATTAGCAATCCATTCGCTTACTTTTTTATTTTCTTTAACTTCAACATTTCTATACGATTTTATAAAATTTTTGTTCCATTCTTCATTAAAATTACTTTTACATATTTTTACATCTATACTAATATTTTCATTCATTGTTTTTCCTCTTATTATAACTTATTATACTTTGTACTAATTCCTTTAGCTTTTTCAACTGGATACTTTTTCTTTGTCTTTTCTAATTTTTTTAGTATAATCTCTTTAGGATCAATATTTAATTTCATAGCCATTTGAAAACAATAAGTAAACACATCCGCTAATTCTTCATATACATCTTCCTTATTATAACTCTCACTATTCCATTGAAAGCATTCTAAAAGTTCTCCTGCTTCAATTGAAATTGATTTTGCTAAATTCTCTGGAGAATGAAATTGATCCCAGTCTCTTTCTTCATTGAATTCTTTTATTTGTTTCATTATTTCTTCCAAAGTACTATCCTCCATATTCTAGATACTTATTTAATTTTGGTTATATCATACTTTTTCATTTTTCTCAATAAAAACACTATATTTTGCTAATTTTGACAAAAAACTCATCTGAAAATAATTTAATATAGCCAAGTATAAAAACTTGGCTCACTTTATATGGATTTCAATTCTGTTCACTTCATTTTGTGCTCTTCTAATAACTGTAAATATTTTTCTCTATTGATTTTCTAATTAATGCTATCCATCCTCAATTTTTATCTATTTGCGATATGATTGAATTAATTGATAAATACTTTATATTCAAATTTTCTACAAATTTTAAATATATTAAAATCTAAAATAAAATGGAAAATTATTTCCTTCATCTATAGTGTTTTTAAACAATAAAATGCTCTTTAAAATCATCTTGTACTATAATATTTGGATTCTTTCTAAAATAAATTTTTCCATAAATATTCAAAGGCTCATCATGTGTATATATTATTCCTGATATAATTGATTTCTCATCAAAAATTCCTGTATTGATTATACTTCCATTTCTTTTAAATATTTCTTTTTGACGTTTAACAAATTTTTCTTTTGTTTTTAAATTAATACATAAATTTCCTGTACCATACAATATTGTATCTATTGCCAAACAAGGAAAATCCATCAAGCTACCATATTGTCCTAAATTACAAGTTGATATTGCAATAATTAATTTATCATTATTTTTTACAATTCCTTTTTGAAAATATTTTTCGTATTTTTCAATTTTATTACTTATGGCATTACCTAGTCTTAATAAAAATTCATTTTTAGGTAATGGTGCTACAGAATTAATTTGCATTTCTTCTAAGCTGTTAATTTCTGAATTGCCATTTTCTGGTGCAACAGCCTCTATCCAATATATTTCATTATTCACTACAATTTTAAAATCTGGACCGATATCTTTAGAATTAGTTTCTATATTAAAGCCATATTCTAATAATTTAATCCCAAGATACATTTCCCACCAACGTTGATAAAAACATTCTTTACTCTCAAGCATTTTCTTTTTAAAGTTTTTTGGAGCATATTTGCCATATATTTTCCACATACTTTCAATACTATTCTTCACTCTGGGTATAATATATTTATTAAACTCACTATATTTAATATTACTTTGTGCATTTTCATTAATTATTTCTTTAATCTTCGTATCAAAAAATTTTTCTTCCATTATTATTCCTATTCTTTATTTAAATCTTTTGTTAAGTCTTTAAACTTCTATTTCTCAACATTATATTATTTGTATACACTATACTAAAACATTGAATCAACTCTAATTAATTCTTTTTTTATAAAACGAAAATTTTCTCCATTTGTTAAACTGTTCCATTTAATTAAAAATGACTCCTTGTCTCCAATAATAATTTCTTGTGCTAATTTCTGATATTTATTTTTTATTCTTCCTTCCAATATTTTTCCATCCAAACAAATAACTACTTCTTGGCCTTGATATCTTACATGTATATGCGGTAAGTGATGCCTACCACTCTCATTAGAATGCATATAAAATTCCATTCCATTTAATTCAAGTAGTCGTCCTCCTAATTCCATAAAAAAAGAAAAGAATATTTCTACTTCACTTAAATCAAATAATTTAATTAATAATTCAAATTTTACATTAAGATCATATATGTATAAAAATTTTTTATTATATATAATTCTATATCTAGAACGAATATTTCTTTTATAATTTATTTTTTCACTATTAGTTTGCTCTAATTTAACTATAATATCACAATAAATACTATTCAAATATTTAAAAAAATCAAATAACGTTGTCTCATTACTATATTCAAATATTACTTTTTTCTTCAATATGTTTTGCTCACAAATACTTAAACTATAAGCAAAATTTTTCCAATAATTATTTACTTTTATTTCAATGTGTTGCATATTTTATCTACCTTTTTTAAAAATTTTTTTAAATTCTTTTCTTTCTTCAGACAATCTTTTTTTTATTTTAAACCTTATGTCATCAATCATTTTTATTGAATCATCATTTGGATTTAATACATGTAAATCACTATCTTCCATAAAAAAGATTATAAATCCATTTAAAATATCTCCTGATTTGTATATAATTTCTGGTCTATTTTTTAGCAAATTTTTAAAATTCTCAACTATTTCTAATGCAGTTTCTCTTATTTGGTCAATAAATTTCAAATATATTTCTAGTATACATATTTGGAATTCAGCTATACTTCTTGTAAATACAATTCTTGGATTATTTCTAAATTTATTTTCTATATCTTCACTTATTTTATCAATCTCATTTTTTATTTTTTTATTGTGATTATAATGAGGTGTATTCAATATTTGATTCAAATCAAAACAACATTTATTATCATTTATATAAACTGGTAAATGACCGTGTTGTGCATAATCTCTTAATCTAATCAACAATCTATATGAAAAATATTTGTCATATATTAAACTTATGCAATTATCTTTAAAATCATTTAAAAATCTTTCACCTAAATTTTGCTTTAAAAAAATTTCAATAGACTCAACTAATGTTTTAGCAGAACTAATATAATTAATTATCAATGCATTAATTACGATAAGGTCATCTTCATTAAAAAAAGTTTTTCTACATATTGTATCATTTGCATTTAATACATAATGTATTAATATGTCATGTAAATTCACATTAAATACATCATATAACTGATTTATTTCTTGAAAATGCCTTGTGAATTCTAACAATTTTTTTATAACATTCATCTCATCTTCTGTATAATCAGGTATTGTTATTTTATCTAAATCGATATCTGTATTTTCTACTAATATATATTCTTCTGTTTTCATATTTTTATCTCTTTTCAATTTTATTATATATTATCTATTAATATATTCTACTTCACCTGTCCTAACATATTTCTCTATATTTACAATTTTAGAACAATTGGTATGTTCATTCCAAATTTCTAGAAAATATATTTGTTTGTCTTTTATAAATTTTATTGCTTTTTTCCTTAAACTATCTGATAATGGTTTTTTATTATCTTTAGACTCCATAATTTTGCATTCTATTATATTAAATCTATCTTTAAATTGTTTTGAATGTGTTTGTACATGAACATGAGGTTCATATGTATGTATGCTTTCATTAGAATTTATATAATATTTTAATCCATTCGATTCTCCCCAACAGCCACCACCCATATATTCTGGATTATCAATCATAATAAGAGGCTTATTTTTCCTTATTCTATACTTAAATACATCAATTAACTTTGCATCTAGTTTTTTACTTCCTAATATAAATCTATCTTCATACTCTTTTTTTAAAAAAGTTACCATCTCAACACATATATCATCATAACTGCATTTATAACAATATTTATTAAATATATCAAATAAAAAATTCTTTATTAATGTACTTTTATCAAATTCATAATCAAATTCATTTTTTTGTAATATACAATAATTCAGAGGTTCTTCTGGATTTTCTTCTATACTTTTATAAAAAATTACTTTAACTTTCACTCTAATCTCCTAACTAATAACAATTAAATTATCTACAAAATACTCTAAAATTTCTTTTCGTTCTCTTGATAGATTATCATATTATAATCATCTATCAATTTATCCATAATTTTTACAATTGATATCATCTCTTCTTTATTCATACTTATATTTTTACCATTCTTCATTAGTTATTTAGTTATCACATTCAATTTTTAAATGTAAATCGATTTGTTCTTTTCCGAATATTTTTATTATAGTCCTCACTAGTTTTTATTATATCAATTTTTTTCATTTTTCTCAATAAACGGATAATATTTTGCTAATTTTTACAAAAAAACTCATCATACGGATATCCCGATTCAATATATAATTCTGTTAACTCCATCTTATACTCTTCTAATAACTGTAGATATTTTTCTTTAAATATATTTTTACAAATCCACTCCACACCATTACTAGAAATAACTACTTTTCCATTAACATATAATCTATATTCTTCAAAACCAGTATCACACATTTTCTTTATTGATTTTCTAATACTAGATTCTTTCTTTTTTAAATATTTTTCTAGTTGTTCAATATCCATATCCTCACTCCACCAATTTTTATCAAAATGAACCTTTAATAATTCTTCATATTGTTTAATCCTATTTTCAAAAAACTCTATATCAGCATCTAATAAAGATTTTTCCTTTTGAAAATAAACAAATCTTAGCCAGCAATATCCTTCGATTAAAATTAAATATTTTCTATTTTTAATTCTCTCACTTCTCCACCTACAAGATGGATGCTTTTCTAGCATTACATTTATAGCCTTCTTTAAATCTGTATATGTTATTTCTTTGCCACTTTTAGTTGTAACTTCTAATATATTCAATCTTGTTAAAATTTTTTCATAGGTAAGAAATATGCTATCATAAATTTCTTCATTGTTTCTAAAAATATTACGCACTCTCCTTTTTTGTAATTTCTTAATGCTAGTTTACGAAGCATTAAGATAATAGCAAGTTCTACTTGCTCGAATATTAGGTAGTAATTTTTAGTACCTTATATTCGCCAGCTTGGTGTCTAGACCCCCTTTTTGCTGTTTAGGGAAAATCCCTAAAACCCATTTTACTCTCCGAGGGCCTCCATTTTTTATAATTTAATAAGAAAAGTTTGAACAAAAATTCAAACTTTTCTTATTTACAATTAATATGATTTATATTATAATTTTATTAGATTTTAAATTGAGTTAGCATTTAGTTTGGTTGCTTATGCTAACTTTTTCTTTTTCTTCAAGCACAATTCCATAGCACATTTCATTCAAAATCTCAACGATTTCTTCTGCAATTTCTATATTATTTTCATTTGATAATTGTTCAATTAATTGCTCTTTATTATATCTAGTTGTAATTACTATTGGTAAATCATTATCATATCGATTACTAATAATTTTATATAATTTTTCTAAAGCCCATTTACTCAAACTTTCGTTACCTAAGTCATCAATAATTAGCATATCTACATTAGAATAAAGGTCAATAACTTCTATTTCTGATAGACCTTCATTGGTAAATGATTCTTTAATTGTAGCTATTATAGAACTGCTTTTTTCCATTAATACAATTTTATTTTGTTCAATCATTTTATTCGCAATACAAGCTCCTAAATATGTTTTTTTATATCCTATATTTCCATAAATAATTATTCCATTTTGCATTTCTGATTTTATACATAAATCTGTAAATTTTATTAATTGATTTATAATTTTTTCTCCTTTGTATGTACTACTAAAGTTTTCAAAATTGCATTTTTGTAATCTCTTTTTCATATAATTATTTTTATAAATATTATTGATAATCTTTTTATACTTCTCTTGTCTTTGTTTTTCTTCTTTTCTTAAATCAAAATCTTTCCAAAACTGAATTGATTTTTCACAATCACATCTTTCGTACTCAAGCATATTTTTATCATAATTTACATACAAATAATCTAATCCAATTGGATTTAAAATTTTATTACAAAATCTACATTTTGCGCCTTCATTGGTAATAACTTTAAAAGTTGAATTCTTTAAATCCACTTCTATTCTCCTCTCCTTCTTTTTCTACTTTATCTCTTGTCTTTTTCTCTTCTTTAGTGTTGTGTTGCGTTATAGTAACGTTACCTTTTTCTTTTTCACTCTTCTTTTTTTCACAATATTTTTGTTGTCTTAAACAATTTTGTATTCTGATTTCTTCAAGTTTATCAGCGCTTTGGTACTTTGACCAATTTTTGATTTTATAAAAGTTTTCTTCTACAATAATCATTTTTAATTCTTCAAATTTTTCAAAACATTTTATAATTTTTTTCTTAGACTTCCCCATAATCTTTGAAAATTCATCAATTGTCATTGCTTTATCTTCTGTTATAGATAATCTTCCTTGATAATTACATTTCATTGCTATTGTTAAAAGCTGTATCCACATTCTAATTAATGTATCTCCATCTTTTTCACTCTCCAACAATTTTATTTTGTTATTATCAAAGAAGTTTGTAGATAATTTAAGCCATTGTAAATCTGACATATCCTCCTTTCCTCACTTTCTCTAGAATCTAATTAATTGATTCTTGTTCTTTTTTTATTAAATATTCATCTAAAGCTTGTACTCTAAATAAATATTTTCCACCAACTTTCGAACATGGTATTTGCTTTCTTCTTACTAATTGATTTACCAACCAATACGATACACCTAAATACTCTGCTGCTTCTTTCATCGTTAGTGTAGTTCTTTGAACTTTTTGTAATTCCATAGTATCACCTCCAATTTATTTGTTATTATATATTGACTTCCGTTAGCAAGTGTATTATATTGTGTATAGTTAACTATGTAAATACTTTATAAGTTATTTTGATAGCAAGTTAACTCTTAATAATTTTATAACCTGTTAACGGAGGAATTATGAATAAAATTAATAGTGAACTACATATTTCTATTAATACTAGAGAAAACCTTAATCATATAACTTTATTATATGGAGAGCCTGATTATCCATTACCTGAAGGTATTTCAAATTTAGACATTATAAAAGAAAATTTAACAGAAAAAGAATATGATGAATATTGTTCTAGCTTTTTCCCACCACATACAAAAATTAGCAATGAACTAAAAAGAAAAATAGAACTTTTAAACATGCCAAAAGAATTACATTACTATACTCTAGGTGAACTCTCTAATTGTCATTTTTTTATTAAAGATCATTTATCATTTTATCGTACTGGGACAAATTTAGTTGACTTTCTAAATACAGATTTTTCTAATTTTGATGAGTATTTTGTTTGGTTTACTAAGTTTTTTACATCTTATATTAAATACTTTGAAGAAACTGATATTAAAAAATTGAAACTTGACAAGTCATATAGCTACAATCAAATAGAAACATTAGCCAAAAAATATTATGAAATAATAAAAAAAGAAGCTCGAAAAGTTCAAAAAATTTATATAGAATTTGTTGAATATATTTTCAATATAAACAATATTGAACAATTAAAAAAGATGAATAATAATATGAGATTTTATATTTACTATACATCACATTTTAAAACTTTAAAGCAATATATATGCGATTTTCATATTAATGGAGCCTTTAATTATCAAATTGTACCTAATGACTTTAATGAAACTGACGAAAAAAAATTAGTACAGTTCTTTACAGAAGGTACACACTTTGCAGATGTATTTGCAGATATTAGTGTAACAAGTTCTAATGTTTACACTATACTATATATTACATTATTTGAATTTATAGAAGAAAACAATTATATAATAAAGAAATGTAAAAACTGTGGTAAATATTTTATAACAGGCAATCCTAAGGTTAATTATTGTAATAATTTGTTTAAAGGAACTCAGACTTGTAAGGATATTGGTAACCAAATTGCCCAAAGAATCAAACAAGAAAATGATAAAGTTTATGGTAAATATCGTAAAATATATTCTAAAAAAGCTATGTTAGTTAAACGTAACCCTGATATCGAAATTTATAAAAATGATTATGAAAATTGGAAAAAAGAAGCTAAAAAATTTATGGATGACATTAGAAATGAAAAGAAATCTTATGATGAATTTGATAAATGGTTAGAATCCAATAAAAAATAGCACCTTTATGTGCTATTTTTTATTATATATGGTAATTTTATTCTTCTTGATTAATTTAGTAAATTTAAATCCCTTATTTTTCAAATTATCTAATATTTTTTCATTACTCTTTGTTTTAGGTATAGAAAACAGTTTAGAATATTCTTCATAGTTTGCTATATATTTATATGGTGCAGGTAATAATTTTAAATACTTATCAATTAATTCGATGGAATTATTTTTATCTAATTCCTTTTCTAAAAATATCAATTTATAATTTAATTCTATTTTTGAACTTAATATCCTTTCCTTTAGTTCTTCACTTATTTTACTTATTTTATTTTGACTATAATTATCAATTATAAATTTCATCGTTTCTACATTGATATACTCTACATTTATAATTTCTATTATCTTATTTTTATCCCTAAATTTTATACTAGATGATTTTATTATATCGTATATCAAAAATTCATTTAATGTAAAGTTTTCAATATGATTAATAAAACTTTGTATATTATTATTTATATATAAATCTATAATTTCTGGGACTTGGTTATATAAAACTTGTAAGTTATCGTCATTTAATTTTATTATCTTATGTCTCACAAGTATTTTTAATCTTTCATTATCTATTTCGTTTTCTTCTATTTTGTTTAATATTATCCAGCATACTGGTATTATTTGCTCATAAATACTGATATTAAGTTTATTATTTCTAGCTATTTTACCTCTAAAATTCGTAAACTTAGTTTCATCTTCTTCTGACATTTTAATGCTACTAACATTTTGATTTTTTATATTCTCAATATTTAATTCTATATTTTGCAATAATACATTAGTAATTTCATTACTATTAATGTAGTAATAGTAATAGTTTTCCCATGTTGGATTTATCTTGTCTTTTACCATGATTTCATCATAATAATCAGAATCTACATCTCTTATATCTTTAATTTGTCCATGAATATTTTTTATTATTTCTCTTTTATTTTCATCACTTATATCCCAATTATTTAAGCATTCAATTACATCTTTAATATCATTTTTAATTCCTGTAGTTTTTAGATAACAATTATTTATGTATTCACCTTTATTACTCTCTAGATATTTCCTCATCTTTTCTAAATTTGTATCATGCATAATAATACTTAAGTTTTTCTCCTCAAAATCTTGCTCTGAGTAACCTCTATTTTTGAATAACAAATTAATCATTTTTGAATTTAATTTGTATAAATTTTTAGTATAAACAAATTCTAAAAACTCAGTATCATTTTCCTCTAATTCTTTAAATTTAACATTTAATATGTCTAATGATTTTTTTATATTTTCATTTAATTTGATCCAATTTAAAAAATTTCTTTTACTTTCAATATAATCTCGAATAAAATTATTAGTTTTTTCAAAATCTAATATCTCTGGAATATTTAAAACATTCTTTATTATTTCTTCGATTTTCTCTGGCTTTTCACTATTATTAAGAATTATTTCATATATAGTATTTTTATTTTTTTGATGAAGCATAGATAATAAAATTTCTTTGTTTTGCTTGTTGTTAATGAAACCAAATATAAAATTTTCTTTATTTTCATTTAATTCTGTAAGCATATCAATACAATTCTCTTGTTTTTCTTTTAGTTTATTATCATTTGATGTTATTAAATAATCTATAACACTATAATTTAAAATTGCCTCTGTTCCGAAATAACTACTGTTCAATTCTTCAACAACCTTTTCTACATTACTAATACTATAATCATATTTTATTCCTCTATATTGCCTTACATTAGAAATAAAAGTATAATCATTCTTATTTATCTCTTTCGTTTCTTTGAATTTAAACATATAATCTTGGTAACTTTCATCAATGTATCCATTTTTTAATAGCATTTTTACAAATTCATCATTAATTTTTATACTTTCATTATCTTCAATTAATTCATAAAATGGCTTTTTATCTAAATCTTCTTTTTCTTTTTCTAGTTTTTTATTTTCAACACTTAATTTTTCAGCATTTATTTCATTATCTTTTGCAATATTATTTGCTCTTTCTAAAAAGTTTTCCTTACCTCCAAAGTATTCGAATATTTCTGATTCATTAAAACAATATCCTCTTGAGTCCTTTAAATAAATATTTGTATTTTTTATTTTATCATAGTTCATACTACTGCTTAAAAATTCATCAACTGATAATGCCACACTGACACTTCTACTAGCATATTTACCATATAAATTACTAACAGATAATCTCTTTAGTTCTTGAAAATTCTCCATTTTTTCATTATTAAAATCTTTTATTCGTTGTTTATTATTCTTAATTTTTTCATTTATGTCTAATGCTTTTTTATCTATATAATCTTGTTTTTGATTTATTATTTCATAAATATATCCTCTATTGTTTAATAAACATTCATAATCACTAGGTCTTATATTTTTTAGTGCAAGCATAGCTAATTGTTTTTCTTTTACTATTTCGCTTCCTTTTATTTCCTTTTGATAAAGTTCATATTCATTTTTTAAATTCTTAATAACTCTATAATCATTAATATATGGTGAAATATCTTGCATTATTTTGTCATCAATATTATAAATTTCAAATCTATCTTTTAATTCGGCATAGGAATTATAATTTGACATTACAGGAATTACAGGAACTATTGCATCAAAAAACTTAGTTCTTTCCTCTTCATTTTTAAACAAATCATCTTTAACAACATATAAAAAAGTTATCTTTCTTTTAATTTGTTTAGAAGAATTTAAAATCTGATTTAATTCCTTTAATTTTTGAAATATTATTAAAACTCTATCTTTAATTTCTTCCTTTTCTAAAAATCTGTCTAAATCTTCTATAACTACAATATTATAATCTGTCATACTAAAAAAATATACTAATTCATCCATATATTTATTAATCAGTGATTCTGTACTTGTTTTTTCTATCTCTATTTCTGTATTAGTAAAATTAAATTTTATATTTTTTATATCAACTTTTTTTAAGAAGTTAGCGAACAATTTTGAAATTAACAAAATTATTATTATTACTACTACCCCAATACCTATCTTATACCATTTATTAAGAAGTAAAAATTTTTCGATTATTGCTTTTATTTCTTCATTATAATTTTCTATATATAATGAGTTTATTTTTAATAAAATCATTATAATTATTACCATCATTATAAATAAAACATTTCTTTTTTTTAATTTAGAAACTCTTTTTATATTTGAATCTGGTAATTTAGTAGTTTCTTCCTTATATATTATTTGCTGTATTATACTTTTTTCTATTGCTTGGCAAAATTCATTTACATCAATTTCATTTTCTTCTAATCCTAACATTCCTAATGATATATATAAAGGTTTATAAATTACTTTTCTTATTCCATAAAAAAAACTTTTAATTAAACTACTTTTCCCAGCTCCATATTTTCCTGATAATGCAACATTATAATTTTTTTCATCTGCCATAGTATTAATTAGCATATTTAAAGTTGCACTTTTCCTTATATTAGATACTGGTGCCAAAGATTCGTATTCCTTCTTATTTTTAAACTTTAATATTAAGTTATATAAATTCATTAGCATACTCATAGATTTCTCCTTAAAAATACAATTTCTTTCTATTTTTCTTTGGTATACTAATTTGTCAAATCATATCACATTTTCTGTTAAAAGTCTAGTAATCGCTTTATATTACAAGTTTGGACAATTTATTATGCATACAAATTTTTTAAGTTTCTTTCTAAAATCTATTGTAATTAGTTAACTATTATTGTACAATGTTTTTGTTAACAGTAACATAAATACTCCTCCCACCCATAGGTATGCTCGAAAGGAGGTGAAAAAGAGTAATGGCTGGGAGTATAGAAAAAAGAGGAAAAGATAGTTACAGACTAATAGTTCATGAAGGATATGATTTAAGTGGCAAACCATTAAGACATACCAAAACAGTACATGGAACTAAAAAAGATGCTGAAGTTGAACTTGCAAAATTCGTGACAGAAGTACAAAATGGATTAGTTGTAGATGGTAAATCTCTAAAATTTTCTGAATTTACTGAAATATGGAAAAGAGATTATGGCTCAAAAGAATTAGCGCCATCAACATACAAACGATATTGTAGAATGTTAGAAACAAGACTATTACCTTACTTTGGTCATTTTTATATCAATAAACTTAGACCTACTGATATCATGAAATTCTATGATTTACTTGATAAAGATACTCAGTTACTTAGAAAAAAATCTAATAATGGTCAAAAAACTGGCAAGCCTTTATCTGGTAAAACAATTTTAGAACATCATAGACTTTTAAGAGCAATGTTACACAAAGCAGTCTATTGGCAGCTAATAGTAAGTAATCCTGCTGAACGTGTTCAACCACCAAAAGCTAAAAAGCCAAAAAGAAGATATTATGATGATGAACAAACAAAAATATTGTTAGATAATTTATCAACTCTTGATGAAGAACAAATCAAATATAAAGTTGCTATCATTTTAACAGTATTTACTGGTGTAAGACTCGGAGAACTTATGGGATTAGAATGGTCAGATATTGATTTTAAAAACGGAATTGTAAGTATAAATAGAGCAAGCCAATATTTATCTGATAAAGGCGTATTTACAAAAACACCTAAAAATGAAAGTTCTATAAGAGATGTTGCAGTGCCTGATTTTGTTATTTCTTTACTTAATGAATATAAATTATGGTATGAAGAACAAAAATCGATTTACAGTGAATTATGGACAGATTCTAATAGGTTATTTGTACAAGCTGATGGTAAGCCAATGCATCCATCTACAATTAGTAAATGGTTTGTAAAATTTGTTGGTCAAATTGGACTACCTGTAATTAATTTTCATGGATTAAGACATACAAACGCAACACTTTTAATATCACAAAATATTGATGTTGCAGTTGTAGCAGCAAGACTAGGACATGCACAAATCACAACAACATTTAACTTTTATGTGCATCCTATTATTTCCCATAATAAAAAAGCTGGAAATGTTTTGGAAAACTTACTTTTATCGGCGAAGTATTAATCTAAACAAAAACTTTTTTCTAATTTTCACAAATTGCAAACTTTTCACGATAATAGAAAAGTAAAAAACTTCTAGAAATAAAATCTAGTCCCCAAAGTTTTTTACTTATAATTTTAATTGAAAGATATTTAATTTTTTATAAATGAAATCAAATTATATATATGTTTTTTATTAAAATTTATTGAGAAATTAGGTACTTCAAAGAGCCTTTGTTTCCCAATTTCTTCCCAATTTGACATAATAGTGCCATTTTAAAGCATTATAGCAACCAATTTTAAGACATAAAAAAACACCTACAGTCTTTACAACTGTAAGCATTCATTCTTTGGTTGCGGGGGTAAGACTCGAACTTACGACCTTCGGGTTATGAGCCCGACGAGCTGCCAACTGCTCCACCCCGCGATGTTTAACGAAGATAATTATACTACTATATAACTATTTTGTCAATACATTTTTACAAATTTATTCATAGATAATACTATATATTTTTCATATATACTAATATAGTATACAATACTCAGCAAAATATTCGAATTTAGTCAATAATTTTTTATAATAATTAAAAATATATATTGGTTTTATATCACTTTTATTACTTTATTTTTCAAAATAAAGCAAATCTATATTATATCTTTAATAAGACTCTATCTAGAATAATACGAAATTTTATGTTATAGTATTTTAATAACAAATACTTTAATTTTCAATTCTTAATATTATTTTCTTTTTAATAAATTTTATAGGCATAATAATATACATTATAAATATTAAAATTTTGTATATTTCTAATGCTAAAAACTATTAATGTATTTGTTATTATATAAAATATATATCGAGGTAAAAATAAATGATAGAAGTTGTAGCAGGAATAATATATAAAGATAATAAATTTTTAATAGCTCAAAGGAATTTTAAAAAATCTCAAGGAGGTCTTTGGGAATTTCCTGGAGGTAAAGTTGAAAAAAATGAAACTTATGAAGTTTCTCTCATAAGAGAAATAAAAGAAGAATTTGATGCTGAAATACAAGTTACCGAATATGTTGGGGAAAATATACATCACTATCCTGACAAAGACATCAAGTTAATTTTCTATAAAGCAAAATTATTAAGTGAAGATATAAAATTACTAGAACACGAAAATTATAAGTGGATAACAAAAGATGAGAGTACTAATTTCAAATTTTCTCCTGCAGATAATGCCATATTTGAATTTGATATTTAAATAATTTTCCATAAATTACATAGAAGAAAACTCTATAAATCTTTATTTTCTGGTATATTTATGGTATAATTTTATTAGGAATATTTTATCTTTTATTTATACAATAGGAGGTGATTTCTTTGAAAAATTTAAAGTTTAATGAAAATGATTTCTTGTTAAAAAATGATTTTTCTAATATTCTAAAAGGTGAAATAAATAGAATGATGCTCAATTATTTTAGAAATCAATACACTGTTCCTTTAAATTTTGAAACTTTTGATGAAGAAATTAGCAATCTAATTATCAAGGTTTTAGATACTCAAGATTCTTTGAAAAAGATAAATAAATATAAACAACTTCATGAGAATAAATTTACTAAAAAAGTTATTTCGACTAATAAAATATATCATAATAAGCATAAAAAAATAAAAAATTCTCCAAAGTTAGATTCAAAAAAATATACTCATAAAAAATCAAAAAAGTTTTCTTTTCATATTAAAAAGTTTATTAAATAGTAATTTAATTTTATTAAACAAAAACATTATTCTGTCCTTAAAAATTTAACTTTTTTGAATAGATATTAGATAGTTTGGGAATGAACTATGTATTGTACAAAGTTCATTCCTATTAATTTGACATATATACCATTTATCTTTTTCTAATTCCTCTATTGTTTTAAATTATTTCATATAAAACAATTTAAATTCAAAATATCTTTGTAATTAAATTTTGTAAATATTTAATTTTTATATCCTAACTCTATTTCTTTAACAAATTCTTGATTCCCTCTTCTTATTGTTAATTTCACTTTTTCTCTAGGAGCTTTGGTATAAATGTACTTTCGTAAATCATTCATTTTATTTACTTCTACATCATCAATTTTACAAATTATATCGCTAATAATAATATCTTTATTAAATAGTGGACCATCTGGTAGAATAGTAGCTATATATATTCCTGAAGTAATATCTAAATTAGAATTTAAATACGGAATAACCTCCTTATCATATCCATAAATTCCTAAATATGCTTCCTCAAATTTTCCCGATGAAATTAATTTTTCCAATATTGGTTTTATAATATTAATAGGTACAGCGAATCCAATTCCTTCTGCTTCATTTATTTTTACTGTATTTATTCCTATTAGCTCTCCTAAACTGTTTATTAATGCACCTCCACTATTTCCCTCATTTATTGTTGCGTCTGTTTGTATTAAGTCTTCCATATAACTTTCTGTGTCACCCAATTTTATAGTTCTATCAATACCACTTATTATTCCTTTAGTAACAGTTCTTTGAAATTCTATTCCTATAGGATTTCCAATTGCATAAACTTCTTCTGCTAAACTAATTTTATCTGAATCTGCTAAATTAATATAATTTAATTGATTCGCTGTTATTTTTACTATAGCTAAATCTAAATTACTATCTGCCCATATTACAGTTCCATTATGAGTTGTTCCATTATCTAAAGTTACAAAACAGTTTCCATATTTATTCCCTGCAACATGCTGATTTGTTAAAATATATCCATTTTCGGATAATATTACTCCACTTCCTAAGCCTAACTTCTGTTCAGAATCACTTAAAAATATGGAATTTCCATTTTGTTCTAATTTTGAAATTCCTACTACACTTTTTACAGCATTTTCTATTATTTCTACTGCTTCTTTTTCCACTTTTGACTCAGCATTTGTGGATAACTTGTTTATTTCATAATCAGTTGAAATTGGAATACTATTGTTTTCTGAATAATCTAACTTTATAATTACAATACACAGTAAAATTACTATTAATGTTAATAATAGTATTAATGTAATTTTATCTTTGTTTTTATCTTTTCTATTTTCATAATACACTCTATAAAACTCCTTCTTATTAAAATTAGCAAATTGAATTATTTCTTTATTTTATATTTCCATATATTTCTTATTTTATACGAAATATATTTTTTATTTATCAATAATGTTAAGATTAAGTTATATAAAGTTGAAGGGAAAACAGAATCATTGAAAAAATTGAAATGTTAGAGAAAGATTTGAATAGTTTTACCCATATCCTATTCTTTTTATAGAAAATGATTATATTATATATTTTTAATGTATATTACTAGTATTATAATCTTCTAACAAACTTATAAAATTTCTTACAAAATCCCTTTAACCATTTACATTTTTTATTTACTTATTTTTCTAATAGATATATAATATATTCATTAAAGTTTTAGGAGGTAAAAATGAAATTTAATGAAATAAATAACGAAGCAAAAAAATATTTAAAAAATAATTTTTGGAAATTGTTTTTCATAATATTTATAAACTACATTATTACTACAATTCTTTCTAAATTTAGTAATAATTTTGAAACTGTACTATTTAAATTAATATATCTTACTTTTCTTTATGCAGTTACTATTCCATTATCTTATGGTGTACTAGTTTCATTTATAAAAATTTCTCGTAATGAACCAATATCAATATTAAGTTTTATTAGTGATGGAATGAAATCTTTTAAATCTATTTGGAAAGTCGTTGGAAGAACTATTTTAAAACTTTTATTCCCTATAATTTTATTAATAATTGGTATTTTCCTATCAATTATATTATTTAATTTTTCAATTCTTAATTTAGGTTCAACTAACTTACTTTTATTAATAGTTTCTATCATAGTTTCTATGATTTTAACAATACTTCCTGCAATCTATTACATAATAAAATGTTTTTCTTATTCTTTAGCAAATTTTATACTATATGATAATCCTGACTTTACAGCAAAAGAAATTGTTGCAGAAAGTGATAAAATGATGAAAGGTAATAAATTCACATTATTGACAATAATTTTATACATACTATTATTATTTTTAGCTCTATTTGCAATTTGTATTATTGTTGCACTTATTTTAAAAACACCTATAGCCGTTCTTGCTTCAGTAATTGTAATTTTAATAAGTGCCTTTCTAATATTGCCATATTCTTTTGCATTACAAGTGGCATTTTACAATCTATTAAAAGAAAATTCTACAATGAAAAGTTAAATTAGAAAAATTATATGTTTAGAACAAAAGAATTACATTTAAATTTTTTTTAATAAAGTTATGTGCCTCACCTTTCCTCTGTATAACTTATTACTTGCACTTATTATAAACTGCACATAACTTATTTGTAACTCACTTCGTTTAGTACAACTAAAATAAGAATTTTCCTATAATATAAAAAGTACTCTAGCTGTAAACAGTTAGAGTACTTTCTTATATTATTATTGAACTGGTACTTCAGGTGGAACTCCTGGACCTCTTCTTATTATTGATTTCATTGGTTGATAAGTGTCATTAGATATAACTTCTCTTGATACTTCAACTCCATTTAGTTTTTTTACTACAGTAGTTGTTACTTTATAGCCCAAATGTCCTGCTTGACTAATTGCTTGTTGCCCAGGCGCTAAAGTTGGATCTTCTATATAAGTAGTTGTATATGGAATTGATGCTGTTGTCTTTGGTAAAATACTTATTTCATATTCTTCTTCTTGAACACCATGTATTTTAAATTCAGCAACTCCACCATTAACTGATGCTTCAATTTTTATTGGATAATTTCTTGAATTTTTAAATTGGAAATCTATTTTTCCCCACACTACTGTTGCATCTCTACCCGCTGCAACATATGAAGTAGTAAAAGAGTGATTTCTTCTTTCTACTATCTCAAGATTTGCTAAAAGAACTGCATTATATAATGTTGATGATATTTGGCATATACCTCCTGCTAATCCATCAACTGTGCCTCCATCTGCAAAGATTTTAGCATCTCTATATCCTTCCTCAACTGTTCTTTTTCCAAGTACTTTATTATATGAAAATACTTCTCCTGGCATTAAAACTTTACCATTTATTTTTTGTGCTGCAATTTTCAAATTTATACTTCTATTTATATTACTCGCATCATATTTTGTTGAAAATGATGAAATTACATATGGAAAAGCCTCCATACCTAAGTCACTTATTGTTTTTTCTGCCTTTGTTATTTTTAAATCGAATTTATATTCTTCTTTATCTTCTGTAATCTGTTTTTTGGCTTCTTCTAAAGTCATTTGAAGATCTATTCCATCTGTTTCTGGATATATATTATAAGGCTCTAATTGAAAATAAGCATCTTTTGGCTCTGTATGTATTTCTGAATAAATCTTATCCATATCTATTTTACTGGCTTTAGCCTTTTTAGTAGGAATATCTATTGTTTGACTATAGTTTTCTTTAGAAACTTGTTCTAAAGTTCTAGATATTAAACTATCTAAAATATCTTCTTTAAGTTCATTCCTAACAATTTCAATTCCATCTTTTCCTGATTCTATAATTAATTTTTCTTCTTCTATATAATAACTAGGTTGAATAACTACTCCTGGTAATTTTGAATTTATATCTTCTAAAAAATTATTTAAAAATTCTTCATTATATGTATAATCTAAATTAATTTCTTTTCCAAATAATGTTGTAAATAACAATGCATAATTGTTTGTAATAATATTACCGTTTCTTCCAATATTATATGCTTTATTAAGCATCTCTTCTATATTATATTTAATTTCAAGTTGCTTTGGAATAATAACTGTGCTATATTCATCTTTATATTTTAGGCTTAATTCTGGAATAAGCTCCTTTTCAAAATTAGAATTTAATTTTTCTTTTGCTTCATCAATTGTTAAATTCGAAATGTCAATATTGTTTATTTTTATACCTTTAGCTATTTTTGTATTATTTATATTAAGTAATGAAAAAATTGTTGAGAATCCAAGTATCATAATAACGAAAATTACTATGCAAATAAATATTATTATCTTTCTTCTATTTTTTAAACTTTCATTACCAGTATTATCTTCTGTATCTGATTTAATTAAAGCTTTGCTTTCAGTTTCTTTCTTTGATTCTTTTATAGAATTGGTAGTCTTTTTTTCACTATTTATTTTCTTGCTATGATTACTGTTTTGTATTTCTTCTTTCTTAGCTTTTCTTTCTTTTTTCTCTTTTTCTTTTTTACTTTCTGTCTGATCTTCTTTTGCATCTATTTCAGAATCATCTTTACTATTTAAGTTTTCTTCCTTATTATCAGATTCTTCTATATTCTTAAGTATTTTATTTTCTTCTAATTTTTCATTTTCATGTTCCTTATTATTAACTTGCTTACTATTTTTATTTAAATTTTGATTTTTGGAAATGTTCTTATCATCTTTTTTTATTGTTTCATCGCTTTTTAAATTTTTATTTTCTTCAAATACTTTTTTTTGACTATTTTCTTGCTCTTTGTCTACTTTTTTATTTGTATTAATATTAGGTTTACTAGTATTATTCTTCTTTGGAGTATTCTTTTTATTAGACTTCTTCTTTTTAGATTTAGACATCTTAAGAGTTCCTTTCCTTAATAATATCAAAAATAATATTATCACATGTTGCCCTTTTCTGCAATAAATTTTCATATAGGGAGACAAAAATTATTGGATATAATTAATTTTGATATTATATTTAATAATTACACTACATTATATTCAAATACTACTAAGACTTTACAAAAGAATAACTTATTTTATCTAAAAAGTAATTTTTACAGTAAATTGTATTCAAAACAAACAGTAAAAATATTAATATAAATCATACTGATAATTTTAACATTATAAGTAAAATATACATTTAAATTTAATAACATTATAAAAATCACTTGATAAAAATAATTATTAATACTATAATATTTTTAGTCATTACATATGAGGAGAATTTTATGGAATTAGTAAAAAATATATTCTTTAATACAGATAGATTAACTGCAAATAGCATTATAAAAATTTCTTATACAGGAAAATTTTTTCAAGATCATTCTGAAAAAGTTTTTATTCGTTATGCATTTGGAAACGAATGGGAAAATTCTATAGATGCAGAAATGATTAAAACAGAATTAGGATTTCAAACTGAAATTGAATTATTAAATAAAGATTCATTTAACTTTTGTATAAAAAATGAAAAAGAAGAATGGGATAATAATAATGGTGAAAATTACAATTTTAAAATAGAACATCCAGAAACTTCTTTAATAGTTTTAGAAGATAATAAACCATCTAAACATCTTCGTAAAACTTATATTTGGTCAAAAAAAATAAAATTAACAATATATAAATTATTAATTACTATTCCTAAGTTACTTACTGGAAATTACTGGAGAAAGTCTGAAGAAAGTGAATAATATAGCCACTTAGAATATTTAAGTGGCTATATTTATTTAAAGTTTGCCGAAAACTTTATATTATAGTAAATTGCTCTGCAATTTACTATAGAATAAAAAAGGAGCTTAAATTTCAAGCTCCTTTTTTATTTTAGAAATTTTATTAATACATTTATGGTTCATCAGAATCATCCCATACCTCATGCCATGCAAAATCAAAAGGAACATTATTCTTTTTGTAATATTTAACAGCAAGCACTATATGGAATATATAAATCCCTAAAAAAAATAATAATAATATAACTATAATTACTGAAAAAACTACTCCTTTACCTCTAAACAGAAACACATTCAGGAATTTGGTAAATTTCATTACAAGTATTCCCCCAAAAATGAAACCTGCAATTATTAAAATTCCCCGAAGTAAAAATAGTAATTTCTTACCTAAGTCTTTCATAATAAATAATAAAATCTCCTTCATCCTGCATACCTCCATTGTTTTTTCTAATATTTATTGATTGTAGTATTATAACATAATATTATAATATTTTCAACTATATTATTACTAAGCCACCATTTGGAGATATCACTTGACCTGTTGTAAATTCATCTTCAACCAACCATTTAACACATCTTGAGATATCAATTGGATATCCTTTTCTATTTAATGGTGTTTCTTTAAGTACTTCTTTCCAATCTTCATCTGTTAAACCTTTATTCATATCTGTATCGATCGCACCTGGCGCTATCGAATTTACTCTAATATTTGATCTTCCAAGTTCTTTTGCAAGTGATTTTGTCATTCCATCTATTCCTGCTTTTGCCATTGAATAATGAACTTCACAAGCGCCTCCAGTTAAACCATATATTGATGATATATTAATAATTGAGCCATTATGTGCGCCTATCATATATTTAACTGCTTCTTGTGTAGTATAGAAAACAGAATATAAATTTGTTTTTATCATTCTATCAAAATCTTCTTCTGTTATATCTGTAAATAATTTTTCTTGTGCAATTCCTGCATTATTAATTAAAACATCAATTCTGTTATATTTTTCTATTGCAAAATTTATTAATTTTCTTGCTTCTTGTGATTTTGAAACATTTGCTTTAAAAATATCTATTTCTATCCCTTGTTCTTTTAACTCATTTTGCAATTTTAATGCCTCTTGCTCAGAATTATTATAATTGGCAATAATTGTATAGCCATTTACTGCTAAATTATATGCTATATTTCTTCCTATTCCTCTACTTGCTCCTGTAACAATAATTACTTTACTCATTCTTTTATTCCTCCTTAAAATTAAAATGATTATTAAATCTTGAGTTCTTATATTTTTACATCCTAAAATATAGTCAATATTATTATAATTTCAATATTAAATTTAGTCAATATTTTAAAAGTGTTTTAGTAAAAGGATTCTATAATAATAATTCTATTGTGATTTTTTATTTTAAAATAAAAGGCGAAGTAGCTTACTCCACCTTTTATTTTTATTTTCTTCTATAAGTTACTAGATATTTCATATTAATTCACTTTAATACAAACTTCTCATAGTATTTCTATTTTATAAATTTATTTTTCTTTTGTTTTCTTTTTACTACTATTATAACAATATTTGCTTGTATTACTAAGATTATTACTACTCCTGCCATCACTGGTAACATATCTC
>CASKJV010000021.1 GCA_949388605.1 uncultured Clostridia bacterium
GCTAAAGCCTACGTTTCTACCGGCATAGCCGGAAGTTATCTTTATAAAATATAAAGAAAGCAAACTAATTTTTCAGTTTGCTTTCCTTTTTTTGTTCTTAGGAAAGTCAACCACAAATAGTGGTGAATTTCCTTAGTATATAAGAATTAGATTTTCGCATGTAGCTTTATAACTTAGAAAATTTTATTCTTGTTTTTTTATTTGATTTATATTTTACTTATTATTTTAATAACTCTATTGCTTTATTTAACTGCTCATCATCTTCAGTTTCTGGATTTAATTCTACTATATAATCAGGTTCAATTCCTACTTTGTTTATTTTAGTTTCATTTGGTGTAAAGTATTCATTTACAGTTAATTTTAAAGCACTATTATCATCTAATAAATAAACACTTTGAATTACACCTTTACCAAAAGTCTTTGTTCCAACAACTTGTGCCTTTTTAAAGTCCTTTAATGCTCCTACTAATATTTCTGAAGCACTAGCAGAATACTCGTTAACCAAAACTACTAATTCGCAATCTATTATTGGATTATTTAAAGATTTACTATATTCTTTATTTCCTTTTGAATCTACTGTTATAAGTAAATTTTCATCTTTTGGAATAATCATATCTGCTATTCTTAAAGCTTCGTCAACTAATCCACCTGTATTATTTCTTAAATCTATAATAATTTTTTGAGCACCTTTACTTTTTAATTCATTTACAGATTTTTCAAATTCATCTGCACATCCTTCATCAAAAGTAAATAGTGAAATATATCCTATATTATTTTCTAACATTTCATTTTCAACATGATATACTTTAATTGCTTCTCTAGCTATATTGAAATCTATATATTCTGTATCTCTTAAAACTGTAATTTTGACATTAGTTCCTTCTTCTCCTTTTATCATAGCAGATACATTATCTGATGAAAGTCCTAATGCATTTTCGTCATTGACACTAACAATTATATCTCCCTGTTTTAATCCAGCTTTTTCTGCTGGTGTTCCTTCTATAGGCGCTAATACTACAATATTGTTATTTTTATCGACTCCCATATAAATTCCAATTCCAACGTAATTTCCTAATGCAGCACTTTGAAATTCTTCCCATTCATCTTTAGTCATGTATTCTGAATATTCGTCATCTAAACCATTTACATATCCTTTTATAGTTTCATCTAGTATTTTTTGCTCATCTATTTCTCCAATATATTGTTGATCTATAAGCTTTCTGAAATTTTTTAAATTTTTGGAAATTATATCAATATTCTTATTAGCATCTTCAACGGCTGTCTCTTTACTAATATTATTTGTTTTATTGTAATAGTATATTGTAAATTCAGAAGAAAAAACTGCAACTACTATCACTAATATGATAGCTAGTATGAAAAAAGATATTTTCAAATTTCTTTTTTCCTTTTCAAATTTTGATATCAATTCATCTTCATAATTATTATTTTCTTCCATTTTTCCTCCACTAATTTATTAAGGCAAATATTGAGTTGGATTTGTACGAGATCCATTTGCAAATACTTCAAAATGTAGATGGTTTCCTGATGAATTTCCTGTTGATCCTACCTTACCTATTTGCTGTCCTTGTGATACTTTTTGTCCTGCTAACACAGTTCTCGAACCAGCAAGCATATGAGCATATAATGTCATAGTTCCATCACCATGATCTATAATAATATATTCTCCATAACTTACATATTTTCCATTTTTCATTTTAGCCATAGAAGTTACCACTGTACCTCCCTTTACTGCTAAAACTGGTGTTCCTGCAGCACATGCAAAATCTACTCCTGTATGACCAACATATCCAGCTGAACCATATCCAGTTGTTATATTTGCTTTTGTTTTTCCTGCTAAAGGTGATATGTATCCTGCAGCACTTGGTGCCACAGCTGTTGGATATTTAGTAGCTAATTTAGCTATTTGAGATTGTATTTCTTTTTTATGTTCTTCATATTCTTCTAACTGTTCTTGAAGTTCTGCTTCTTCTGCTGATAAATCAGAAACTAAAGATTTTTTTTGGTTTACAGATGTTGCAAGAGAAGATTTTTTTCCTTCAACTGCATTTTTAGAATCTTGTATTTGATTTTTAGTTTGATCTAATGAGTTTTTTTCTGCTTGAATTTGATTTTTTGTATTATCTATACTTTCAAGTAATTCTTGGTCAAACTCAGCAATTTGTGATATCATATAATATTTTGAAATGAAATCAGTTAATCCCTCTGAAGATAAAAGCATATCTAAATATGAACTTCCTCCATCTTCATACAATGCAACTAATCTCTTATCTAACAATTCCTTTTGTTCCTTATATTTTTGTTCTTGTTCTTCTATATTTGCCTGTTTTACAGAAATTTCATTATTTAAATTATTTATTTGTGTATTAAGCCCTTTTATTTCACTTTCATATGAAGAAATTTCTGAATTTAATTTATTAATTTGACTTAGTGCAGTTGTCATTTTATCTTTATTTCCTGCAAGTTCAGAATTAATTTCTGCAATTTTATTGTCTATATCCTTTTTTTGTTGATTTAATTCTGAAGATGTTACAGCATACGAAAATCCCACACTACTAATTAATACAATTAAAATTAAACAACTAATACATATTATTCTTCCCATTTTACTAATATTCATTTTTCTTCTTTTATTAATTTTTTAAATTAATATTTCTCCTTTTGAATATTTAGGTTTTAAGGTACCTATAACCTTTATTATATATTAATCTTCTAATTCAACTGTAACTTTATTTTCTGCATTATTAATAGTATTATTTTCAGGATTTGTGTTATTTTCTATAGTATTTTCAATATTCTGTATTTCACTATTTTCTATATTGTTACTATTAGCAGTTGAATATGAAGTTATATAATCTAATGGTTGTACATATTCACCATTTACTCTAACTTCAAAATGAGCATGTGCTCCAGTAGAATATCCTGTTGAGCCAACTTTTAATACTGGTGTTCCTATATAAACTGTATCACCAACATTAACCAATATCTCAGAACCATGTGCATACAATGTAGTAATTCCACCACCATGATCAATTATAACCATATTTCCATAAGCATTATTCCATCCTGCATAAATTACTATTCCATCATTTGCAGCAATAAAATTAGAACCATATGGAGCTCCTATATCTACTCCTGTATGAAGTTTATATACTCCTGTAATAGGATGTGTTCTCATTCCAAATGGTGATGTTATTCGAGTATATCCTGGGGCTGGCCAAGCCATTGTCCCACCAACATATCTTTCACTTACATTCGCTATTGCTAAAACTCTAATTTCCTTTTCAATTTCTGTTATTTGATTTTGATATTCTTCAATTGCTTGTTGAAGTTCTAATTCTTCTTGTGATAATTGTTGAATTTTATTATTTTTTATAATAGACATATTGGTAAGTGATATCGAATTCTTTTCTATTGTTTCTTTAGAAGCTGTTAAAATGTTTTTCTTAGTTTCCAAAGATTCTTTTAATTTCTTATTATAATTTTTTTCTGATTCTACAGTTTTTAAAAGTTCACTATCTGCTTCTGAAATTTCAGAAATTAAATAATAATTTGAAAAAAATTCAGTAATTCCTTTGGAATTTAATAAAATTTCTAAATAGGAATTTTCCCCCATTTCATACATTGCTACTAATCTTTTTTCAAGTAAATCTTTTTGTTTTTCATATCTACTATTAGATTCTTCTAATTCCATTTCTGCTTTTTTTATATAAGCAAGAATTTCCTTTTCTTGTGCTTGCAAGGTTTCAATCTCCAATTGTTTATCACATATTTTCTGATTAATTTCAGAAATTTCAACAACAAGAGCTGAAAGATCACTTTCTATAAATTGTATTTGATTATTTGATTCATTTATTATATTTTCTAATTCACTTTTTTCAATTTGTAACTCATCTAAAGTTTTTTCTTCTGATTTTTCATTTTCTTCAATATTTTCTGATTGTTCTTCTGTTTGAGGTAATTCTTCAATATTTTCAGCATATATTTGAACAGATAAGTAATTCCATGATAAACAAAATATTACTAAAATTATTAAATTAATTTTAATAAATTTTTTCATAAAATAATCTATACCTCCAGATATTTTCTCATTGACATTGAACTTCCTATTATACCTACACCAATACCTAATATACAATATACAATTGCTACTGGTTTTGCAATTTCAGCAAATTGAAGTAAAGTTATTCCCATTTTTTGCAATACATTTGATGTTTCTATGTTTTGAATTACAAAATCATATAGAAGTCCAACTATTAATAAAGTTAAAATTGCTGCTATAAGTCCTATAATAATACCTTCTACTAGAAACGGCCATCTAATAAAACTATTTGTAGCACCAACATATTTCATAATAGAAATCTCTTTTCTTCTAGCATGAACTGTAAGCTTTATTGTGTTAGAAATAATAGTGATTGAAATAACTAATAATATTATAAAAATAACTCCAATTGTTATTCTAACACCACTTACAATAGTTATTAAAGTAGTTATAGTACTATCACTACTAGTAATTTTTTTTATAATTGAATCATGTTCTGTAGATTCTTCTATATTAAGATCTACTTCTTCAGCCCTACCTGCTGTAGCAATTTTAGCTCCAATTCTGCTAATTTCACTTTGGATTTCTTCTGATTTTTCAAGTTCTGTTAAAGTAATAACATAAGATGCTGGAAAAACATTATTTTCTCCTTCATATCCTTCTAGAATTTTTTGATCGTTTTCATCTTGTAATCTTTCTTTAAAAGAATCTAATGCTTGTTGCTTATTTTTATATTTTACACTATTTACTCCCTCTAAAGCTTTTACTTCTGTTTCAAATTGATTTTTTTGTTCATCGGTAACTTCGTCCCATATAAAAACTTCCATACCCTGTTTTAATTGAACTTGTTCTAATATAGAATTAATATTAACACCTATTGCAAAAAATATTCCAAATAAAAACATTGTACAAATCATTGTTATAACTGATATAACAGTTGATTTTGTATTTTTAAATATATTTTTAAAACCTTCTCCTATTAAATATGTTAATCCATTATATCTCACTATTATAACCACCTTTTTTATCATCTCTTATGATTATACCTTTTTCAATTTGTATAACCCTTTTTTTCATTGTATTTACTATATCTTTAGCGTGAGTTGCCATTACAACAGTAGTTCCTCTAGCATTAATATCGTTTAATAAGTTCATTATATCCCAAGCTGTTTCTGGATCTAAATTTCCAGTAGGCTCGTCCGCAATTATCATTGATGGATTGTTTACTAAAGCTCTAGCCAAAGCAACTCTTTGTTGCTCTCCACCTGATAATTCGTTTGGATAACATTTGGCTTTGCTACTTAAACCTACTAAAGAAAGTACCATTGGTACTTGTCTTCTTATATGTTTTGGTGTTGCTTTTACTATATACATTGCAAATGCAACATTTTCATATACTGTTTTGTCTGGAAGTAGTCTAAAATCTTGAAAAACGACTCCCATGCTCCTACGTAAATATGGTACTCTTTTTGTTTTCAAAAAAGTTATATCTTTCCCATTTATAATTATATTTCCTCTATTTGCTTCTTCTTCTTTTAATATTAATTTTATTAGTGTTGATTTTCCAGATCCAGAAGGTCCAACTAAAAAGGCAAATTCTCCTTTATCAATTGTAAATGTAGCATTATGTACAGCTTCTGTTCCAGTATCATATACCTTTGTAACATTTTTAAATTCTATCATTTGAAAAACTTTCCACCCTTTCCTTATAGTGCTATTTTTTCTTATACATCATATCAATAATGATATAAAAAATCAATACTAAAAAAGGATATAATTAGAAAAAATAAATCAGATTGTTAAACTTCTTTGTTTAACAATCTGATTTATTTAAATTATTTTCTTGCATATAAAATTCATAAATTTTAATAATTTATTTATATTGAATTGATGACAAATTAGATATTTTAGTTCCATTTATTCTAATATTTAAAACTAATTCATCACAATCTTTATATTTAACATGTAATTCAGCCTTAGTTATATTTGAATGTTTAGTTATTGAATCTAAAGGAATATAAAATTTTTCAAATTCTATATTATCAGATTTTACTGAAATTTGTACTTTTTTTATTAAATTGTAAAAATCCTCTTTATTAGTAATTCCAATATCACACCTAATCATTTCTTTATTTGTTTCAAAATATTCCTCTATTTGTGTTTGATTAAAATTAGTTAGAATTTTAGCATATTGAGGTATAATTATATTTACTACATAATCAAATGACTTACCTATATTCTGACAAGTTAGACTTCCTGAATAATTTCTAAATAACGCTGGCATACCATCTGGATATAATTCATCTTGCCACTCTTCTCCATTTATATATTCTAGTTGTTTTTGAGGACTAATAGTTGTATTTATAAAACTATAGTATATTAAAATCCCCACACATATTACTAACAAAATTGATAGAAGACATATAATTATTAAAATTTTTTTATTATGTTGTTTTTTTGATTTCATTTTATACCTCACATATATTCTTTTAGATAATAATAGTATATTTTTATTGATCCTTTACGCCTTTGCTGTCATCACCCATATAAATATCATATGCATTTTGAGCCCATTTCTTTCTTTCAACTAATTCTTGATATAGTTCTCCTGTTCGATACCAAACTGGAGTATCTCCTCCTCCTGTACATCTTTCAAAATATACTGCAAATAGTTCTGCTGCTTTTTCTACATCTGTTAAATTTCTTAATTCTTCCCATCTATCTTCAGGCATTTGTGTTACTTCAAATTCATATATTGCTCTTATTTGTCCTGCAAAACTGTCTTCATTATATCCTTGTGATGCCATCCACTCTTTAACTTTAGGCCATCTATTTGTGCTATCCCATTGAATTAATCCATGGTAAGAAGAAGTAGCTTTTGGATCTAACGTACTTTCTTGAATTATATTTCCTAGAATACCACATGCTGCTTCTGGTGTAAATCCCATAGAATTAAAATAAGTTACTGCAGCTCTTATTTTCTCAGCATGAGTTGAATTTTCATCTATATTTTCTAGATCCCCAAAAATTCCAGTTTTCGTTCCAACTGCATCTAATTTCATATAATCTTCTACATTCTCTACAACTGTATCATCTGTATCTCTAAATATTATTCTTAGATAATTTCCTATTATTTTATCTTTTTCTTCTTTTAACTTATTAATATCAATATCAAGATCTTCATCTTCATCAATATCGTCATCTCCATCAGCATCTCCATTAATTGAGCTTTCTTTTCTATAATCTTCATATTTTTCATTTCTCATATCCACAATTAATTCATAATCTGTTAATGTTCTTCCTAATACTGTTCCTTCTTTTATAAACACTAAATCTTTTCCACCATCTTTTACACATATTGTTGAATTTGCTTGCTCTTTTACACTTGCTGTAGCTTTTAATTTCTCTGTTGCTTTTTTGCTTGGCATATTGTGTACTTCGTCTTTTTTGTATAACGAATCTATTTTATTATCATCATCTAATGGTTCTGTTATCTGTAAATCATTAGATTTTATTTTTTTATAATCGCTTTTCTTGATTTCTTCACCTTGTGGTTTTTCTTTTCCTAAATTTTCTTCTTCGAATTCCTCATCTGGTAATTCTCGTTTAAACCCATCTATATATACAACATATCCAGCTATTCCAGTAGCTTCATAACTTTTTGCAAATTCTTTATATCCATATACTGTTTTTGCAATTTCAGTCCATGGATCATTTGTATTTGAATCAAGATTTTTGTCGGTTAATCTTTTTTCCTCGTCTAATATCCATTCTCCCTCTGAATCACTAAAATGAGCAATAACTTTTTCATTTCCATCTTCATCTAATTTTTTCTCTGTTGTAAGCAAGCTATCATTCTTCCATGGATTTTCAGTTAACGATTCTAATTTTTTATAATTTTCAGCATCTAATACTAATATTTTTGCATATCCAACTAAATCTGGCTTATCTGGATCGTATTCAGGTGATAATACAGGCTCATCAGAATCATCTTCATCAGATTCTACATTTTTTTGATATTTTAAATCTATATTTTGTCTATATTTTTCATTCGTTATTGAACTTTTATCTTTATTTCCATCATATGTACCATAATCTAATAAAATTCCTGTTACTGGTGAAACTACTGCTTCATTTCCTTTATATCCTTCATAGTTTGCTTCAGACTCTTGATTTGTACTTCCTGAGAAAGGCAGTCTTATTACATGTGTATAATCAGGCACATATGATTTTGGAGGATTTTGAATTGCATCTGTACTTCCTGCATTATATTGTAAATTATTTTCTCCATTTATTTGTACATGGTTCTCTGTTAATACAATATCTCCTGCTTTCAATTCTCCTGCTTCTTCTTTAGTTAATATATATTCTGCTAATGCTGTATACATATCCCCTGAAGTATATTTATCTTTTATGATACCAACTTCTTGTAATACCCAAGACACATATGAAGAACAATCTGCTGTTTTTCCACCGTTATTTGCAGATTCAAAAGTTGCATAATTTCCAGGACACGATCCATCCGAAGTATGTCTACCAGCTCCTCCACTATGTCTTCCTGCTGCACAATATTCCCAAAAATCACCTTCCATCTTTGAATGAATTTCTTTTGCCGCCTTTAAAAATTCAGTTACAGATACTTGAGATGGATTTTTTTCACCATCTAAGGCTCCTATAGAATCTGTTATATGTGTAGCTGTTCTAATATTTATATTTGAAATACCTCCAATAGTTTGTAAGTTCTCTTTACTTCCTGGTATTGTGTTACCTTTTGGGTTTTTCTTTTTATTTTCTTTTATTTTTTCATTTTTTTCTTTGCTTTCTTTTTCTTCTTGTAAAAATCCTTCTAATCTATTCAAAATTTTAGTTTTTTCATTCGCATCTATGTCACCTTTTGAATGTAGCATTGTTCCAAATTCATTTTCGTTTTTATCCAAAAACCTATATGGAAAACCAGCTGAGCCTATATCAGGTACTATCCATTGTAATAATTTTGGTGTTGATTCTGTTAAATCTTCTTTATCAAAATATCCAAGTTCAACTATTAATTCTTTAAAATCTCTATATATGAAATCCGCATCTAATGTATGAGTATTTTCTAACATGCTAAATGCATTTAAAGAATCTTGATTTAATGATACTTTTCCAGAATAATCTGAAACTTTATATTCTTTTTCTTCTTGATCTCCTATTTTTAATTTATAAGATTTTTTTGTGTAATCAGTTCCACTTCCTCCCAAATCTTTCAAATTTCCATATGGTTGTTTAATATCATAACTTACATGTTCTACAGTATTTTCTATTGTTGCACCAGCATAAGTTGTTGTTTGTGTTGTTGTTGTTGTTACTTTTTTATTAGCAATTTTATTTCTTATGGCTGTTATTATTTCCGCTCTTTCTGCTGTACCATCATATTTAAAATAGTAATTATTTAAAAACATTTTCTTTATTTCTGAATTAGTTTCTGTTCTTAGTCCTTCTCCAGTTTGTACTGGATTTCCAGAAGTAATTATATTTACATATACATTTTTCATTACACTTTTTTCTACTTCATCAGTTGCTTCTTGAATTTCTTCTGAATCATCTTCATATATTCTTTGGTAGCCTGTAGAACCTGTATTTTCATTTACTGTATATGCAGTCCAAGTTCCTTCTGAATTCTTTGACCATCCATAATCTGTATATGTTTCCTCTGTTGCAGATATTGTTTTTGCTTTTTTTGCAACAGAAATATTGTTTTTTCTTGCTTCTTCAATTGTTCCGCTATATAAGTCACCCAAATTACCATTTTCTACTTTATACAATTTAAATTGACCTTTTTTATCTCCACTATCATAAGTCTCATATAATGTCCATCTTTCTCCTGTTATAGCTTCATAATCATAATCATATTGTACGAAATTTTTATTCTCAACTTGTGTAAAATAAATATCTCTATACCAATGATTTGTTACATCAGCTATATATGGTATATAAGCTTTAAAATTATAATCATTATCTTTACGTAATTTTTTTATAACTTTTTTTAAAAATTGCTTACAATTATTACAATAACCTGGAACCCAAGTAATTTCGTCTGCTGAGACAGGATGTCTAGTCTCAGGAATGTGATAATGTGCTGGTATTGTATAGAAATATTCTCCTGTTTCTGTATCTAATTGTAATGGTGTATTATTAAACATAGGTTTTGATTCAGAGCCACAAACTTCCTTACCTTCACAATTTGGTGCACGAGTCATTCCTATATCAAAAGCAGCCTTTGCTTCACTATCACTAATAGAATTATTGTCAAACCAAGCAATTGTAGAAGAAAACCAGTTTCTACCTGATTCACCTGATAATGCATTTTCTAATTGTTCATAAGTTATGTAAGAAGTGTCTGTTTTATAAGCTGTTATTGCTTGCCCTTGGTCTCCAGTTTCATGTAAATATATATTTATATTAGTTGCAAAAGAAGTTGCCATGTCAAATGCTAAATCTGGCATCATTGTTGCCATATGTACTGATAATAAAAATTCTAATGGCATTCCATATCTTCCTGTCCATCCATCTAATGAAAACTTCATTGCATTACTATTATTTAAAAATTCATTTCTTTGTATTAATAAACTTTTACTGCCAGCATCTATTTGTACACTATCCCAATTTAGAAAACTACTATTTACTGCAGTACCTCTTTTTCCAATAACTCCATCTTCTTCATAATATATACCTATCATTCCTTTTCCATAAGAATCCATCATCCCATCTGTAACACCTATTAAATCAAAAACTGGACTTAATGCTTGATTAAAAAATTTTAATGTACCTGTACCCAATCCTGCAAGAAAATTTAGAAATCCACTTTCATTATTTTGAGTAGCCAAGTTATCATTTTTTAAAGTATATATATAGTTGTCTGATACCATATATGTGAAAATAAAGTCACTTTCTGCATCCGAAATTTTATCATTTTCATCTCTTTCAACTCCATCATCGCTGTCACCTATATAATCTGTTAAAAATCCAAAGCCCTTTAAGTCATATCCCATTTCTTCTAAATAATCTAAAGTTGCATAAATGTCTTCATCATCAACCATTTGAGTTGTATCTGCACCAAAATAAGCTGCAATAGCATTAGCTACATCATTAAATAATGCTTTTAATTTTTCCATTACCATTCCAGGCATAGTTAAAAGAAATAATATTATTCCTATTAAAAATATTACTAGAATTAAAATTGGAGCAATTGCTATTAAAACATGTGATAAAGGTCCCATCATAGAGCCTTTTCCTATTATTTTTTTAGCAGCCATATTAGCTACTTTTTTACTTGCTTGTTTTGTTGCTTGTGAACTTTGTTGTCCTTGATTTTTATTTTCTTCACTCATTTAATCACCTCTGTTAAGTAAAATAAACTCTCTTACTTTAATTTTAACATTTATAATGACAAATTGCTATATTTTTTTACATTTTTTTGATATTATAAATAACAAAAAATGTAAAAAACTCAAAATGCTAAACTATTTTTGTTTAACATTTTGAGTTTTATTTATTTTATTCTACTATTTTAATATTATTTTTTCACTTCTTCAATAATTTCTTTACTTGTTAGTCCAAAATATTCTAATAGTTCTTGAGCCTTTCCTGATTTCCCAAAACAATCCTTTATACCAATTCTAACTAATTTTGCAGGATAGTTTTCTACTAAAACTTCTGAAATTGCAGTTCCTAATCCACCTATTATGCTGTGTTCTTCAATTGAAATTAATTTCTTAGTTTCTTTTGCGCATTTAATTATAATTTCTTTATCTATTGGCTTTATTGTGTGAATATCTATAACCCTTATATTTATTCCTGACTTTTCCAATTCTTCTTTTGCTTTTAACGCTTCTGCGACCATAATTCCAGTTGCAAATACTGTAGCGTCTAGACCTTCTCCAAATTGAATTGCTTTTCCTAATTCAAATTTGTAATCTTTGTCATAAATTATTGGTGTTGCAGATCTACCAAATCTTATATATACTGGTCCATTTATTTTACTTGCCTCTTCTATTGCCCATTTACTTTGTGTGTCATCACATGGTGAAATTACTCTCATATTTGGAAGTCCTCTCATTAAGTTGATATCTTCTAACATTTGATGTGTTGCACCGTCTTCTCCAACTGTAATTCCACAATGGGTTGCACAAATTTTTACATTTAAATTTGGATAACATATACTATTTCTTATTTGATCATAAGCTCTTCCTGTGGCAAATACTGCAAAAGTACTTGCAAATGGAATTTTCCCACATGTTGCAAATCCTGCTGCGGTGGCAAGCATGTCTTGTTCTGCTATTCCCATATCAAAAAATCTTTCTGGTATTTGTTTTGCAAATATATTTGTTTTTGTTGCTCCTGATAAATCTGCATCTAATACTACTATATCTTCATTTTTTCTTCCAATTTCTAATAAAGCTTCACCAAAACTTTGTCTTGTTGCTTTTTTATTATTAAAATCCATAATTTCCCTCCATTATTTATACAACATAACTGTAAATTTATATTTAGATTTAACACTCTACCTATTTATTAATTCTTCTATTGCTAAGTTATATTCTTCTTCATTAGGAGCTTTTCCATGCCATCCAACTTGATTTTCCATATATGAAATACCTTTTCCTTTTATTGTTTTTGCAATTATAGCAGTTGGCATTCCTTTTGTTTCTTTTGCAATTTGAAAAGCATTCAATATTTCATCAAAATTATGACCATTAATTACTAATGTTTTAAACCCAAAACTTTCAAATTTTTTATCTATTGGATAAGGATTCATTACTTCTGATATTGTTCCATCTATTTGTAAATTGTTATTATCAACAAGAACACATAAATTATCTAATTTGTAATGTCCTGAAGTCATAGCTGCTTCCCATACTTGACCTTCTTGTATTTCCCCATCTCCCATTACACAATAAATTCTATAATCTTTTTTATCTAATTTTCCTGCTAAAGCCATTCCATTTGCAACTGATAATCCTTGTCCTAGAGAACCAGAACTCATGTCAACCCCTGGTATTTTATTCATATCTGGATGCCCTTGTAAATAGCTATTTATTTTTCTAAATTCTTTTAGATCTTCTTTTGGTATAACACCTTTTTCTGCAAGTACTGCATATAAAGCTGTTGAACAATGCCCTTTAGATAAAACTAATCTATCTCTATTATCATCATTAAAATTATTAATTTTCATTTCTGAAAAATATAAAACTGTTAATATATCTGTTATAGATAGTGATCCTCCTGGATGCCCTGATGATGCTTGATACACCATTTCAATTATGCTTTTTCTAATATTTCTTGCCTTTTCTTCTAAACTCTCTACATTTGATAAGTTTAACATAAATCAAATCTCCTTTATTTTATCTCTTGTTTTTATTTATTATGTGTAATTCATTATATACTAATTCCATTTTTTAAACAAGAACAAAAAGTCACATTTAAAATTTCATATAATTTTAGTAATGTCCTGTGTCTCGTCTTTTATATTATACACAAAAAAGATGATATTGCATTTTACTACAACTCATCTTTTTTATTATATTAAATATTAACTTTATTTCTTCAAAAGTAATTCTCACTATTATTTTATGTGCTAATAATTTTATATACTAATTTTAATTATTATCTAAAATGGAAAAATTCCAAATAAAAATTTTGAAGGCATATACCAAAGTACAATTCCAGCTCCAATTGCATATCCCCACCAAGGAATATTACTTAAGAAATTTAAGAATATTGTCCATCCATTTTGAATGCCGTTCTTTACTCCATTCCAACTAAATAAATCTGTTAATTTAACTCCAAATAAAGTAGCATTTGTTAAATCCATTCCAAATACATCTCTTAAATCTACTTCCCAGCCAAATAAACTTATTATATTTGTTTTATCTGGCACTTCACTTTCCGTAATTATAGAAATATTATAAGATTTTAATTCTGTACCTTTAAATTTAACATTATAATCTTTTGAAGCTCCTGGTTCTATTCCATCTATTTTTACATATTTAGTAGCAGCAAGCAAGCCTTGCTTACTAAATAAATCTATTTTAGCATAATAATTTTTTTTATTGTCTTCGGAAATATTAGATAATCTGAACTGCATAAATCCATTTACGTTTGTTGCTCTTCCCGAAACACCTTCTACTATAATAGCATGTCCATTATCTTGAATATTTCCATCCATTTTTTTATACATATTTCCAATTAATGCATCTTCTATAATTAGAGAAAAAACAAAAAATCCTACTATTCCTAAAAAATATAATAAGAAGGTTTTCATTCTATCCATAATATATACTCCTTTTATTTACCATATTACTTTTATATTATACAACATTTAAAAGAATTTGTAAATAATTCCCATAATTAAGTATAAATAATAGAACAAAAGTGGAGATTCGTAATTATGAATCTCCACTTTATACATGTTACTTTTTTCTATTTCTATTTCTTATTTACTACAAACCATCCAATTCCCCTAGTAATCTTTTCAGGATCCAATCTTACAATATCCGCAACACAAACTTTTCCATTACCAGAATTAACTGCGATTAGAAAATCCTCTCCATTATCTGTTTTCAGAATTTTAGCGGTATTAAACAAATCGCACCAGCCATCTATAGGCTTACTTCCTGTAAGATACGCTTGAAAGCTATTAATCAAAGAACACTTCGTCCCGAAAAATTGCTTAACAAGATAGTCATTATTGTCACAAACCATATACCAAGCTTCGGATATTTTATACCCTTTTTCTTCTACCAAAAACTTAATTATTGTTCCTAAAAACACATCATATTGAGTTTTGGAGCCAATTCTCCCCTCTTTATTGGGTAACAAATTCTTGAATGTTGTATCCCACCAATCAGGTAATTCTCCAAAAAATGCTGGAACTTTTGATGCTTCAAATAAAATACCTTCCTTAGTAAAAAAGTTATACGATGGATCAACTATTGCATGATAGAAATTTTTCATTTTCGTCTTTTTGGCCCGCAAAATTGACATTTTTACTCTTTTCTGATTGCCTGTTTTAGGCTCATACTTCAAAAAAGAATCCTTTAATGAAATTTGGTCCACCTTAACTTCCCGAAGAAACCCTTCAGGAATTTCTACTCCAGTTGTTGTAAAATCATTATCCTGCTTTACTTCTGTTGCATTGCTCATTGGTCTTCCTCCTTAAGAAATTATAGAATAATATTATTAATATATATCACGTTTTTATATTTTATCATAAAATCCCATATTTTTCAATTGTTTTGTAGATTTTATTTTCAGAATTAATTCATTTATTTTTTATTCAGATTTAATATAACTTATTTTTTTACTTTTGGATTTCAGTAATTATTTTTTAATACATTTTAATATCTTTAAAACCAAAAACCACAATGATTTCTCATTATGGCTTTTGGTATTTAAATTATTCTTCATACTCGCCAAGTGTTATTTTCCAAAAGGCATAAACCCCTTCTTTATCAGCTTTTGCACCTTCTTCTTCCATAATCTTTTTAAATTTTTCATATCCTGAAGAATTAACAGTCGAACTTCTATATACTTTCTCAATTTTACCATCTTTTAACTTGTATAACAGGTTACAAGATGTAGTTAGGTGACAACTCCCATAATCACGGTCATAATCATATCTTTCATATTGTTTACCAGGATTTTCTACATAGCATGACATTTCATTAAACATTTTTTGATTAACTTTACTAATTTTTTCCATTCCATCACATGGTTCCATAGCATCTATGCAAATCTGATAATTTTTATATCTGATCCATCTATTAAATGGAAGTTTTCCATTATGAGTAATTTTTAAAAAAGTATAAAATTCTTTTAACTTGTAATCAGAGACTACAGGTATATCATTTTCTTTAAGATACAATATTGCATTTATCAAACCTTTATTTTGCACTTTTTTTATTCTAATATAAGGTTTCACAAATTTTGAAGGAAATATCATATGATTATAAATTCTATTTACTAAAAAATCAGTATCTTCAGGAACAATTTCATGAATTATTTCTTCTAACTCTCTTTCAATAAGTGAATATGTTACTTCTTTTATCTCTAAGCTATCTGTAACTGCATATATTTTTATTCCCCAGTCATATTCTTTAGTTATAAGCATAATAGGATTGTTTTGTAAAAGAGTATTGTTATACAACTCTATAATTTTATCGATTACTTCATTACACATTTTAGGCTTTAAAGATATCTGTAATATTTCTTTAAATTTATATTTAGCACTATCTAATGTTTTTGATAAATATTCAATCTTAGGAACGTAATATCTTGATGTACCTAAATAGACATTAGCTATAAAATTGTTCTCAGGTACATTTCTGATTACTTCTTTATCCCACTCTTTATAACTTTTCATAATATTTTTAAATTCAGAATAACATTTTTTAAAACATTCAATTAAAACTGGGTGAGAAATTTCATCAATTTCAAAAAATTCTTCTGGTACAGCTTCAAATTTCAAATTAGAACTTACACTATAGAGTACAGAATCTTTTTCAACAAATACAGCCCGTTTAGGAATTTTCATTGATATTTTTTCCCATATCTCATCAAGTCGCCATTTTACAGCATCTTTTTGATATAATTCTCCGAAATATTCTTCAAACATCATATCTATAACATCTTCTGCAAATCCTTTTTCATAGTAATACCATTTTCTGTCATTAATATTTAATAAAATCATAGTGTATTCCTCCATATCTTTATTATTCGTCTGACCTTGCTATAACATAATTACCCGAGTAAAAGAACTTATACATACACTCGTTTTCACCAAAAGAATTACTTAACGACTTTCTAGCTAAATTAAAATCAAGCATAGAATATACAATTATTATTAAATCTGAAGAGTTTAATTTTGCAAGATTATTTAAAGTTTTGTAATCAAAGCTTTCCATTTCTATAATTACTAGAAATTTCGGATCATTATTTCTTGAATATGATAAAGTATTTTTAATTTGTTTAATACGATTAATCGCACTTAACATATTTCTACTTCTTTCACTTCTCCTGTTTATCTTACTTAATGCTTGAAAAGAAGATTCATATTTATAATCATCTTGAAAATCATCATAAACTTTTTCTAATTCCAACAATACTTCTCTTATATAATAATCCATACCATAATCTCTATCAAAATTACTACTTATATAATCAAGAAATATTGCAGCAATACTATTATAAATATCTGAGAAAGAATCGGAATACTCTATTCCTCCTACAAAATTAATATTATCTCTAATATTTTGTAAACTATGGCACAAATTGTTGACAACAATATCAGAATTCATGCCAAAAACTCCAATCATATTAGTAGATAATCTTCCAGCTACAACATTTTCAACACATTTTATTAGCTCATCAAGTGTATTATATGAGGAATCTGCTTGGCTTTCTTCATAATCTTCGCTATTTTTTTGTGAATGTACTTTTACTGAGATATCATTATTAGAACTGATATCTTTTTTCGGTTTTTCTAGATCTTTTTGTTTTTCTTTTTCATAATCTTCCTGAAACCGAATAACACGTCTGATTTTCATCTTTTCTCCTTTCATAATTTTAATCCAGGAATCAATTATCTAATAATAATTTTTTGGCTTTCAACTTAATTCCTTCCTTAAAGTTTCCATTTTCAAAAATGCTATAAAACAAACTTCTGGATTCCAAAGTATATTTTTCTTTTAAATAACTTCCATTTCTCTGAAAGTCAAATTCACTTCGCGTAATACTAATATATTCAGACACTTCTTGTAATACATCTTCCAGATTAAGTTTTGTTTTAGTATCAATACCTGCAATACAATTATATTTCTGACTGTCATTTAAAATTGTTCTAGGTAAAGTTTCAAAAAAACTATACGCCTTTATATATTCTTCAATAACCGACATTTCATAATTGTTACTTGTAGGATATACACATGCACCAAACTTATCTTTTATAAAGTTAAGCCTTTGTTGTCTTATCTCTAAAGGTATCTGATTTTCCATAATAGAAGCTGGAGTATCAAGAACTTGCTCATAACTTGCAACTCCTATATCGTTAAAATATCCTTTTTCCAAATATGCAACCAGATTTTCAAATTCCAGTTGGGTTTCTCCTGGAAACCCAACTATAACTTCTGTTGAAATAATTAAATCTGGTCTTAATTCTCTTAATTTCTGAATTTTTCCATCAGTAAATTCAAATGATGGTCTATTCATACTCTTCAAAATTGGATTTGAGATATGTTGAATGTGCAACATAATTTCTACAACATTTTTATTTCTTGATATAACAGAAATCATTTCATCTGTTAATCCAGTAGGATGAAACCATCCAATAACATAATTGCAATTTGGAAACTGTGTACAAGCCTTTTGCAACAAATTAGGGAAACTTGGCTTTCCATATATGTCAATACCATAATCTGATGTTTCCTGTGCTCCAGTAAGATATATTGTTGTTTCTGTATCATATAAGCTTTCAACTTCTATCAAAATATCTTCAATAGACTTACTCTTATATTTCCCACAAATCATTGGATACACACAGTATGAACATTTTTTCAAACATCCTTCTGAAATAATTACCCTATTTTGTGGAACTATTTTGGACACAAAATCAGTCTTGGTTTGTTGAAAAATACTAATTAATTCTTCGAAACTCTTAACTTCTATACCTGGAAGAGCATCTAATTCTTCATTATTAATAGATAGTAAACACCCTGTTACAATTACTTTTGCATCTGAGCAGGCGTTAGCTCTAACATCTGCAATAACCTGTACACTATATTTCTTTTTTTCTCCAAACGCACAAGTTTGAATAATAACAATATCTGCAATAGTATAATCGCAAACTACCTCATAGCTTCCATTTTGTATAATGTGATTTAATAGTACATTAGACCGCTCGATATCCATATGCATATCATTACACATTACAACTGCAATTTTTTTCATACCTTAGCTCCATTCTTTGAGATGTACCTCAGACATATTCGCCTGATAGTATTCTGGTTTCTTTTTTACGCTATCGATATGACCTAAAGCTTTTTCAATGATTTTAAAGTCCATACATGACTTACCTTTAAAGCCTGATGTTTCAACATTAATTTTGCCATCAGAATCAATACTAACATTAGCTTTTCCTTCGGAATTCTTGTCCATTAATTTGAGTGTGCCTTTTCCTGTTTCATAAACCTTATAGCCATTCTTTTTGGCTTCAATTTTAAGCTTTTCAATGGAATATTGTCTTAAAAGTTCGCTACCTTTAGAACCAATAAATTTTTCAACATGACCTTCATAAAAATCTGCATCCAGATCATAACTTCCATCTGCTCTGGCTTCAATTGCAACATCATATTTTCCAGGAAGTTTTACTACATGTTCTCTAAGCACAGTACCATAATAATACCGACAAAGTGTATTGGATTCTAAGCTCAAGTTCATATTAGCTGCTGCTTGTTTCAAAGCTTCTAAATCTTTAATTTCTGTAGTTATTTTCGTAAAATGGCTCATTTTTCTTCCCCCTCTTCAAAACGTATTACTCTTGAACCCTTTGTTTCTGCCAAATTAGTTGATAATTGAACTTTAGGTGCTACATTTGCATTTCTAATACCATGAGTTGTACTCCAAGTTCTTAAAGCACTTACAGTATCACTCATAATACCTTTTGCCATTGGTTGAATCTTTGATATAGCAGTTTCTAAATCTTCTGTAGTATATGGCCTTTTTCCATCATTCCAAGCATAGAACATTGAAGAAACAACACATTCCTCAATTTCTGCACCAGTATATCCATCAGATAAACTTGCAAGTCTATCAATATCAAAATCTTTTGATTTTCTTTTCTTCTTTTCAATTTGGATTTTGAAAATTTCCTTTCTTTCTTCCTCACTTGGCAAATCGACAAAAAAGATTTCATCAAATCTACCTTTTCGTAAAAATTCTGGTGGTAAAGAAGAAATATTGTTAGCAGTAGCAATTACATATACAGGTGCTTCTTTTTCCTGTAACCATGTAAGAATAGTTCCAAACATTCTTGAGGTCACACCTGAATCTGTTTTTCCACTACTTCCAACTCCAGATAAACCTTTTTCAATTTCATCAATCCACAATATTGCTGGTGCCATCGCTTCTGCAATTTCTAAAGCTCTTCTTGTTTTTGCTTCAGTATCACCTACTAAGGAACCAAATAATTTTCCTAAATCCAATTTAAGTAATGGTTTCTTCCACATATTTGAAAGTGCTTTTGCTGCTAAGCTCTTACCACATCCAGGTATTCCTACAAGTAAGACTCCCTTAGGATATGGTAATCCATAATTTTGTGCTTCTTCAGAATATGCTGAAAATCTTTCTTGGGCATAACTGATAAATTCTTTCATTCCTCCTACAGTTTCTAATGTTTCTTTTGACTGCATATATTCCAATAAACCATCTTTACAAATAATTTGCTTTTTGACATTATTTATAATATCAACATCAAAAGTTTTCATCTTTGAAAAAGCTGTTGCAAATGCATTTTCTGCTTCAAACATTGTAAGTCCAAGAGCCGCATCTATAGCACTATCAATATTTTTAGGAATATTAACTCTATATGCTTTACAAATTTCAATCGCAATTTCCCGCAAATCATCTTTTTTAGGCAAATCGAGATTAGTTGTAATTACTTCATGTTCAAGCTCAGGCGGAACATCAAATTTACTGCTTACAAAAAGATAAATTATCCCTTGTGTCTTAGCTTTACTGAATACATCTTTTGCAGTTCGCCAAACAGATGGTGCTTTGATATAAGGATGAAAATCCAGCATACAATAAATTACATCATTACCATAATTTAGCCCTTGATTTAAAGCATCCTCATCAGGTGAAACGCCAGTATTTACTTCTTTCTGAGAAATATCTTTAGAATTTTTATCTAAAAAATACTGAATAACTCCTTTCGTTTCTGACCATACATAAAACTGCATTTTTGCATTTTTAGCTATTCTGCAACATTCTTCAATTGCCCGTTCCTCTTCTGAAGTATTCAAAACAATAGCTGGATATCCGGCACAGATGTAATCCTTTAAATGTAATGAAGTTTGCATACTCATTTTATAAGTCTCCTTTCAAAACTTTATTATTAGTTTTTTAGCTACAACAAGCATTGTAACTATATAAAGAAATCCATTGGATTATATCATTTTTGTTCAATTATGTCAACTCAGAAAATGGGATTATGTTAAACAAATAAATGGAATTAAAAACATAATTCATAATGTTTTTAATTCCATTTTAATTATTCATTATTATACTTCTACTAGTATTTCTTTATTTAAATATAATGAATAAATATAAACTTCTTTCACATTTAAATTTAATCCATCTTCTAGAGCTCTTTTATAAAGAGCTAATTGCTTTTTATATTTTTCTATTAGAACACTTTCGCTATTTTCCTCAACATAATCTGTTTTATAATCTAGCAAAATTATATTATTATTTTTATCTATTGCATATAAATCTATTATACCTTGAACTAGAATTGTTTCGTTTTCAGCATCTTCAAAAACCTCTTTAGCATTTATTTTTGTACAAAAAGCTTTTTCTTTTTCTATTTTATCAGATTTTTTTATTTTTTTTGCAATATTAGATTCTAAGAATTTTTGAGCTTTTAGAATATTTACATATTTACCTTCTTCTTGTGTTATTATCTTATTCATAATTAATTTTTCTTTTAATTCTTTTAGTTTATCTAAATCATATTCTTCTTTAAAATTTATTTTTTGTAAAAATAAATGCATTACAGTTCCTTTTTTACTAGCAGTAATATGTTCTTCATCTTCCATAAAAATAGGATTTATATTAGAAATTCCAATTTCTTTAGAATTCAAATCTTCAAAATTAACATTTTCATTCTGAATCTCTTTAATTTTACTAACAGTACTTTTTATTGGTAAGTTAGTTGCAATTAACTTATTATATTTCCAATTAAATTCTTTTCGATATTTTTCAATATCAATTTCTTTATCAAAATCAAATTTTCTTATTTGTATCTCTTGTTCTTTTTCATCTTTAATTATATCTTGCTTTTTATATTCATTAATAGTTATCAAATCTTTTTCATTTGAATTTAAAAATACAAGTTCTAGCCAATCTAAATAGGATATATATTTTTTTAATAATATTGGATTTATTTTTCCGTTTTTAGAATTATATATTTTTAAGATTTCTCTTTTCTTTTCTTTTTCTTCTTTATAATCTTTAGAAGTTCCTGTTATTATTAATTTCTCTTTAGCTCTTGTTAATGCTACATAAAGTATTCTCATTTCTTCTGAGATATTCTCTTCTTTTATAACTATTTTTATAGCATCTTTGGCAGAAGTAGAATATTCTATTCTTCTTTCATAGTTTATGTATTGTGGACCTATTCCCATTTTTTGATGTAATAATAAATTTGATGTCAAATCTTGCATATTTATTTTTTTTGAAGTGCTAGACAAAAATACTACTGGAAATTCAAGACCTTTACTTTTATGAATACTCATAATTCTAACAACATTCTCATTTTCTCCAATTACCTTAGCAGCAGACATATCATTGTTTCCAATTTTTAGTTTTTCAATAAATTTTATAAAATTAAATAATCCTTTAAAACTAGTCTTTTCATATTCCTTAGCTCTTTCGAAAAGCATTTTTAAATTTGCTTGTCTTAAACTACCATTTGGCATTAAACCTACATAATTATAAAATCCAGTATCCACATATATTTTCCAAATTAGTTCAGCCAAACTTAAATAATCTGCTTCTTCTCTCCAGTCATCTAAATTTTTTAAAAATTTATTTACTTTTTCTCCTAATTCTCCCTCTAGTTTTTCTTGTGCTTTTAATAAACTATAATAAAAATTTTCTTCTCTATCACAAAGTCTTATTTCTAATATTTCATTATCAGTAAAAGTTCCTATTTCAGAACGTAAAACTGCAACAAGAGAAATATCATCAATAGGATTATCTAATATCTTTAATAAACTTATAATAGTTTGTATTTCTATTGTGTCTAAATATTCATTTGAACTATCTGAAAAAACTGGTATATCCAATTTTAACAATTCTTTTTCATAAATTGGTGCTAAACGCGAAGTTGATCTTAATAAAATTACTACATCTTTATAGGTTATATCTCTATAACCACTTTTTTTATCTTTAACTTGTAATTTAGAATCTATAAGTTCTTTAATTCTTTTAGCAACAAATTTTGCTTCTATCTCTTCTTTTTCTAATAATTTAAATTTGTCATTTTTTTCATCATCATCTTCTTCTCCAATCCAAGCTTGAAGTTTTTCTTCTTCCTTTAAGTCTATTATATCTAATTCTGCATTCCCAACACCTTTTTCTATGTTTTCAAAATCAGCTCCTAAGTTCAAATATTCATCTTCGTTATAATCAATATCACCTAAATTTTTGCTCATAATATTTTCGAAAACTTTATTTGTTACATCTAGTACATTTTTTCTACTTCTAAAATTTTTAAATAATTGAATTTTTAATCCATTATCATTTCCATCTAATGAATATCTATCATATTTGTCTAAAAACAATTCTGGACAAGCTTGACGGAATTTATAAATACTTTGTTTAACATCTCCCACCATAAATAAATTATTTCCACGAGATACTGTTCCTAAAATATATTCTTGCACTTGATTACTATCTTGATATTCATCAATTGCTATTTCTTCAAATTTTTCTCTGTATTTTTTAGCTATTTCTGTTGGAATATAATTTCCATTTTCATCTTTTTTTACTAGTATTTTTAATGCATAATGTTCAATATCATTAAAATCTATTATATTTCTTTCTCTTTTTTTGGTTTTAAATTCATTATCAAAATTTATAATAACTTTTTCAAGAATTTTTAATATATCATACATATCATAAATATCGCTATATGCTGATTTTGAATCATATATTAAAATTTCCTTTACTAATTTCATAAGTTTATTTTTAACAATATCTCTAGAACTTTTAGCTTCGTCTTTTAAGTCCATTACAATTTTTTTATCAATTGGCCAAGATTTGAATTTCATTTGCTTTGCAAAGTTATATGCTTCATCCCAAGATACATTTATTGAATCATACAATTTTCTTAAAATATCTATATCTGACTCAATTGTGATTTTATATTTTTCAAGTTCATATACTGTTTCTAACTTATTTCTAATAACCTTTAAGCTATTTATACCATCTATTATTTCTTCTTGAAGATTTTTTAATAAAACTTTTCCCCAATCACTTTGAGAAAAATCTAATTCCGCATTTTTATTTTCAAACATTCTAACCTTTTCTAATAGCCACTCATTTGGAAAAGGAGAACTTTGCATAAATCTATGAATAGATAAAACAATTTCTTTTAATGCTTCATCTCCCCTATAACCTGTATATGTATCTACAAGTTTAGAGAATTCCTCATCTTCGTCTTCATATAGTTTTTCAAAAATATCTTCCAAAACTTCTTGTTTTAACAGCTCAATTTCTTCTTCTGTACCTATTCTAAAATTAGCTGACAAATCAATCTCAAAAAAATTATTTTTAATTACATCTAAACAAAAGGAATGTATAGTACAAATATTTGATTTTCCTAATAAAATAATTTGTTTTTGTAAATTATCATTATCTGGCTCTTCATCTAACTTTTTATAAATTGCTTCTAATACTCTTTCTCTCATTTCAGAAGCTGCAGCATTTGTAAAAGTAACTACTAAAAGTTTATCAATATCTATATTTTCATTTAATATTTTTTGAATTATACGTTCAACCAATACTGCTGTTTTTCCACTTCCAGCAGCAGCAGCCACTAATATATTAGAATCTTTTTTATAAATTGCATCTTTTTGTTCTTTTGTCCAATCCATAAATAATTTCCTTTCAACTTTTTCTATATGTATAATAATATATTTTTTCAAATTTGTCCAATTGGGGACGTTAGTTTTTGGACATAAATGTCCATTTTTATACGAATATTAGCTAACATACGTTATAAATTGGTCAAAAATGTCCAAAAACTAACGTCCCCAATTGGACAAAAAAAATGAACTCGCAAGAGTTCATTTTTTATTTATTTAATTATAAAACATATTTTTTAATTAAAATTATTCCTGTTGCTAGAATTGCAAGTACTGTTGTAGTTAAAGCAAGATATGTTGGCGCTGTACCTGTTGAAATTTCTAACATAACTGGTGCATCATCTATATCATCTTCACCAGGAACATTATTGTTTGGTGTTGAATCTATATCTGGCGAATTACTATCATTCTTATCTGCACTTATTTCAGCTACATTTGTTTTTAGTCCAAAATTATTGTCTCCATTAATCCATTTTAATGTTACTTGTACAGAAGCTGTTTCACCTGGTTGTAATAGTGTATTTGCTAATGCGTTTGTTGTTATAATTCTATCTGAAGATTGTGTCCATTGCGAATTATCTGCTGGAACAAATTCTAATCCTTCTGGAATATAATCTTTTATTTCTGTTGCATATCCTGCAATTTGACCTTCATTTTTAACTGTGATGTTATAAACAAATTTTACTGTTGTAGAATTAATTCTTTTTCTATGAACTTCAACTTTTTGTAATCCATCTGTTGAAGATACTGCAATTTCTCTTGTTTTTCCATTTTCTACAACTATAATTTTAACTAGATCTTTTTGTAATGCTAAATCGAAATATTTCACATATACTTCTTCGTCATCAATATCATCTTCACCATCTTTATTGTTGTTTGGTGTTGAATCTATATCATCAATTGGATTTCCATATTCATCTTCATCATCTGCTATTTCAGCAATATTTTTGATTTTTCTATCTGAACTTTCTATACTACTTTCAACAACTTTGAATACTATTTGAATATCTTTATAATCTAATCTTTCTGTTTCTTTGTCATAAGCAGATATTAAACAATTATCATTTCTAGCTTCTGATTTTGCTTTTGATAAATAATCTGTTTTAACTGTAACTGCTTGACTTAAATCAGATGTTTCATTTCCATTTTTGTCATATAATTTCCAATCGTATTTTTTATTTGTTTCATTATCTTTAACGAATTCTAAACCTTTTGGTAAATTATCTGCAACTTCTTTAGCATATCCTGCTAAATCACCTTCATTGTATACTCTTATTGTATATGTAATTAAATCATTATTGGCTACTGCTAAAGGTGTTACATTTGATGTAAACTTTATTTCTCCATCTGCATTTTTACTAATTGTCGGTTCTCTTCCTTCAACTTTAGAATTGTTTACCCCTGTAATGAATTTTTGTAAGCTTAAATCAAATTCTTTTTCTTCTTCTGGTGTTAAAACTTCATAATCGTTATCATCAATATCCTTATCTTTATTGCTTCCAGGATAATTATCTGGATCTACTGTGTTTGGTGTTGAATCTCTATCTATTATATCATTATTTCTGTCTTCATCTGAATGTTTTGCTATTTCTGCAATATTTCTTAAATTATTGTTTGTTACATCTGTAGATAATACAATACAAGCTACTTGAATATCTTTATAATCTAATTTTGTTCCATTTTCTTTGTCAAAAGCTTTTATCAAGTTTTTTGTATCTGTTTCAGAAGATTTTAATTTTGTTGATGTTAATTTTACTTTTCCAACAACAACTTCAACATCTGATAAAGATGTTATATCATTGAAATCGTCTACAGATAAATTTTTTGTTGCATTTTCTATTTTGCTTAGTTTAATTGTTTTTGAATCTCCTGGAATTGACCAATAATTATCTATATTAGTTGTATGTCCAACTAAAAATCCTAAACCATCTGGTAAATAATCTGAAACTTCTTCAGCATATCCTGCTAAATCTCCTTCATTATATACTCTAATTGTATATGTAACTATATCTCCAACATTTACAGATACTGGATTTTTTATAGTTGTATATTTTGCATCATTTTCTCCTCTTTTTAATGGTGCAACATCTACTTTTGGTTCTCTATTTGTTTTTGGTGCATTTTTATTTACTTTTGTAACAAATTTTTGTAAGCTTAAATCAAATACTTTGCCTTCAACTATTACTTTTGCAAAATCATCATCATCTTCAATTCCTTTGTAATGATAATTTTTATCTGATAAATCTTCTTTATTGTTTGTATCTCCTGTATATTTTGATGTGTCATAATCTTTTTGTGTATAATCATTATTTCTTGGTTCTGAATCTACTATATCTCCACTGTTAAAATCATCATAAATTTCAGCAACATTTGTTAAAACAGATGAAGCAACTGCATTATCTGAAACTTTAACTTCTATTTGAACATATTGGCTGTCTAATTGAGTTCCATTTTCTTTATCAAATCCTCTAATTGGTGTATTATTTAAATATTCTGATTTATACACATCAACATTTTCTCCAGAAGAAATTTTCTCCCATCCATAAGTTTCATTAATATGACTATCTTCTGCTAATTCTAAACCTTTTGGTAAAGCATCTATTACAACAACGCCTTTAGCATCAATATCACCTTCATTATATACTCTTATTTCATAAACTACTGTATCTCCAGTTGAAACTTTAACTGGTTCTTTAGAATGTTTATATGTAGCTGTTGTGCTAGTTCCATTCTTTAATCCTGTAACATCAACTGTAGGTGTTTGATCTATTTGAGTATTATTTCTTTTTATTATGTACTTTCTTAAAGCTAAATCACTAATACTTCTTGTTATTACACGTTCAGCTTTTTGAATATGTGGTGTATTTTCTCTAGTTATTAATATTACTGGTTGATATTTATCTGTTTCTTGTTCTGTTTGTGTTTCCCATAATGTAGTTTTGTTTTCAAAGCTTGAATAAGATAATTGTAATTTTACTTTTGTTATTGTTTTATTTGTTTTTGGTAGATATATGTCGTATTCTTTATCAAATATTTCATTTACATTTTTGTCTGTAAAGTCTTCTTCTCCTGCAATTTTTATTTTATAATCATTTCTTGAAATTTCATTTTCATCTTGATCTAATAATTTTATTTCATATTCTGTTGAAGGAGCTGTCCCTGAATTTACTTTAAAAGGTCCTACAACAATATATTCACTATTGTTTGATTCACTTGTTTTATCATCTAAATTTACTATTGAAGGAAAAGTAGTATCTTCGCTTTCAATACCTGCTTTTGCAGATGTGATTAAATATTGATATAAATGATTTGCCATTGCTTGACGTTCAGCATAAATCTCATTAATATCTCTATATGATTTTGTATTTGTATCAAGTGTCATATTTTCAAAATCTAGTCCAGCTAATCTAACCGCTGGTAATGTTTCTACATTATATCTTTCATCATCATTATTTGTGAAATACCAAATTGCATATTGTTGTACAACATCAATATCATCATCTGTTAATATTGCTTTTACAACTTCTAAATCATATTCACTATTAGCAAAGGCTTTTTCTAAATATGAATCTTTTTGCATTGGTGCTTGTTTTCTTAGATACATACTATTTGCTAACCAATTTAAAGCTCTATAATTAGCTGACCATACTTCTCTTTCTTGTGCATATGCTGTACTTAGGTGTAAAGCTTGGACATTTAAATTTGTAGAATCAGTAAAATCTGCAACGTTTTTATATGTTAAACTATTAAATCCTTCAGATGTTATTCCTGGGAAAGCTTTAACTGCATTTAAACAATAAAATGCATTAGAAAATGTTGCATCACCTTTCTCTATTATTTTGTATACTCTTGTAGTACCAACATTATAAGCATATTGGTTCTCATCGTATAACTCTCTTTGTTCTTCTGTTAAAGTATCACTTTCTTCTTCGCCACCTTCATGAACTATACTTATTTGTAATTCAGCAGTTGTATCTTCATGACTTAAAGATACTGCTAAAACAGGTGTTGTATATGGCATTGTTAAGGCTAGTATACATGCTAATACTAAAACAATTTTTAGAATTTTTTTCTTCAACATAATTTCTACCTTCCTTTATATTAATTTACGTGGTTATATTATTATATAATATATTTTAACTCATTTATTTTTACTGTCAATATCCCTTTTTATATAGTAATGCTTGAATCCTTAGAGTATTAAAGTTTTGACCGTACATGTTAATTATATTACATTTTTGTCACAAAATCAAGGAAATGTGCTAATTTTGATACATTTTCACACTATTTTCACATTTGAAAATTTATCATGCATATTATTTTATAATTATAATAAGATATTTTATAACAATAAATGTATCAACTAATAATCCTAATATAATTATTGTTGCCCTAAGCATTTCAAAATTAATTAAATTTTGAATATACTTTTATACTTTTTCTTCAAAGGATGGTAAATTTATGAAAATATGGAAAAAAATATTATTAATGATATTTTTAATTATTTATATAATATCTCCAATTTGTATTGCTGATGATTTCTCATATAATGATGAATATGAAACTTTAAATATTTCTGAAGTTAACACTACTTCTTTAGAAGAACCAATTGTGAACTCCAAACATGCAATTGTAATTGAAAGAAAAACTTTGTCTGTTTTGTATGAAAAGTCTGGTTTTGAAGAAACTCCTATGGCTTCCACCACAAAAATTATGACTTGTATTTTGGCATTAGAAAAATGTGATTTATCAAAAATAGTTACTGTTTCTAAAGCCGCATCTTCTGTTCATGGTTCTACTTTAGGATTAAAAGAAAATATGCAAATTAGTGTAAATGATTTACTATATGGCTTAATGTTACGTTCTGGAAATGATTGTGCTATTGCTATAGCAGAAGAAATTTCAGATTCTCTTGAAAATTTTGCAGTTCTTATGAATAATAAGGCAAAAGAATTAAATTTGAAAAACACCAATTTTGTTACACCTCATGGATTAGATGATCCAAATCATTATACTACTGCATATGATTTAGCTATTCTAACTGATTATGCATTAAAAAATGAGACTTTTAAAAATATAGTCTCATGCAAATCTTATAGTTTTAATTTTAACGGATATCCCAAAACTATAAATAACACAAATGAATTATTAGGAAATTTGTCTGGAGTATATGGTGTAAAAACTGGTTTTACATTTGATGCTGGACGTTGTCTTGTTTCTGCGTGCCAAAGAAATGATTTAGATATTATTGTTGTTGTTCTTGGAGCTGATACTAAAAAAATTCGTACTCAAGATAGTTACAATTTAATTAATTATACAAATAGTAATTTTCAATATGTAAATGTTTCTAAAACTATTGAAGAAAATTTTTCTAATTTCCAATCTTATATAAGAGATTCTATTGTTCTTGAAAAAACAACTGATATTCCTAAGTTTAAATTAGAAGTTTTGGATAATTACGAGTTCCCTTTAAAGACTAATGGTCACGTAAAGCTTAATACTAAAATTTATACTATTAAAAATTTTTCTTCTGATTTTACTATGGGAGAACAGGTTGGAACTTTGTATTTATATAATAATAATGATTTAATTTGTGAATCAAAAATTTTGTTAGATAATGAACTTAAACGAAATTCTTGGATGTTTTATTTTAAAAATTTTTTCGAGATATTTAAATAAATTGTAATTTGTAGGGGAGATTATAAGATTGTATATAAAGCCCTTATATAATTTTACTTAATATCAGAATTATTAACAAAATTATATTATTCATATCCAGTTCCTAGTTCAAGCTAATTC